>DAIMFV010000253.1:1125-5280 GCA_036724365.1 Acidimicrobiales bacterium | reverse complement strand
TGCCGAAATAACGCCCGATCAGGTAGGACATGAAATCGAGCTCGGCGCCGATCGCGAACCCCAGCAATGCGGCGGCAGCTAAGGCAAGATTGCCGCGCGCGCCGCTCCACCGCAGCAGCACACCGAGCGCCGCGGCCCCGAGCCCGGCCGAGGCCCCGGCCACCACCCACGGGGCGGGACCCGAGATGCGGGGGTCGCTGAGCTGGGCCAGGGCGCCGACCACGCCGAACACCGGGAAGACCAGCCACGGAAGCCAGCGGTGGCGCCGGGCGACCACACCCGTCATCGCCCCGATCGCCACCGTGACGACCAGGGTGCCCACCACCAGGGCCGCCTTGTCGTTGGTGCCGAAGAGGGCGACGGCCACCTCCTTGAGGCTGGCGGCGAAGCGGTCGACGAACCGGCCGCCCACCCCGAGCACCGGCGAGACGACGAGCCCGGCCAGGGCCGAGCCCAGTTCGCCCACCGCCAGCGCGGTGGCCGCCGCCACGGCCCCGGCGACGGCGCCCTGGGCGGCGGAGGGTCGGTGGGAGGTCACGTCCACGATCGTGGGGGGCCCATCTCACGACCCGACCGCGGAAGTCGAAACGATCACGAAACTCTCCACCCCACCCCTGTCGGGCCCGGAGGCAGGGGCCTACCCTGCGCCCATTGCCCCGTCGTCCACCCCCCGGTCCGTGGCCCCGGCCGCGGTCGGCGGGCCCCCTGCCACCACGGTGCTCGTGGTCGACGACGAACCGATGGTGCGCGAGGTGGTGGCGCGCTACCTCTCGCTCGACGGTCACCGCGTGGTCGAAGCCGCCACCGGAGACGCCGCGGTGGCCTACCTCGACGAGCATCGCCCCGACCTCGTGGTGCTCGACGTCATGCTTCCCGGGCTCGACGGCCTGTCGATCCTGCGTCGGCTGCGCGAGCGAGGCGACGTTCCTGTGATCCTCCTGACCGCGCGCGCCGAGGAGGTCGACCGCATCGTGGGTCTGGAGCTGGGGGCCGACGACTACGTGGTCAAACCGTTCTCGGCCCGGGAGGTGGCGGCCCGGGTCCGCACCGTGTTGCGCCGGTCGTCTTCAGCGTCGGCGCCATCAGCGTCGGCGTCGTCGGTCGAGGGGCGCGTCCTCGAGCATGGCCGACTCCGTGTGGACCTCGGGTCCCGCGTGGTGTCGGTGGGGAGCGTGTCCGTGGCGCTCACCGCCAAGGAGTTCGACCTGCTCGCGCTGCTCGCCGGCTCTCCCCGGCAGGTGTTCACCCGTCGCCAGCTGCTCGAACAGGTGTGGGATTCGGCCCCCGAGTTCCAGGACCCGGCGACCGTGACGGTGCACGTGGGCCGGCTCCGCCAGAAGCTGGAACGGGACCCCGAGCACCCTCGGTGGATCGTGACGGTGTGGGGCGTGGGCTACCGGTTCGAGCCCGGGGACGAGCCGTGACCCTGGTCCTGGCCGCGCTGGCGATCGTGGCCGTGACGCTGGCCGTGGGCCTGGGGCTTCGGCGCTGGACGGCCGCGTTCCCCACGCTGCGCCGGCAGCTCCTCGTGATCACCACCACCGGTGTGGTGGTGGCGGCCCTCGCCGCCTGGCTCCTGGCCCGGCTGATGATCCTCGACGAGGACCAGCTCGGCCCGGTGCTCGCGGTGCTGGCGTTGGCTGCCGTCATCGCCGGGGTGCTCGTGGCGGTGGCCACCTCCGCGCTCGGTCGAACGGCGCGCGAGCTGGCCCGCACGGTGGGACGGATCGAGGCCGGCGACCGCCAGCTCGGTCCGGTGCCCCCGCGGAGCGACGAGCTCGGCCGGGTCGCGGCGGCCCTGGACCGCCTCAGCCGACGGCTGGCCGAGCTGGAGGCCGAACAGGCCCTGCTCGACCGGGAGCGGACCCAGATGCTGTCCAGCATCAGCCACGACCTGCGTTCGCCGTTGAGCGCACTCCGGGCGGCCCTCGACGCCCTCGTCGACGGGGTGGCCCCGGATCCGCCGCGGTACCTGCGGTCCATGCAGGCCGATGTCGCCGCGCTCACCGCGTTGGTGGACGACTTCTTCCTGCTGGCTCGGATCGAGGGCGGCCACCTCGACCTCGACCTCGGCCGGGTGGACCTGAGCGAGTGCTGCGACGAGGCGGTCGAGGCGCTCACGCCCACGGCCGCCGCTCGCGGGGTGACGGTGAAACTCGAGGCGGTCGATCACGTGCGGGTGCGGGGCAACACGAACGCCCTGGGCCGGGTGGTGCGGAACCTGTTGGACAACGCCATCCGCCATGCGCCGGAGGGATCGGTGGTCACGGTCACCGTCCGCCACGACGGCATGCCCACGGTGGAGGTGGCCGACGCCGGCCCCGGGTTCACGGCCGAGTTCGCGGAGCACGCGTTCGACCGTTGGAGCCGCGCCGACGAGAGCCGCAGCCGGGAGACGGGCGGCGGTGGGCTCGGGCTCGCCATAGCCCGGGGACTGGTGGCCGCCCACGGCGGACGCATCTGGATCTCGCCGCCTCCGGGCGGGCACGTGGCCTTCGAGCTGGCGGGCGACCACGGCCCGTGAACCCGGTCGCCTGAACCCCGCGGCCGGAACCCAGTCGCCGGTGATCAGTCGCCGGTGATCAGCCGCCGGTGGTGGGCGGCGACGAGGAGGATGGCGATCGGGTGGTCGTCGTGGTCGTCGTGGTGGTCGTGGTGGGGGCGACGACCTGGTCGAGCTTTCGTTCGACGATGATGGCCTGGGCGGTGGGGGCGATCATCCGTGTGGCTCCGGCCAGGTTGGGGTGCACGCCGTCTCCCTCTCGCACCTTCACCTCGGTGCCGTCGGGGTCAACCAGGTACATGGTGTAGGTGCCGTCGGGCGACAGCAGGGGGCGGGTGTCCACGAAGTGGGCCCACGGTCGGGCCGAGATCTCGGCCCGCACCGCCGCGGTCTGGGCGGGAGCCGCTCGCTCGATGTTGTCCCGGGTGGTGACGGGGAGCCCGATCCAGTACACGGTGCGGTGGGGAGCCTCCACCGCGTTGAGCACCGGGCCCCCCCGCCGCTGGTACTCGGTCTTCCACGCCTCGGTGCCCACGGCGACCCGGCCGCGGTCGGTGTCCATGTCCTGCATGTCGTTGCCACCGAACCCCAGGATCACCACCTCGGGATCGAGCTGGGCCATGTCGGCGTTGAGCTGGGCCGGCCAGTTCAAGACGTCGGGTCGGGCGAGGCCGGTGGCCACCTTCCAGTCCTCGGTCACCTCCACCGGGTGGCCCTCGAGCTCGTTCACCAGGGCCGGGCCGATGAAGCCCATCAACGAGTCGCCGGCCACCAGGATCCGCACCGGTTCGGCCTCGGACGGCACCCGGAACTCCGGCGGCCTGGTGGTGGTGGTGACCCCGCCCGCCCCCGGTCGCACGATGTCGACGTCGGACGTGGGGTCCGGCGGTGGTGGGTCCTCGTTGTCGGTGAGCCGGGCGAGGAACTGCCGGGGCCGGTTGAGCAGCAGGGCGTCGCTGGTGGTCTCGAGTGCACCGGTGACGCGCATGGCCCAGGTCCGTTGCCACCCGAACGGCTGGGTTCGGGCGGTGTAGGCCAGTCGGTCGGCGTTGAGCAGTGACGCCAGCAGCAGGGCCACGAGCACGGCCACCATCGCCTGGCCGGCCGGGATGCGACGGCGCGGCTCGGGCTCGGGCGGGTACTTGTGCTCGTCGGTGCTCGGGGTGGGCGTCGGGTCGGTCATCGGGAGCTCAGAACGCGAAGTAGATGAAGGGCGCGACGCCGGTGGGGCTCAGCGCGCTGGTGAACACGAGGAAGAGGGCGAGCAGGGCGCCCTGCTGCCAGGCCGCGAGACGGGAGAACCGGGCCTGGGCGCGGCCCACCGCGTCGCTGGGCACGAACTGGGTGCCCAGGAAGATGGCGATGGTGGCCACCACCACCAGGTTGACCCCCTGGCCGGTGCCGAGGTCGAACAGCCGGTCGAGGACGGCGAACGCCTCGGACAGCGTGGGGGCCCGGAAGAACACCCAGCCCAGGCACACCACGTGGAAGGTGACGACGCGCCCGAGCCACAGCCGGGCGCGGGGTGAGAGCGGCGGGCGCCTCTCGCCGAGCCGGTCGGTGGCCGCACCGAGCCCGCCGGGCGGGGCCTGCGGGGTGGTCGGGCCGCCGTCCGGCGCCCTGGGGAGGGGCTCGGCGGGCCGGGCGCCCCC
>DAIMFV010000253.1:0-1115 GCA_036724365.1 Acidimicrobiales bacterium | reverse complement strand
CGTCTTCGGCGGCGTGGACCTGCTGCGTGCGGTCGCGCTCGACGAGCCGTTCGATGGCCGCCCGGAGCCCGTCGGCCGGGTCTGGCGGGTTGTCCGGACCGGCATCCGGCGCGTGGGGCAGGGCCTCGGCGGCCAGGCCGCCACCTCCGGGGCCGGACCCGCCCAGACCGGGTCGTGGGTGCTCGCCGGCGGCCAGGATCGGTTCGAGCACCGGCTCGGCGGCGCCGGGCCGCCGCTCGGTGGGCGGGCGGCTCGTCCACCAGCGCTCGGCGGCCAGGTAGCCGCCGTGCAGCGCGCCCCACACCACGAACGTCCACGCCGCCCCGTGCCACAACCCACCGATGAGCATCGTGAGGAACAGGTTCACGTACGCCCGGCGCGGGCCCCGCTGGCTGCCGCCCAGCGGGATGTACAGGTAGTCGCGCAGCCAGCGCGAGAGCGTCATGTGCCAGCGCCGCCAGAACTCCTGGAGGGTGGACGACGTGTAGGGCGCGTCGAAGTTCTGCGGGAACCGGAACCCGAGGAGCAGGGCCAGGCCGATGGCCATGTCGGTGTAGCCCGAGAAGTCGCAGTAGATCTGGATGGCGTAGCCGTAGATGCCCAGCAGGGTGTCCACCGCCTGGTGCTGCGACGGGATGCGGAAGACCGGATCCACGATGGCGTCGGCCAGGTAGCTGGACACGACCACCTTCTTGAACAGACCCACGGCGATCAGCCAGAAGGCCAGCCCGGTGTCGACCTGTCGGGCGTCTCGTGGCACGCGGAGCTGGGGGAGGAACTCCGAGGCCCGCACGATCGGCCCGGCCACCAGGTGCGGGAAGAACGACAGGTACACGGCGAAGTCGAGCAGCGGCGACGGCTCGATGCGCCGCCGGTAGGTGTCGATCAGGTAGCTGAGCGCCTGGAAGGTGAAGAAGCTGATGCCCACGGGGGGCAGGACCGACTGCGCCGGGGGCGTGAGGTCGATGCCGACCACGCCGAGGATGCCCGACGCGCTCTCGGCGAAGAACCCCTTGTACTTGAACCACGCGAGCAGGCCCAGGTTGAGCGTCACGCCCACCACCAACAGGAGGCGACGGCCCCGCTCCTGGTGGGTCCGGTGCAGGCGGCCGGTG
>DAIMFV010000252.1:0-5288 GCA_036724365.1 Acidimicrobiales bacterium | reverse complement strand
GGGGGGGGGGGGTGGGGGGCGGGGGGGGGGGGGCGGGGCCGGGGGGGGGGGGGGGGGGGCGGCGGGGGGGGGGGGGGGGGCCCCCCCCGCCCCGGGGGGGGGCGGGGGGGCGAACGACGGCTCGGGCACCGCCGCATCCGAGCCGGCCTCGCCCGCGGGCGGCGGCGTGAACGCGGCCGGGGGCGGGAGGTCGGCGGGCGGGGCGAACGACGCCGGCGGCGGGAGGGCCGACGATGCCGGCTCATCGGCCGGCGGGATCTCGCCGGTGGACCCGCTGCCCACGCCAGAGGCGTCGGGCCCGGCACCTGCGGGTTGGGCCACGGCCGGCTCGGCGGCCGGTTCCTCGGGGGCGGTGGACGGCACCTCGACGGATTCGGGGGCGGGAGCCTCATCCATGGCCGCCTCGACCTCACCGTCTCGCGGCCCACCCTGGGGTGCCGCGGCGGGCGTGGGCTCGTCGGACGCCAACCCGCCGTCGGACGACTCGGCGTCGTCGAACTGGACCGGGGGCGGGAAGGTGGGCGACCCGGGGTCACCGAAGACCGGTTCGATGTCGGCCAGGGGCTCGGGCTCCGGCGGGGTGTACGGCGTGTCTGGGATCTCGATGTCGATGTCGCTGTCGGGGATCGGTGGGGGCGGCGGGATCACCGGATCGGTCAGCACGGGCGGGGGCGGCATGGGCGGCGGAGGCGGCACCGTGCCGGGCGGGAGCGGCGGCGGGAACCCCGGGGCCGGAGCGGGGGCCGGCGAGGCGGACGGCTCGACGGGCGAGGGCGCGAACCCGGCGGGGGGCGGCGGGGCCGAACCGGGGGCCGGGGAGGCCTCGGGGGCGGGGGCCGCGACCCGGGGGGGCGGAGGCGCCGGCACGTCCCCGGGCGGGAGCGCGGGGGCGGGAACGGCCGGCGGCTCGGCCACCGGCTGCGGCGGGGCCAGGAGCGGGGTGCCACACCCCATGCAGAACTTGGAGCCCGCCTCGTTGTCGACTCCGCACGTGGGACAGATCATGTGGGTGAGCCCTCTCGCCTTCGGCACCGGTGGGCCGAAGCGTAGGGGACCTGTCGCACCGCTGTGACCGATCAGCGACACCCGGGCCGGACCCGGGTCGGACGTGCCGCAGCCCGGGCTGCGAGCGGGTGGCGGGAACCCGAGCCGGGCTCAGGCGGGCCCGGCGAGCGCGGCCGCCAACAGCCGGCCGCCCCGCTCGGAGAGCCCGACCTCGGCCGCGGTGGCCAGCCCGTGGGGGCTCATCTTGGCGGCGCTCTTGCGGAGCACCTCCACGGTGTGGTCGTCGCCCAGCCGAACGGCCAGCTCGTCGAGCTGGAGCTCCAGGAACACCAGGCAGAGCGCGTCCTCGTGCACCTGGGCGGCGTGGTCGCCGCGGCGCAGCCCGTCCTTGGCCACGATGGCCAGGGCGTCGTCGACCACCCCGCTCGGGCAACCGATCGGGTCCAGCAGGGCCCGCAGCTCCTCCACCTGGCGACGCTTGTGGGCCGTACGCCACTGCAGGTACCCGGCCCGGCCCTCGGGGAAGTCGGACCGGGGCGACACCCACCGGCGCAGGTGGTGGGCCCGGGCCGCGATGAGCTGGGCGTCGGACGCCGACGGATCCAGCACCCGGACCCAGTGGGTCATGCGCTCGGCGTGCACCAGCTCCTTGGGCCGCTCGACCCCGTCGACCACGATCGACACCGGATCCTCGGCGTTGGCCGCATCGATGACGGCCTGCGCCCGCTCCACCAGCGGCGTGCGGGGGGACGGGTCGGTGGCGCCCTGGCCGGGGGTCAGGTCAGCCATCCGCCCCGGCCGGGGGGCGCAGGTCGATGCGCAGGGTGAGGATGCCGTCCTCCAGGGTGCCCTCGGCGTCGGCGATGATCGCGTAGTCCTGGAAGTCGACCTGGGCCTGTTGGATGAACTTGGTGCGTTCGGCGCCGGCCACCGGGGGCAGGTTGCGGGTCTTCACGGCCACGGCACGGTCACGGAACCGCTGCAGCATGGCGTCGATGTCGAGGGCGTCAGCCATGGCGGCCAACCTACCGGCCGCCGACGGTCGCGCCGACCAGCGCCGGATCGGCCCGCGTCCGTCGTGCGGGTGGGTCGACCGGGCGGGTCGACCGGTCAGTCGTCCACGAACAGGTCGTCGAGCTCGTCGCCGCCCGGGTCCGGCGCCGGATCCGTCCGGTCGGCGACCGGATCGTCGCCCGTGGACCGCCCGGACCGACCGGACCGACCGGACCGCCGGGAGCGCCCGGCCCGGCGTGACCGGCGGCTCCCGGCTGCACGCGGCCCACGCCGCCCGCCGCCCACGGGCCGGGTCTGGCGCCAGTAGCGCACGGTGAGCGCGGTGAGGGCGAGCGCCACCACGATCAGCCCGGCCACCACCGCCCACACCTTGCGGTCCTCGGCGGTGCTGGACCCCACCTCCTCGCCCGGCTCGGTGCCCAGCGGGTTCTCGAGGATGGAGTCACCCGCGTCACCCGCGTCACCGGCGCCACCTGCGTCACCCGCTTCACCGGGGTCCACGGTGGCCACGGTGACCGGCGCCGCTCCGGCCACGGCGGTGGTGCCCCACCGCGCGCCCCCGCCACCGGCCAGGGTCGACACGGTCACCAGCGTCGCCAGCGCCACGGCCACCAGCGCCGTGGGACGCGTCCGTTCCCGAGCGCCTGGGCGCCCCGACGTGCTGTGGAGCGGTGCACACGGCACGGGAGGGCTCACGGGGACGGGATGGTACCGGTCGCCCACCGACGGCGGCACGTCGGCGTCCCGCCGGCTGGAACCCCTGCGGTGTGCCGGTGCCTCCGGGCCGATGGGTGGCACCGGCTCAGAGCTGGTGGGCGGGGCACCAGTACGTGGTGCGGCCCCCCACGGTCTCCCGCCGGAGCGGCTCGCCGTCCCGGGGGCAGTGCCCGCCTCGCACCCGCTGCTCCTGCAGGTCGCCCCGGTGGGAGCCACCCCGCCGTCCCAGGAGCGCCACCGTGGACCGGATCGCCTTGGCCAGGAGCACGACCTGATCGTCGGCGAGCGCCCCAGCGGCGCGGTCGGGACGCACACCGGCCCGCCACAGGGTCTCGTCGACCAGCAGGTTGCCCAGGCCGGCCAGACGGGCCTGGTCCAACAGGCGGGCCTTCAGCGGCGCGGCCGACGCGGCCAGCGCCGCCCGGAGCTGGGCGGCGGAGACCCGGGCGGCATCGGGGCCGAGCCTCGAGAGGTCGGGGTCCAGCTCCACCCCGCCGAGTCGACGCGGATCGGACAGGCGCAGGCGGCTGCCGTCGTCGAAGCGCAGGCCGAAGCGGTCCCATGCCGGGTCGTCGCGACCCGAGGCGTACTCGAGCCGTTCGATCGGCGCCTCACCGTCGAGCACGAGGCGGCCGGTCATGCCGAAGCGCAGGCCCAGGACCGGTCGCCCCTCCCCCACCTCGATGGTCAGGAGCTTGCCCCGCCGCCCGGTGGCGTGCACCGTGGCCCCGGTGAGGGCGTCGACGACCTGCGAGGCGGTGACGCCCTTCAGGAACCAGGTGTCGGGGGCCTCGACCGTGGCGATCCGACGACCGACGGTGCGGTCGGCGAGCTCGCGGTAGGTCTCGACCTCCAGCAGTTCGGGCACGGACGGCGGGCGGTCAGCCGCCGGCGGCGGCGTCGAGGGCCCGGGCGAAGTCGGCCAGCACGTCGTCGGGGTGCTCGAGGCCCACCGACACCCGGATGGTTCCCGGTCCGATGCCGTTGGCGGCCAGCTCGTCGGGCAGCAGGTTCACGTGGGTGGTGGACGCCGGATGGGTGACCAGGGTTTCCGGTCCGCCGAGCGAGGTGGCCAGTTGGGCGATCTCCACCGCCTCCACGAACCGGCGCCCGGCCTCCAGGCCGCCGACCACGTCGAAGGTGACCAGGCCGCCGCCGGCCGACATCTGGCGCCGGGCCAGCTCGTGCTGCGGGTGGGAGGCCAGTCCCGGGTAGCGCACGTCGGTCACGTCGGGCCGGGCCTCCAACGCGGTGGCCAGGGCCAGCGCCGTCTCGGACTGCTGGCGGATGCGCAGCGGCAGGGTGCGCATGCCCCGGGTGGCGTTGAGGGCGTCGAACGGCGAGGCGGCCGCCCCCTGGAGCACGGCGAAGCCCCACAGCCAGTCGATCAGCTCCCGGCTGCCGGCCACCACCCCGAGGGTGGCGTCGTTGTGGCCGGCGATGCCCTTGGTGGCGGAGTGCACCACCAGGTCGACGCCGTGGGCCAGCGGCTGCTGCAGCATCGGGGTGGCGAAGGTGCTGTCGACCACCGTCACCGGCCCCTTGATGGCGCCCACCTCGGCCAGGTCGATGATGTCGAGCTTGGGGTTGGCGGGCGTCTCGGCGAACACCAGCGTGGTCTTGCCCGGGCGGACCGCGGCGGCGAAGGCCCCCGGCTCGGTGCCGTCGACGAAGGTGACGTCGATGCCGAACCGGGGACAGGCCGCCTGGAACAGCAGCTGGGTGGCGGCGTAGAGCTGGCGCTGGGCCACGATGTGGTCGCCCGCCGAGCACAGGCCCAGCACGATCCCGGTGATGGCCCCCATGCCCGAGGCGTAGGCGCGGGCCGCCTCGGCCCCCTCCAGGTCTGCCACCAGGTCCTCGAACCCACCCACCGTGGGGTTGCCGTAGCGGCTGTAGAACCGGTCGGCCCCCGCCATGGTGGCCATCTTGCGGGCCTCGTCGACCGACGACGACCAGAAGGTGGACGTGGCCCACAGCACCGGCGCCAGGGAGCGGTCGTCGCCGCGCCGACCGGACCGGATGGCGCGGGTCTGGGAGTGGAGGCCGCGGTCGGCGGCGGGGGTGGGGGGCTGGTGGTCGGTCATGACCGGGTTCGCTCCAGGAAGGGGACGAGGGCGGCGGCCACCTGCTGGTGGTCGATGAGGAAGGCGTCGTGGCCGTGCGGGCTGTCGATCTCGTGGAACTCGGCGGTGCCTCCGGCCGCCTCGACGCCCTCGGCCAGCTCACGTTGCTGGTACTCGGGGTAGAGGATGTCGGAGGTGATGCCCATGGACAGCACGGGGGCGGCGATGCGGGCCAGGGCGGCGCGCAGGCTCCCCCGTCCCCTGGCCAGGTCGTGCAGGTCCATGGCCTTGGTGAGGAGCAGGTAGGAGTTGGCGTCGAAGCGGCGGGCCAGCTTGGCGCCGTGGTAGTCGAGGTAGCGCTCCACCTCGAAGCGCTGCCACAGCTCGAAGCGCCCGGCCAACGGATCCACGGGCGCCCGGCCGAACCGGTCGGTGAACACGTCGTCGCTGCGGAAGGTGACCTGGGAGACCATGCGGGCCAGGGCC
>DAIMFV010000251.1:0-5288 GCA_036724365.1 Acidimicrobiales bacterium | reverse complement strand
ACCACGACACCGAAACCGGCTACATCTACCTCCGAGCCCGCCACTACGACCCAGCGACAGGCCAATTCACCAGCCAAGACCCCCTGGTGGCGGTCACGGAGGAGCCGTACGGGTACGTCGGCGGAAACCCGGCCAACGGCGCGGACCCAACGGGGCTGAGTACTTGCGGCCAGCCCGCCGGATGGGGCGATGTGCTTGGAAGTGTTGTTGATTGCGTCTCCAAAGGAGACGCCCGCGGTGCCGTCCGAACGGCAGGAAGCTCGGCAGCGAAGGCGCAGGAGTACACCCCTATCGGGAGGGTGCTGCGCGGCCTAAGCAACCTAACCGGCCGGACGGTGGGCCTCTGTGCATCAGCCGACTACCTTGCCATCATTGATCTCAACGCAAACCTCTGCTACTACGCGGCTGCAGATGGTACGAGCGGCTATACGACCTCATCTGGTGTCGGCGCCGGTGCGCCATGGGGAGCATCCGTCTTGGGGACCATCAGCGTCTCTAACGCCTGTTCGATTGATGACTTGGGGGGCCGATCGAACATGACACAGGTAGCGGTTGGCGAGGTTGTTGTCGTCGGAGGGAGTTATCAGTGGATCACGGTCAACGGGAAGACTACATGGGTGCAATCTGCCGGAGTCGGTGGAGGTTGGTTGGCGCCGATCCCGTTCGGAACATCGTTCTCGCCTACCTGGACAGCCACCGTGACCGCCTGGTGAAGGAGGGGAATGTCAGCAAATACAGTTAATACGCCAAGGGCCCCCAATCCTGTCACCTTTGTCGGAGGCATTGGGAGCCCCATGGGTTGGCACTTCTCGGCTCCGATGGGGCGGCTCGCTTTCGACGAACAGCGTCTGGTCATCTCAGGTGTCGGCCCAGCGGCCACGGCGGGAACGGTGGACATGTTGAGGCAGGAGGTCGCGGCTGTCAGGTTGAGCACGGGTGTTCTGGCCGTGCGGGTGAGTGTTATCGACTTGAATGGCAATGCACTGGTTCCGTTCTTCACTGCAGTGAGCCGCCGACGGATCCGGATGGCTCTCCGCGACAGGACCTGGGTGGTAGAGGACACGTACTTACTGCGACAAAAGAGACTCTGGACTGGGCCGTGAACCACCCTGAGCTTCCCCGAGTGGCGTTAATGCGATGCCCGCGACTGTTGCCAGTGTGACTCCGATTCCCGGTGGATCTGGGGCATTGGGAGTCACGAGGATAGTCATATCCACGATGTGGTCCGCGGTCGCAGCTGCACGCGTCGTTTGCTGACGGGTTGTGCACTAGATGTTCGGCCTTGTCATTGGAGTTTCAGTGTTGACGTATTCGATATTTCTTCGTCACCTGTTGCACAGGTTTCGAACAACGGGTGAAGTCTGGCGTCGTAGACCGCGTACCGACGCGGCGAGGAACCTGGAGTATCTCGATGCCGTGAAGGTGACTTACGTGGGCCCGCTGTGGCCAATCGGGGTGGTTGTCGGTGTGATAATCGCCATCTCATCAATCTATTCAATGCTCCCATGACGTCTCACCGAATCTGCTCCCAGGGGCGGCGAAATGCTTCCGTCGAGGGGACGGCGGGCGGGCGGTCACGGCTGGGCGCACCGTGTTCAGTCCCGGCGCGTCGGCGGGTTCAAGGGGTGACGGCAACACCGTGAGGTGATGGGTCTCCACCGGCCAGCCGCTCGATCGCCCAGGTCGCCGGCCGCTGAACGGTCTGCTGACGGGGGCGACTGCCCGGGGGCGGGGGGTCGTTGGTAGCGTGGGTGGCCCGTTCGTGACCGCCGCGCCACACCGCGTGTGCTCCTGTGCTCCGGACGGCACCGACTCCCATGCGCAAGCGAACCCGTAAGCCGGTACCGGTCCACAACCTCAAGGTCACCCGCAAGGGCAAGGTCAAGAAGCGCAGCATCGTCTGGCGCTGGCGCCGGGCCTTCTACGTGCTGGCCCTGGCCGCCGTCGTCGGCATGGCCGGGCTGGTGTACGTGCTCAGCCAGATCGAGTTGCCCCGGGACCCGCGCTTCGAGGACGCCTACAAGCAGACGTCGTTCGTGTGCTCGTCCGAGGTGCAGGTGAACTGCAACGCCCAGAACGCCATGGCCCAGCTCCACGGCACCGAGGACCGGGTGCTGGTCACCTACGAGCAGATCCCCGAGGTGCTCAAGCAGGCGGTGATCGCCACCGAGGACAAGGACTTCTTCGAGCACGACGGCGTGGACCCCCTCGGCATCGCCCGCGCCGCCTACCACGACATCCGGGGCAGCTCGGCGTCGCGCCAGGGCGGCTCCACCATCACCCAGCAGTACGTGAAGAAGACGTACCTCACCGCCGAGCAGACCGTCACCCGCAAGATCAAGGAAGCGGTGATGGCGGTCAAGCTCGAGCAGGAGCTCTCCAAGGAGGAGATCCTCACCCGGTACCTGAACACGGTGTACTTCGGCCGCGGCGCCTACGGGGTGCAGGCGGCGTCTCGGGCCTGGTTCGGCCACGACGTGGAGGCCATCGACGCCGGCGAGGCCGCCTTCCTGGCCGGTCTGCTGCGCAACCCCAACGGCGCCGACCCCTACCGGGGTGAGAAGTCGCTGGCCGAGGCCGAACGCCGGCGGCTGGTGAGCCTCCAGGCCATGGTGCGAGACGGCTACCTCACCGAAGCCGAGAAGGCCGCCTTCGCCGCCGTGCCCATGGATCCCGAGGCACCGGGCGTGGCCCCCGAGGACCGGCTCCTGCAGCCGCCCCCCGTGCCGTCGACCCTGGGTGAAGACGTCAAGGGCGCCGAGTGGGGCAGCGAGTACTTCGCCGAGTACGTGCGCCAGTGGCTGATCGACGAGTTCGGCGAGGACGCCGTCTACGGCGGCGGCCTGAAGGTGTACACCACCCTCGACCAGGGCATGCAGAAGGCGGCGTACGAGGCGGTGACCAACACCCTGGATCGAGACGGCGATCCGTCGGCGTCGATCGTGGCGCTCGACGACCAGGGTCACGTGAAGGCGATGATGGCCGGCACCGACTTCGAGAACCAGGAGCTCAACCTGGCCACCGGTCGCGAGAGCGGCGGCTCGGGTCGCCCGCCCGGGTCCACGTTCAAGACCTTCGCCCTGGCCGAGGCCGTGCGCGAGGGCTACTCCATCCGGTCGGGGCTGCAGTCGCCCACCAACCTGGAGATCTCCGAACCGCAGTGCACCAACGGCGGCGACGTGTGGAAGGTGCGCGGCGGCCCCGGCGGCGCCTCGTCGCTGGTCACCGCCACCAAGAACTCGATCAACACCGTGTTCGCCCAGCTCATGGTGCGGCTCGGGCCCCAGGCCGTGGCCGACCTGGCCATGGACATGGGCGTCAGCTCGCTGGCCGACCAGCAGGTGCAGTGCTCGTGGGTGCTCGGCTCGGGCGAGGTGTCGGTGATGGACATGGCGGCCGCGTACTCCACCCTGGCCAACGAGGGCGTGGCCAAGAGCCCGATCGTGGTCACCCGGGTGGAGTTCCCCGACGGCAGCGTGCGCACCTACGAGGCCACCGAGAAGCAGGTGCTCACCCCCGAGCAGGCGGCCCGGGTCACCTACTCGCTGGAGCAGGTGATCCAGGGCGGCACCGGCCGGGAGGCCAACTTCGGACGCCCGGCGGCCGGCAAGACCGGCACCACCCAGAACAACGCCGACGGCTGGTTCGTGGGCTACACGCCTGAGCTCACCGCTGCGGTGTGGATGGGCTTCCCCGAGGGGCAGATCCCCATGCGCAACGTGCACGGCATGTCGGTGCAGGGCGGCAACTTCCCCGCCCGCATCTGGAACCGGTTCATGACCGGCGCCACCGTGAACCTGGAGACCAGCGAGTTCCGCGAGTGGGACGACGAGGTGCTCGGCGACGGCGAGACGCTCGACCCCAACCTGGGCAAGACGTCGGTGATCGCCACCGGCCCGGGGCAGACGCCCACCAGCCAGCCCTCCCAGACCACGGTGGCCGGCGGCAGCACCACCAGCACCACCAGTGCGGGCGGCGGTTCCAGCACCACGGCCCCGCCCGCCACCACCGCACCACCGGCCACCACGGCCCCACCCACCACGGCCGCGCCACCCACCACCGCGGCGCCGGCTGCTGCCGGCGGAGCCGACCCACCCGCGGCCGCCAACTGACCCCCTGAGCGAGGTCTGCTCAGTCGGTGGTCACGAGTCTGGGGTCACGGCCTCGTGGGGGTAGATGGTGCAGCACACGGCGCACCAGGTCTCGAACTCGTCGGCGGGGCGTTCACCGGTGGGCTGCCCCTTCTCGTCGAACAGCACGAAGATGCGCTGCACCGTGATCAGGCCGGGACCGTCGTCGCCGCAGGAGTCGCACCGATCGTTCATGGCGTGGACCGTACCCCGGGGGGAATGGAACGGGCTCGGCGGGCGGGTCTAGCCTGGTGACACCGCCGGCAGCCATGGGGGGCTGGGCGGGACAACCCAGGAGGCCCCCATGAGCCCCGCCGCCCCGAACCCCGCGACCCCGGTCACGGTTCCGTCGGTGCGCGCCGCCAAGGTGCGCAACGGCGCCGACCCGCTGGTGATGGTCACCGCCTACGACGCCCCCGGGGCCCGCATCGCCAGCGAAGCCGGGGTCGACCTGATCCTGGTGGGCGACTCCCTGGCCATGGTCGTGCTCGGCTACGACGACACCCTCCAGGTGACCATCGACGACATGGCCCACCACACCGCGGCCGTGGCCCGGGCCAAGCCCCACGCCCTCGTCGTGGGCGACCTGCCGTGGCTCAGCTACCACGTGTCCCCCGAGGACACCGTGCGCAACGCCGCCACCCTCATCCGCGCCGGCGCCGAGGCCGTGAAACTCGAGGGCGGCACCAAGCGCATCCCCATGATCGAGGCCCTGGTCGACGCCGAGATCCCCGTGATGGGCCACCTGGGCCTCACCCCCCAGTCGGTGCACGCCATGGGCGGGTTCAAGGTGCAGGCCAAGAGCAGTGACGCCGCCATGCAACTGGTGGCCGACGCCAAGGCCCTGGAGCACGCCGGCTGCTTCTCGATCGTGCTCGAGGGCGTGCCCAGCGAGGTGGCCGCCATGGTCACCGAGGCCGTGAACGTGCCCACCATCGGCATCGGCGCCGGGACCGACTGCGACGGCCAGGTGCTCGTGTACCACGACGTGCTCGGCATCGAGGACCGCATGGCCCCCAAGTTCGTGCGCCGCTACGCCGACGTGAAGGGCGTGTCGGTGGCCGCCATCGCCGCCTACGCGGCCGACGTGCGCACCCGGTCGTTCCCCGGCCCGGCCGAGTCGTACCACCTGGCCGCAGACGTGGCCGAGACCCTCGG
>DAIMFV010000250.1:0-5314 GCA_036724365.1 Acidimicrobiales bacterium | reverse complement strand
TGGACCGACGTGGCCGCCGGCATCCTGGGCGTCACCGAGGAGACCACCACCGGCGTGCACCGGCTCTACCAGATGTTCGAGGCCGGCCAGCTGCTGTTCCCGGCCATCAACGTGAACGACTCGGTCACCAAGTCCAAGTTCGACAACCTGTACGGCTGCCGGCACAGCCTGATCGACGGCCTCAACCGCGCCACCGACGTCATGATCGGCGGCAAGGTGGCGTTCGTTGCCGGCTACGGCGACGTGGGCAAGGGCTGCGCCGAGTCGCTGCGCGGCCAGGGTGCCCGCGTCATCGTGGCCGAGGTCGACCCGATCTGTGCGCTGCAGGCCGCCATGGAGGGCTTCCAGGTGGCCCGGCTCGAGGACGTGCTCGACACCGCCGACATCTTCATCACCACCACCGGCAACAAGGGCATCATCTCGGCCGAGCACATGGCCCGCATGAAGCACCAGGCGATCGTGGCCAACATCGGCCACTTCGACAACGAGATCGACATGGCCGGCCTGGCCAAGATGAGCGACGTCCGCAACGTCGAGATCAAGCCTCAGGTGAACGAGTTCCAGTTCCCCGACGGCCACTCGGTGATCGTCCTGGCCGAGGGTCGGCTCATGAACCTGGGCTGTGCCACCGGCCACCCGAGCTTCGTGATGTCCAACTCGTTCACCAACCAGGCCATCGCCCAGATCGAGCTGTTCACCAAGCAGGACGACTACCCGATCGGCGTGTACACGCTGCCCAAGGTGCTCGACGAGAAGGTGGCCCGACTCCACCTCGACGCCCTGGGCGTCCGCCTCACCGAGCTCACCCCCGAGCAGGCCGACTACATCGGCGTGGCCGTGGAGGGCCCCTACAAGCCCGAGCACTACCGGTACTGATCAGTAGGTGATCACGTTCTGATCACCTACTGATCACGTCGCCCGCTGTCTGATCGGCAGCTCACCGCAGCTGCGGTGAGCTGCCGATCACGTTTTGGCGCTTCGATTCGATCGTGCACCTGGGTAGCTGCCGGGCGCCCCGGTACACACACGATCGAAAGGCCGCGACCGTCGCCGATCGTTGGTGCACCCGGGCCGCCGTGGGTCGCCCTGTTGCACAGGCGAGGCCGGCGCGGCGCGGTCAGGTCGGGGGCCGTCAGGTCGGGCGGGTCGGGAGCTCCACCACCATCGAGGTGGTGCCGTCGACGATCTTGGTGGGGGGTCGGCCGGCGGGGTCGGGGGGGAGCGTCACCGCCACCTCGGGGTGGCACCGACCCACCTCGGGGCGGCCCCACACGGTGACCTCGGTGAGGTCGGACCCACCGTGGTCGGCGCCCACCTCCACCTCCAGGTCCCGGGCGCACTCGGTGGACACCACCAGCGTGTCGTCGTCGGTCCAGCGGGTGCGCTCGATGGCGAGCGCGGTCCGCCCGGTGTCGGTGCCGCAGGCGGCGACGGCCGATGAGGGCGCGACCAGCAAGGCGACGAGGAGCAGGCGGTGGGGCCGTCGGGTCACGCGCCGAGCGTAGGGCCGGCCGATCGGCCCGAACGGCTCGACCTCGGCCCGATCCGGCCGATCCCGGCCGAACCGATCGGGCCGACCCGGGCCGAACTGATCCGGCCTGATGGGACCCGCCCTGACCCGCGGGTCAAGCGGGTCGGGCGGGTCTAGGGTGCGGGCCGGCCGTGCAGGGGTGCACGAGCCTGGCAACGAGGGGAGCCGATCGTGGAAGAGCTGGCAGGAAAGGTCGCGGTGGTCACCGGCGCGGCGTCGGGCATCGGCCTGGCGCTCTCCCGGGCCCTGTCCGCCGAGGGCATGAAGGTGGTCCTGGCCGACATCGAGGACGCGGCGCTCGACGCCGCGGTCGCCGGCTTTCCCGACGGGGCCGAGGTCCTGGCCGTCCACTGCGACGTGAGCGACCCCGCCGCGGTCGACGCCCTGCGGGACGCCGCCGTGGAGCGGTTCGGCACGGTGCACGTGGTGGCCAACAACGCCGGCGTGTCCACCGGCGGCCCGGTCTGGTCGCACACGCCCGAGGACTGGGAGTGGGTGCTCGGCGTGAACCTGTACGGCGTGGTGAACGGGGTGCGGAGCTTCGCCCCGCTCCTGATCGAGCAGGGCGAGGGCCACATCGTGAACACAGCGTCCATGGCCGGGCTCTCGTCGCCCCCGTTCATGGGCGTCTACAACGTGTCCAAGCACGCCGTCGTCACCCTGTCCGAGACCCTGTTCGGCGACCTGGCCCTGGCCGGCGCAGAAGGCGTCGGGGTGTCGGTGCTGTGCCCGGGCTGGGTGCAGACCCGCATCCACGAGGCGGCCCGCAACCGACCCGACGCACCGGAGGAGGATCCCGACGGCGCCGCGGCGGGGTTCGCCGAGGTGGCCGCCGCCCTCATCGCCAGTGGCCTCGAGCCCGACGACGTGGCGCAGCTGGTGGTCGACGCCATCCGGACCCGGCGCTTCTACATCCTCACCCACCCCGAGTGGAAGCCCATGATCTCGGGACGGGTGGAGCACATCCTCTCGGAGTCCGACCCGATCATCGCCGGGCTCCCCGAGTAGGGCCGTGACCGGCATGGTGAGCCGGCTTGGTGACAGGGCCTGAGGCCCGTCGCTGCCGAGCCCGTGGTGCGCCTCCGGCGCTCATGGCTGGTTCCGTTCGGGCCGTTCCTCGCTGCGCTGCGGAGCCCGATCGGCGTCTGCGCCGTTGGCGTCGGTGGCCGCCACCCCGGTGACCCGAGTCGGCAACGTCGCAAACGTTCCTGGTCTGAGCGCTGGATCAGGTCCGGTCTGCGCAGGGTCGCGACCGCAGGTCCGTTGTCGTACCCCCTCGGTACGGTGCGCCGCGTGCTGCTCGCCACCTCCTGTCCGTGCTGTGGTCGTCCCGGGCCGGCGCCGTGCCAGGGGTGCACGGCCGAGCTGCGCCCGTCGGCCCCCGTGCCGGTCCCGCCGGGTCTGGACGGCTGCCGGGCGCTGCTCGACTACGACGGCGCCGCCCGTGACCTGGTGGCACGCGTCAAGTACCGCAACCAGCGGGCCGTGCTCGGGTGGCTGGCGGTGGCCATGGCTCCGCTGGTCGGGCCCGGGTCGGTGCAGGTGGTGACCTGGGCGCCCACCACCGCGGCCCGGCGGCGGGCGCGCGGGTTCGATCACGCCGAACTGCTGGCGCGGAAGGTGGCCCGGGCGGCCGGGCTGCCCTGGGCCGGGTTGCTCGAACGCATCGACGGGCCGGCGCAGACGGGTCGGTCACGGATGGAACGCCGGCACGCCCCCGTCTTCGCACCCCGTCGTCCACTCCCGGGTGCGGCGGTGCTGGTGGTCGACGACGTGATCACCACCGGGGCCACGGTCGCCGCCGCGGCGGCCGCTCTGCGACTGGGCGGGGCCGAGCGGGTGCTCGCGCTGGCGGCAGCGCACACCCGGTGACCGGCCACCGCCCGCCAGGGTCTTCCGGCCCGCAGGGTTGCGGCGTAGTCCACGCCGCGGCCGGACGCACCC
Organism: Acidimicrobiales bacterium; assembly: GCA_036724365.1. Lineage (GTDB taxonomy): Bacteria > Actinomycetota > Acidimicrobiia > Acidimicrobiales > Iamiaceae > Aquihabitans. The sequence goes on along the minus strand of DAIMFV010000250.1, from coordinate 1,839 downwards.
GTCGATGGGTCGGTCTACGCTCGCCGACAGGAGCACCCGAGCCCGGAGGTCGTCTCGTGCAGGTCACCGTCAGCCGTCGCAACACCGATGTGTCCGATCAGCTCAGGGCCATGGCCGAGGAGAAGATCGGTCGACTGTCCCGGTTCCTCGACGGCCTCGACCACGCCGAGGTGCACTTCTGGGAGCACAAGAACCCCCGCATCGCCGACAAGGAGGTGTTGGAGGTCACCATCGAGGGCCGGGGCCACCACGTCCGGTGCAAGGTGCAGGCGCCCGACGGGTTCCAGGCGGTCGACAAGGCCTACGACAAGCTCGAGCAGCAACTCCTCAAGCTCAAGACCAAGCTGAACAACCGCAACCACGGCGCCCCCAAGGCCCACAAGGGCGTGGGTGCGCTCGGCGCCGCGGTCACCGCGGCCGAGCTGGCCGCCGAGGCCGCCGCCGCCGAGGCCGCCGCGCTCGATGGTGAGGCCACCGATGAGGGGCCCGGGCTGCAGATCGTGAAGTCGAAGCGCTTCGCCATGTTCCCCATGACGGCCGAGGAAGCCGTGGACCGCATGGAGCTGCTGGGCCACGGGTTCTTCTTCTTCACCAACGCCGAGACCAGCCGGGCCGCCGTGGTGTACCGCCGAGACGACGGCCACGTGGGCTTGATCGACGAGGCCGACTGACCGACGGACCGACGGACCGACGGACCGACGGACCGACGGACCGACGGACCGACGGATCGACGGACCGACGGACCGACGGATCGACGGATCGACGGATCGACTGATCGACTGATCGACCGACCCCGGGGTCAGTCCTCGTCGTCTTCGGGCACCGGGGCCACCGCGTCGAGGTCCTCGACGCTCGGACACAGCCAGAACGAGCCCGTGTGAGCCTGGGTGAACGACAGCAGGCGGTCGACCACGCCATCGTCGGCCAGGCCGTACATGCTGCGGAGCTGCTGGTCGATGCGGTCGAGATCCTGCCCGAACGACACGAAAAACAGGCCCTGGGTGGTGGCGTCGGCGAAGGGCACGCTCCGGCGGTAGACCGTCAGCTCCTCGCCGGACTCGTCGGCCACCTCGGCCCGGGAGATGTGCGCGTCGGCGGGCCGGCGCTCGGCGGGCAGCGCCACGCTGTCGGGCTTGGTGCGTCCGATCACGAGCTCCTGCTCGTCCACCGGCAGGGCGTGGAACCGTTGGAGGTCGTGCTCGTAGCGCATGGTGAGGGCGAAGCTGCCGGCCTCGCCCACCCGGCCGGCGGGGATCTCGGCCTCCGACGGGGCCTCGTCGGGGCCGGGGTTGGCGCTCCCGTCGATGAAGCCGGTGAGGTCCCGGGAGTCGTGGTAGGTGAAGCAGGGCTGGTCCAGGGTGACGTCGGCCACCGGGGCCAGGGCGGCGGTGGCCGCCAGCACCACGTCGAGCACCGAATCGGGCCCGGCGCCGTGGGCCCACAGCCACAGGTCGGCCTGGGTGGCCGGCGCGTGGAGCCCGGCCTCGTCGTTGTGGTACCCCGGGAAGTCGCGGAGGCCCTCGGGCACGCGGCCGGGGGCCAGCGCCGACCACAGCGCCGGACCGATCCCCACCGCCAGGTTCACGCCCCCGGTGGCCAGGTGGTCGGCCCCGGCCACCCGCACGCCCACCAGGGCTGCGGCCACGGCCGACGGTTCGACCCCGGCGCGGACCCGCAGTTCGACGTGGTGGTGGGCGCGGGTGCCCTCGGCGAACACGGCGTACTGGTGGCGGGCCACGGAATCCTCCTGGTGGGCGACCGGACCGGGGCCCGGGAGACGGGCCGAGCCTAATGGGGGTCGACCATCTCGCTCTTTGGGGTGAGGATGGTTCCGAGCCG
>DAIMFV010000249.1:0-5317 GCA_036724365.1 Acidimicrobiales bacterium | reverse complement strand
GTCGCGTCGATGTTGGTTGGACCTCGGCTGGCGCCTCGGTGTACCCAACGTGCTTGTCTGGTCGGCTCGCCTGTCGGCTCGCCTCTACAGGACCCGACCCGATAGTTCGCCCGTCGTCGCGTCGATGTTGGTTGGACCTCGGCTGGCGCCTCGGTGTACCCAACGTGCTTGTCTGGTCGGCTCGCCTGTCGGCTCGCCTCTACAGGACCCGACCCGATAGTTCGCCCGTCGTCGCGTCGATGTTGGTTGGACCTCGGCTGGCGCCTCGGTGTACCCAACGTGCTTGTCTGGTCGGCTCGCCTGTCGGCTCGCCTCTACAGGACCCGACCCGATAGTTCGCCCGTCGTCGCGTCGATGTTGGTTGGACCTCGGCTGGCGCCTCGGTGTACCCAACGTGCTTTGTCCGGTCGGCTCGCCTGTCGGCTCGCCTCTTTAGACTCCGACCGCCCGCCGGGACCTTCCCTCCGGCCCCGCCCGTGCCCCGACGAGGACCGCGTGACCCGTTCCGAGCCCAAACCCCGCGAGGACGGTGCCCCGCCGGTGGGCGCGCCGGATCCCACCGGTGGCGCGGGTGCCCTGCGGGTGCTCACGGTGGTCACCTTCTACGCACCGCACTGGACCGGGCTCACCCGCTTCGCCCAGCGGATCGCCGAGGCGGTGGCGGCCGGCGGCGCCGAGGTCCGGGTGCTCACCAGCCGGTACGACCCCGCCCTACCGGCCCACGACCTGCTCGGCGGCGTGACCGTGCGCCGTCTGGCCACCGCCGGCCGGCTGAGCCGCACCGTGGTCATGCCGTCCTTTCCGGCCGCCCTCTGGCAGGAGGTCCGCCGGGCCGACCTGGTGCACCTGCACAGCCCCATGGCCGAGGCCGGCCTGGTGGCGCTGGTCTGCCGGGCCACCCGAACCCCGCTGGTGGTCACCCACCAGGGCGACGTGGTGATGCCCGGCGGCCTGGTCAACCAGGCCGTACAGCGGGGCATGCGGGCCATGCTCGCCGCCACCTTCCGGTCCGCCGACCGGGTGGTCACCCACAACGACGACTACCTGCGCCACTCCCTCACCGCGGTGGCCGGCTCCCGGTCCCTGGCCATCGAGCCGCCGGTGCCGTTCGCTCCGGCCGAGCCCGCGGCCGCAGACCGGTTCCGCGCCCGGCACGGACTGGAGGGCGTGCCGGTGGTCGGCTTCGCCGGGCGCTGGGTGGAGGAGAAGGGCTTCGACGTGCTCCTGCGCGCCGCACCGCTGGTGCTGCGGGAGCGACCCGACACCCGGTTCGTGTTCGCCGGCGAACGTGAGGTGGCCTACGAGTCGTTCAGCGAGCGCTGCGCCCCCCTGGCCGACGCCCTGGGCCCCGCCCTGGTCGACGTGGGCCTGCTGGTCGACGAGACCGACCTGGCCGCGTTCTACGCCGCGTCCGACGTGTTCGTGCTGCCGTCCCGCACCGACTGCCACGCCAGCGTGCAGGTGGAGGCCATGCTGTGCGGCACACCGGTGGTGGCGTCCGACATCCCCGGGGCGCGCTCGGTGGTGCAGGGCACCGGTGCCGGCCTGCTCACCCCCGTCGAGGACGAACGGGCCCTCGCCACCGCCATCCTCGACGTGCTCGCCGATCCCGGCCGCTACGACCCCGCCCTCGCCGACGTGCCGCGCCGCTACGACCCCGCGGCGGCCGTGGCCCGCTACACCGAACTGCTCACGGAGGTGGCCCGCCACCCCCGTCACCCCCGTCGCCCCCGGCCCTCCCGGCCGGAGGGTGCGGCGGACCCGTCGCCGGTCCAGTCGGGCGCGGCGCCCGACGCCGCGGCGGCCGAGGCCCTGGCCGCGCTCGACGTGGACCTCGACAACGCCTACCGCCACCGGGTCCGCTGGGTCCTCGACCACCTGGGGGCGGCGCCCGCCGACCTGACGGTGACAGAACGCAGCACCCGTGCCTACCGGGTGCTCGATGCCGGGTGTGGCCTCGGCAACGTGACCCACCTGCTCGAGCGGGCGGTGCCCGGGGTGGCCGTGACCGGCATCGACCCCGACCCCGTCCGCCTCGCCACCGCCCGGGCCCAGGGGGTCCGGAGTCCTCTGCTCGCCGCCGACGGCTGTCGACTGCCGTTCCCCGACCACGCGTTCGGGGCCGTGGTCTGCTCGGAGGTGCTCGAGCACGTGCCCGACGACGCCGCTCTGCTGCGCGACCTGCGACGCGTGCTCGCACCCGGCGGCCGCCTCGTGGTCACCGTGCCCCACGCCGACCACCCGTGGACGTGGGACCCCGTCAACCGGGTGCGCACCCGGCTGGGCGCCCGCCCGGTGCGCACCGGCCTGTTCGCCGGCCACTGGACCGAGCACCTCCGCCTCTACCGGCCCGACGAGCTGGCCGCGCGCCTGACCGCCGCCGGGTTCGAGGTGGACGAGGTCGAGGAGCAGACCAGCGTGACGCTGCCGTTCGGCCACCTGCTCCTGTACGGCATCGGCCGCAGCCTGGTGACCCGGGGCGTGGTGCACCCCGCGCCCGCCTCGGCCGGCCGGCCCAGCCCCCGGGCGGCCCGGGCGGTGGTGGACCGCATCGACCGACGCAACCGCACGCGCGGAGACGGCGCCACCCGGTTCGTGTCCATCGTGGCCGCGGCCCGGGCCCCGGGGTGAGCGCCCGGTCGTTCACCACCCGCCGGGCGACGCTCGGGTTGTTGGCCCTCACCGTGGTCCTGGCGTTCGGGTTGCGGGTGCAGGGCCTGGACTGGGACGGCGGTGCCCACCTCAACCCCGACGAGCGGTACCTCGCCATCGTCAACAGCAAGATCGCCGCCCCCGACGGTCTCACGGGTCCCGGCGGCTGGTTCGACACGCAGCACTCGCGCCTCAACCCGCTCAACCACGGCGAGGACTACGTGTACGGCACGGCACCCTTGTTCGCCACCAAGGGCCTGGCCACCTGGCTGCACCGGGGCGCCACCACGGGCGACCAACCGGCCCGGGCCGTGGTGGTGGCCGCCGACGCGGTGGGCCTACCCCTGCTGGACGACACCGGCGCCCCGCGGTTCGACGGCGGCTACCAGAGCCACCTGGTGGGCCGGTCGCTCTCGGCGGTGCTCGACTCGCTCACCACCCTGGCCGTGTTCGAGCTGGCCCGGCTGGCGGCCGGCCGGGGCCGGCGGGGGCGGGCCGCGGGGTTGGCCGCCGCCCTGGTGTGGGCCACCTGCGTGCTGGCCATCCAGTACAGCCACTTCTTCGTGGTGGAGGCCACGCTCACCTTCGCCACCGCCCTCGCCCTGGTGGCCGCCGCCCACCTGGTTCTCGCCACCACCACCAGGCACCGCACCGCCCTGGCCGTCGCCGCCGGCGTGGCCACCGGGTGGGCGGGGGCATCCAAGGTCACCGGGCTGGCCGTGGGCCTGGTGGTGGCGGCGGCCGCCCTGGCCCATCACTGGGGGCGGTCGCGGCGGGCGGGCATGGGCCCCGGGCTGGGCGAGGCCGGGGTGGCGGGGTTGGCGGCCCTGGCCACGTTCCGGGTGCTCCAGCCCTATGCCTTCGACGGACTGCTCCGCCTCGACCACCGGTGGCGGGAGGTGCTGACCCGACTCGGTGACCTGCAGACGGGCGTGGACTTCCCGCCCAACGTGCAGTGGGCCGACCGGTCGCCGGTGGAGGCGGTGGACCACCTGGTCCGCTTCGGGCTCGGTGTCCCCGCGGTGATCCTGGCCGCGGTGGGCGTGCTGGGCGCGGTGCGGCCCCGGCGCACCCACCCGGGTTGGCCGGTGGCCGCCCTCCTCCTCGGCTGGCTGGTGGTGGTGGCCGGACTGTTCCTGCCCCGGTTCGTGGTGTCCATGCGCTACCTGCTCCCCGCCTACCCCGTGCTGGCGGCCTTCGCCGGGTGTGGCGCCGTCCGACTCCTCGCCGTTCGGCGGACCACCGAGCGGGCCGCCGGAAGCGACCTGCGAGCCGTCGCCCGCCGGTTGGCCCCGGGGGCCGCGGTCGTCCTGCTGGCCGGCTCGGCCCTCTGGGGCCTGGCCTTCGTGAACGGGGTGTACCGGAACGAACACCCCCGCATCGCCGCCGCCCGCTGGGTCAGCGAGCACGTGGACCCCGACGCGGTGCTCACCACCGACGAGTGGGATGACGCCCTGCCCTTCGCGGAGATCGGCTCCGCCGGGTTCACCCACGTGCCCCTCCGGCCGTTCGCCACCCAGACGCCCGACGAGGTCCGCGCCCTGGCCCTCACCCTGGCCGGCGCCGACTACGTGGTGCAGACCAGCGACCGCGCCACCGCCTCCACCAGTCGCATCCCCGGTCGCTACGGGCCGATCCTGCGCTACCAGCGGGCCCTGGAAGACGGCAGCCTCGGCTTCGAGCCGGCGGCGCGGTTCCTCACCGGCCCGTCGCTCCTGGGCCTGTCGGTCGACGACCGTGGCTCCGAGGAGGCGTTCCGGGTCTACGACCACCCCGAGGTGCGCATCTGGCGGCGCACCGAGCGGTTCGACCTGGCCGACGCGCTCGCCATCCTCCAACCGGACCGCGTGACCGCCTCGGTCGCCGCGATCCCACGCGACGGCGCCGCCAACGGGCTCCTGCTGCGCACCGGCGCGGCGTCGGATCCCGGGGCCGACGTGGGTGGCACGTTCCGCGACACGTTCCCGAACCGGCTCCCCGCCGCGCCCGTGTGGTGGTTCCTGTGGTTCCAGCTCACGGCGCTCGGCGCCCTCGGTTGGGCCAGCCGACGGTTCGCCGCCCTGCCCGACCGCGGCATCGGCCTGGCCAAGGTGGTCGGGCCGCTGGCCGTGGCGGTGCCGCTCTGGGCCCTGGTGGCCTGGGGGCTGGTGCCGTTCTCGGCCGTCACCGCCGGGTTGGCCACCGTGGTCGCCGTGGGGGGTGGGCTGGCCGTGCCGTCGTGGCGGGCCTCGATCCGGCACCTGTGGCGCCACCACCGGCGGACCCTGCTCACCGTGGAGGCGGTGAGCCTGGTGGCGTTCCTGGCCGTGTTGGCGCTGCGCGCCGCCATCCCCGACCTCTGGTACCACCCGACCGGCGGTGAGAAGCCCTTCGAGACCGCCTTCTTCACCTCGGTGGCCCGCACGGCCACGCTCCCCCCGGCCGACCCGTGGTACTCGGGCGGCGTCATGAACTACTACTACGGCGCCTGGTTCGTGTTGGCCGTGCCCGCCCGCCTGCTCGGCATCGTGCCCGAGGTGGCCCTCAACCTGGCCCTGGCCACCACCGCCTCGCTCGTGGCCGCCGTCTCCTGGAGCCTGGGCACCGCGCTCACGCACCGCCCCGGCCACGGTCGGGTCCGCTCCTGGCCGGGCATCGCCGCGGTGGCGGCGGTGCTGGTGGCCGG
>DAIMFV010000248.1:0-5375 GCA_036724365.1 Acidimicrobiales bacterium | reverse complement strand
AGCCCGCCACTACGACCCAGCTACCGGCCAATTCACCAGCCAAGACCCACTGGTCTCCTTGACGGAGGAGCCGTACGGCTACGTCGGCGGAAACCCGGCCAACTGGCGGGATCCATCGGGCTTGTGTGGTCGTCACGATGGCATCTTCGGCGGCATCCGTGACGCGTTCTGTGAAGTCGGAGAAGGCGATGTCGACGAGGCCACGAACCGAGGCGCGGAGACTGCGGCTGAGGCGATTCGCTCGACACCGGAGGGGCAGGTCTTGCAGGGGTTTAGCCGAGCGACAGGCATGTCGCTCGGTGTCTGTTTAAACGGGAACTACTTCGGCGGTTTCGACCTCGCGGCCGGCATCTGCTTCATGGCGACGCCAGACGGCCAATCCGGGTTCACGGGGAGCCTTGGTGGCGGCGGGGCGGCTCCGTGGGGAGTGAGTGGGCTTCTCGGCATTAGCGTAAGCAACGCGCAGGAGCGATGCGATTTCGAGGGTAGCTCGGGGTATCTGTGGGGATCGGCCGGTGAGGCTCACATCGGCGGCGGCTTCTCTGGCTCGAAGTCGCGTGATAGCGACACCTGGCAGTTTACGGCGGGTTGGGCGCCCGGTTTCCGAGTGCCTGCGCCCTACAGCGCGGGAGTTGGTGCCTCCAACACGTGGACCTTTGGATGGGGACCAGGGTGAAAGGTCCGCGCTCGAGTGAGGGTCAGCTGTGATGTTGCGTCTACCACGGGTCTCGTGCTCGGTGTCTATGTCCCGATTCTTCGGCGCACTCGAGATGTCTCCGGGCCGGCTGAGGTTTGAGCCTCACGGCCGGATGAACGCGGCGCTGAACTTCGAGCCTCCGTACCCTCTGGAACAGCACCAGCCGGACCTCTACGTGTTCGTTGGTCGTCTCCGCCCCCCCTGGATGAACAGCTCTGTATTGATAATTGATGATCATTCAGAGACAGTTGGATCAGTCCTCCTTTCAGGACCACAGAGGGACCGACTAGTCGAAGAAGCGGCTATCTATCATTTTAATAGCCATATCTACAAGTCATGGTGCTCGATCGGATCCTCGATATCCTCGAGGTCTGAGCTGGCGGCCTTCTTGAGGACCTGTGGCCAGGGTTGAACTCGCCGTTTCTGGTGGTGAAGCGTGGGGGATAGCGGCTAGTCTCCTCCTGACTGGGTTCCTCACTCTTGTTGCCATTGGCGGGGCGAATGATGCGGTCTTCGCTCGCTTCTTTGCGCGTTCGGTCGAAGCACAATATCTAACGTACAGACGGCACCCGAGCCTCGTCCTTGGGCGCAAGTTGACCCAGGAGAAGCATCTGAGGGCATCACGCTTGAAGATGCTCGCGGGTGGAGGTTTTGGCGCACTGGTGTCAGGAGCCTGGGCAGTCAGCGCCGTATTCAAGGCTGTCCAGTGGTGAAGCTGGTGCCCCGTGAGCCGGTTTCCCCGGAGTTCGCAGCCCCTGTGAGCTGAGATGGCCCGGCTTCGCGGCGGTTGGTGGGTGGGTTCCAGATCGGTCGAGCAGAGCGCCCCCGGATCGGATGCCAGTCGCTCGTCGGTCACCCGCTGTTCACCTGCCTGACCGGTCCCAGGACCGGCCCGCATGCACGGTGCCCACTGTTCGTGGGTCGTTCACTTGTCGTTCACCGGGGCCACCCTGGGGTGACACCGGGGCTCCGTACCGTTCGCAGCGTCAACCAGACACCGAACGCCCAAGGAGGGCACCCGTGATCTCCAAGAAGCACCGTGCTGCATTCACCGCAGCTCTCGTCGTCCCGGGCCTGATGCTCGGCGCCTGCAGCGCGAAGGACGACGACGAAGGTTCGGTCAACACCGACGACACCGAGACCACCACAGGCGGCTCCGCCGACACCTCCGTCGAGGGCTCGATCACCATCTCGGGCTCGTCCACCGTGGAGCCCATCACCGCCCTGGTGGCCGAGGACTTCATGGGCCAGAACGGCAACGTGGAGATCTCGGTCGACGGCCCCGGCACCGGCGACGGCTTCAAGCTGTTCTGCGCCGGCGACACCGACGTCTCCGACGCCTCCCGGGCCATCAAGGAGGAAGAGGCCCAGGCGTGTGCCGACGCCGGCATCGAGTTCATCGAGCTCAAGGTGGGCATCGACGGCCTGTCGGTCATCGCCCCCGAGTCCAACACGCTCGAGTGCCTCAGCTTCGCCGACCTCTACGCCCTGATCGGCCCCGAGTCCGAGGGCTTCTCCAACTGGACCGACGCCCAGGCGCTGGCCACCGAGCTGGGGTCGGACACCACCTTCCCCGACCAGAACCTGGTGATCACCGCCCCCGGCACCGAGTCCGGCACGTTCGACAGCTTCGTGGAGCTGGTGCTCGAGTCGGCCGGCGAGGCCCGCGTGGAGTCCGGTGCGATCACCGAGGACGACCTCACCGCCCGCGCCGACTACTCGGCCAGCCCCGACGACAACGCCATCATCGAGGGCGTCACCGCTGATCCCGGTGGTCTGGGCTGGGTGGGCTTCGCCTTCGCCGACCAGGCCGAGGGCGTGCGCCTGATGCCGGTCTCCGAGGAGCCCGGCGGCGAGTGCGTCGAGCCCACCGCCGAGACCATCCAGGACGGCTCCTACCCGATCGCCCGTGACCTGTTCATCTACGTGAACAAGGCCAACGCCGAGGAGAACCCCGCCCTGGCTGCCTTCGTCGACTTCTACCTCGAGGGCCTCACCGGCTTCGTGGAGGCGGCCGACTACATCCCGCTGGCCGACGCCACCGAGACCGAGTCGGCCTGGGCCGACCGCACCGCAGGCACCCGCGAGGGCTGAGGCTCCCGCTGATCGCTCGGGGGCCCGGGTGGGAATTGCTCCCGCCCGGGCCCCCGCCGCGAGACTGCGGCCCGGCCCCTGTGCGCTGATCCCCCGTCCCCACCTCAGCGAGACGTGATGACCGCCTTCGAACCGCCCACCCCCCCGGGCCTCCAGCTGGAGGACCTGGCCGGCAGCCCCGGCCGGAACCGGACCGAGCACCTCGTGCGCCTCGCGCTCACCGGGGCCGCGACCACGTCCGTGCTGATCAGCGTGGCCATCCTCTACGTGCTGCTGAGCGACGCCCTCGCCTTCCTCAGCACCATCAAGCTCTCCGACCTCAGCGACGACGTCTGGAACCCGCGGCTGGGCCGCTTCGGGGTGATGTCGCCGGTGCTGGGCACCTTGTGGGTCACCTTGATCGCGGTCCTGGTGGCCGGCCCCATCGGGCTCGGCGCCGCGATCTACCTGTCCGAGTACGCCAACCCGCGGGTCCGCCGGTTCGTCAAGCCGGTGGTCGAGGTGCTCGCCTCGATCCCGTCGGTGGTGGTGGGCTACTTCGCCATCCGCTTCATCGCCCCCGAGCTGGTGCAGAAGCTGTTCACCGGGGCCCCGGCCAAGAACCTCCTGGTGGCGGGGCTCGCCGTGGGCCTGCTCACCATCCCGCTCATGACCTCGGTGGCCGAGGACGCCCTGCGGGCCGTGCCCCTCAGCCTCCGGGAGGCGTCCTACGGCCTGGGGGCCAAGAAGGTCACCACCGTGGTGCGGGTGGTGGTGCCGGCCGCGGTGAGCGGTCTGGTCGCCGGCCTCATCTTGTCGATCTCCCGGGCCATCGGCGAGACGATGGTGGTGTTCCTCGCCGCCGGCGGCGTGCCCACCCGGCCGTCGTCGCCGCTCGACGGCGGTACCACCATCACGGCGTCCATGGCCGCGGTGGCCACCGGCACCGACAACGTGGCCGGTGCCTCCAACACCTTCCAGAGCGCCTTCTTCCTGGGGTTCATCCTGTTCGTCCTGACCCTCTCGCTGAACCTGGTCGCCGACCGGTTCGTGCGCCGGGTCCGACAGAAGTACTGAGGCGGGACCGTGGCCCTCGTAGACACCGATCTCACCCGCGACCTCGTCCAGGCCCGCATCCAGGGCCGGCAGTCCGACACCGCCGGCGCCGTGTTCAAGGGCCTCCTCGTGGCCTGCCTGGTGGTGGTCCTCGCCGCCCTGGTCGCCCTGCTCATCTCGGTGGCCCCCGCCGGGCTCGAGGTCTTCTCCGTCCGGGGTGTCAGCGACTTCCTGCTCCGACCCTTCTCGGTGCGACCGGAGAAGGCCGGGGTGTTCCAGGGCATCGTGGGCACGGTCACCTGCGCCCTCCTCGTTGCCGTGATCGCCTTCCCCATGGGCGTGGCGGCGGCGGTCTACCTGGAGGAGTACGCCCACGACAACTGGTTCACCCGCATCGTGAACCTGGTCATCCGCAACCTGGCCGGCGTGCCGGCCATCGTCTACGGCCTGCTCGGGTTCGCCCTGTTCGTCGACGGGCCCTTCACCGGGTTCACCGGCGGCACCACCCTGCTCTCCACCGGTCTCACCCTGTCCATCCTGGTGCTGCCGATCGTGGTGATCACCTCGGCCGAGGCGATCCGGGCCGTGCCCTCGGCGCTCCGCGAGGGCGGCTACGGCGTGGGCGCCACCCGCTGGGAGGTCACCCGCACCCTGGTGCTGCCCAACGCCATGGGCGGCATGCTCACCGGCACCATCCTGGGTCTGGCCCGGGCCCTGGGCGAGGCCGCCCCGCTGTTCTTCATGGGCGCCAAGACCAGCATCTTCTCGGGCGGCGAGGGGGGTGACCTCACGGGCGACTTCACCGCCCTGCCGATGATCATCTCGGACTGGGCCACCCGCCCGGCCACCAAGTGGAACGGCAACACCCAGGCCGCCATCCTCGTCACCCTCGTGCTGGTGCTGGGCATCAACACCGTGGGCATCGTCCTCCGCAACCACTTCGACAAGAAGAGGTAGACCTGCCATGTCCGCAGAACCGAACACCCTCGCCGAGGCTGCTTTGAGCTCCATCACGCCCGATCTGCCCGCCGAGCCCCGGGTGCTGGCAGACACGCCTGGCGCCGTGTACCGCGCCGAGGACCTGGCGGTCTTCTATGGGACCTTCAAGGCGGTGCGAGACGTCAACCTGGAGATCCTCGAGCACCAGATCACCGCCTTCATCGGCCCGTCGGGCTGCGGCAAGACCACCGTGCTGCGCTGCTTCAACCGCATGAACGACCTCATCGAGACGGCCCGGGTGGAGGGACGGCTCACCTACCACGGCGTCGACCTGTACGACCGGGCCGTGAATCCGGTGGAGGTCCGCCGTCGCATCGGCATGGTCTTCCAGAAGCCCAACCCGTTCCCCAAGTCGATCTACGAGAACATCGCCTACGGACCACGCCTGGCCGGGCTGGCCAAGAAGGGCGCGGAGATGGACGAGGTCGTGGAGCGCTCGCTGCGCTCGGCCGCGCTGTGGGACGAGGTGAAGGACCGCCTCAAGGCCTCGGCCTTCGGCCTGTCGGGCGGTCAGCAGCAGCGGCTGTGCATCGCCCGGGCCCTGGCGGTG
>DAIMFV010000247.1:4217-5416 GCA_036724365.1 Acidimicrobiales bacterium | reverse complement strand
GCGGGACCGGCGCCACGCCGGATGGGTCACGGGGAGCCGGTCGCGGCGTACCTCGGGTTCGCCGACCAGCCGGACCTCGACCGTGACCGGGGCGCCGGCGCACCAGATCGCCGGCAGGAACGCCCGCGCCTCGGCAGGTGCCGGTGGACCGCCGGCCAGGTGCGCCGCCGCCGCGCGGCCAGCGTCCACGGCGGCACCGAGCGCAGGCTGCGCCTCCGCGAGCGCGGTCCACGCGGCAGGCACGTCCGGGACCAGGGCCCACACCAGCGCCGCGGCCCAGTGGGCCGAGCGCAAGGCGCGTGGCGGGGGAGCAAGCGATGCTGCGAGCGCTCGCGCCCGATCGAGGTCGTTGCCCGACGTCGCGGCCAAGACCTCAGCGGCAGCGAGCAGACGAGCCGGCTCGTCTCCTGCGGATCCGGGATCCACGGAGCCGGCCAGGGCCTGAGCCTCGTCGACCGCTCCGAATGCCGCGAGCATCGCTGCTCGCCCGGATCGGACCAGTGCGATGAGGTGGCGGTCGCCGGACAGCGCCGCGCTCTCCTCGGCTGCTTCGGCATCAGCGATCGCCCCGACCGGGTCGCCGGCGCGCCACCGGGCCGCGGAGATCAGGTCGAGCGCAGTTGCGTACGTCCAGGTCCCTCCGTGGTGGGCGGCCGACTCGTAGGCCGAGATGGCTTCGTGCATCCGGCCGAGCAGCGCCAGATTGGTCCCTCGTACGAGCTCCACCTGTGCGGCCCAGTCTCCCCCGAGGGCGTTGGCAGGGATCGCGTCGACCGTCGCGAGGGCGCCGGACGAGTCGCCGAGGATCTGCTGGGTCAACGCCTGCCCCAGAAGCATCGGGGCCCGTGCCTCGTCGATGCCGGCGGCGGCGGCCTCGGTAGCGCGTTGGAGGAAGGCGAGGAGCGTGCCGAGGTCATCGGTGCGTCGGGCGACCGCGGCGGCGGCGAGGCCCACCGAGATCTCCGAGCGGACCTCCCCCGACGCCTCGAACACGGCGCTGATCGCCCGGTACTCGGCGAGGATCTCAGCGGGCGGCGCCCCGGCCGCCGCGCCGATCGCCGCGTCGAGCCACCGGCGATGCGGGTCGGCGAGCGGGAGGCTGCCCTCGTCCCTCCAGCGGCGCAGCTCACGCGTCCCCACGAGTGGCGGTGTCGTGCGGGGCGCTCGCTCGACGACCTGCCGGAGGTGAGGAGCAGACC
>DAIMFV010000247.1:0-4207 GCA_036724365.1 Acidimicrobiales bacterium | reverse complement strand
GATGGCGAAGCGACCCGCCTCGGCGAGGTCACCCTCGAGCAGGCAGGCGTCTACGGCCAGTCCGAGCGCATCGGGTGATGGCCCGTCGCTGCGTGTCGAGCGATGTCCCGGCGCCAGCTTCCCTTCGTCCACGGTGACCAGGTCGCCGTGGCGCTCGATGCCCGGAACGGCGATGAGGTGGTCGAAGGCCCCCGGACCCGCAACGCGCTCGGTCAGGGACTCGACGGTCGAGCGCCGGGTGGTACCGAGCGCCATCAGCGCCTCGATGAGGAACGCGATGGAGCGCGGGTCCATCGCTCGACTGTACGTGCCGCGGTCGTCCCTGTGCCGTTCGGAGGTTCGCCGGCCTAGTTGGTCCGGATACGGCGGGTCGGGCCCACCTCTCGGCGTGGGTTCTCCGCGGTGGTGAGGCTGTCACCGGGTTTTTCCTGTGCTCCTCCGGTTCGCGGCCGGCGACTTTCCCGGGTCAGCGTGTGAGCGTCGGCCACCAATCCGACGACGACTGGGTGCAGCGGAAGAGGGTAGAGCGGGAGACTCTTGTCAGGCCCGGGCCGAGCGGCGACGGGCCCCGAAGACGAGCACGAGGCCCACGGCGATGGCGCAGAGGCCGGCGGTGACGATCCCGGACTGGTCGCTGCCGGTCCGGGGAAGCGACCCCGATCCCGTCGCCGTGGCGTCCGAGCCGCCTGGCGCCGCGGTCGTGCTGGTCATGGTGCCCGCGCCGGAGGCGGTCGTCGTCGTGGCCGGTTCGGCCGTCACGGTCGTGGTCGGCGTCTCGGGTTCCTGTTCGGGGGCGCCGAGGACCGGTGCGCCGGGGTCGGTGATGGTCCGGTTGGCGCCGCCGTCGGAGTCTCCCCGGCCGCCGTCGACGAGCTTGATGCCAAGGACGCGGGTTATGCCGATGTACGGCATGTCGGCGGCGTCGGTCACGACCACGCCGGTGTCGGAGGCGGCGTCGTAAGCGAAGTTCCACCACGTCGGCTCGGCTCCGGGGGTCTTGGAGCCGTACTTCCAGTAGGCGGTGCCGGCGGGGAACGGATCGGTGGGATCCACGATGGCCAGGGCAAGGGCGGTGTGCGCGCCGGGCTCGACGTTGGTGATGCGGAAGCTCATCACGCCGTAGGGCGTCGACCAGCCAGCCGGGTGTCCGCCCGGGGCCGGGTCGGCGATGAACCTCAGCTGCTCGATCTCCCCGCCGCCGGTCCCGGTCTCCGGGTTGAACGGGCTGACCAACGCCAACATGAGCTTCTCGTTGTCCGTGGCGTACACACCGACACCGGGGTTGTCGGCGGCACCGAACACCTCATCGAACGGGTCGATGCTGCCGTCGCCATCGCCGTCGGCGTACTGCGCGGCAGTCACGCAGCTCGACAGCTCGCTCGTCCTCCCGTCCTCGTCGGTGTAGGTGACGGTGAAGTGGTCCCGGGTGCTTGCACCCTTGATCTGGATGATGCGGGCTGTCTCGGTCTTGGACTTCTTGCGGTTGATGTCCATCAGGAACTGCGCCTCCGACGATCCGCAGTTGGAGTTGGCGAACACCTCGATGGTGCCGGCGTCGTCGTCGGGGAGCCCGTTGAGCAGCAGCGTCGTCCGGGTGTCGACACCGGAGCCGGACCGGGCGGCAGCCGCGAGGTTCGGGACCTCGGGACCGCCGGCCACATCGATGGCGTCCCCACCGGTCTCCCAGACCCGGTTGGAGCGCAGCGTCGCCGTTCCGGCTTCGACCTTGATGCCCTCGCTACCGGTCCCAGCGATGATGTTCTTGGTGGCGGTGACCTTGCCGTCCTCGATCGTGAGGCCGACGCCGCCGTTGCCGGTGACCTCGTCGGTGCCCGCTTCGAGGCCGATGCGGTTCTGGGTCACGGTGATTCCTTCGCCGTCGACCCGGATGCCGTCGGAGCCTGCGACCACGACGCTGCCCGAGATGGTGACATCGTCGGCCTCGGCCTCGATGCCGACATCGGACTGCGCGAGCAGCTGGTTGCCGGTGATCTTGGCCTCCGCCGCATCCGCCGAGATGCCGGTCGAGCCGCCGACGACGCGGTTGGCGGTGATGACGGCGCTGGCGGAATCCTCGCCCACCTCGATGCCGCCGCCTTCGGACTCGGGGTTGGGGGCGGCGATGCGGTTCGCCTCGATGCGCAGGCCGGTCGATGCCGTGCGGGCGTCGATGCCGCCGTCGGTGTGGACGATGGTGTTGGCGGCGTCGCCCACCCCGCCGATGGTGACGTCCGTGCCGCCGTCGACCTCGATGCCGTCGTGGACCGGTGTCGGTGAGCCAGCGTCGGGATCGCCGCCGATCGTGTTGCGGGTCAGGTCGTGGCTGCTCCCTCCTAGGAGGCGGACGGCCGTGGACCTGGTGGTGCCGATCCGGTTGCCGTCGATGGTCGTCTCGGCCATCCCGGCCCACGTGACGATCCCGTAGGCCATGTCGGCGGCGGCCGTGCCGTTGGCGAGCAGGCCGATGTCGTTGTCGGACACGATCGCGCTGGTGCCCGTGGCCGCCCCATCGATCGGTTCGGTGCCCGGCTCCTCGAGGTGGACGCCTTCGGCGTCGGTGGTCGTCTGGTCGGAGCCGCTCAGCACGATCCCGTTGGTGGCGGCGACCCGGTTGCCGGTGATGGTGGCGCCCGGGGCGCCGTCCGTCCGGATGCCGTAGGCCTGACCGGCGAGCGCGGCGGTGCCGTCGCGCCGGACGCCCACCGTGTTGCCGGTGACCTTGGCGCTCTTGGCGGGGGAGCGGGGCAGGTTGATGCCGGCGGGGGTGCCCCGGACGACGTTGTCGGCCACGGTGGCGCCGGGGGCGGTCACGATGATGGCGGCGTCGGTGTCTCCGATAGAGGCCGTCCCGCCCTCGGTGACGCCGACGCTGTTGCTTTCGACCGTGGTGCCGGATCCGGAGCGCAGCCCGATGCCGATGTCGGCGGTGCCGATCACGTTGTCCTCGATCCGCGCCCCGTCACCGCCCTGGACGAAGATCCCCTGCGAGGAGGCGGCGTCGCCGGCCGTGCCGGCGGCGTTCGTCCCGATCCGGTTGCCGCGGATGACCTGCCCCGTCCCGCCGGCGACGTCGATCTGGAGGTCGCCGCCCCGGACCACGAGGCCGGAGATGACCGACGACCCGCCCTGCACCTGCAGCACGTGGTCGCCGGAGCCGGCCACCTCGACCCAGCCGCCGGCCTGGGAGGTGCCGTCGACGGTGGTCGGCTGGGTGATGGTCGGCAGGGGTGATGCCGCCGCGATCGACGGGATCCCACCGCCCTCGATGTCGAAGGTGATCTCGCCTCCGCCCTTCAGGTTGGCCACCTCGATGGCGGCGCGCAGCGTGCACTCGGGCTCGCTGTCGACCTGCTGTCCGGTGTCGCAGCCCTTTGTGGCGGGGTCGGTGGCGGTGCCGTCGCCCGTCGAGTTCACGATCGTGCCGGCCTCGATCACTACCTGCGCCGTGTGCGACGCCGAGGCTCCGCTGGTGTCGGTCACCCGGAGGGTCACGTCGTAGGTGCCGGCGTGTTCGTACCGGTGCACCGGGTTGCGGTCGGTGGACGTGGCCGTGTCGCCGAAGTCCCAGGCGTACGTCAGGTCTTCGGGCGGATCCTGCGGATCGGTCGAGGTGGACTCGAACGAGAACTCGTAGCGGTCCGCCGCGCTGGCCGTGGACGTGAACCCGGCGGTCGGGTCTCCTGGAGGAGCCGTGGTCGTCGTGGGCTCGTTGGGCCGCCCGGCGACCACCGAGCGGGTCACCGTGTCGCTGACGGTCTTCCGCGGACAGTTGTCGAGGGCGGGCTGGGGCGGGGTGAAATCCCAGAACGCCCACGCGTAGTAGCACTCGGCCTCGTATCCCGTGGCCGTCCAGCTGAGGGTGATCGAGTACGCCCGGCTCGGGATCGAGCAGTAGTCCTGGAAGTCATCGTGGATGTCCGGGGTCTCGCACGTGACCCGGATGTCGCCGCCGGAACCCGTCGCCTGGAAGGCCCGTGCCCCGTTGATCCCCACCAGCGACACGCTCAACGATCCGCCGGTGACGTTGGCCAGCTCGTCCTCGCTCCCGATCCGCTGGTCGGGAGACATGATCCCGTTGATGGTGAACCCCGACGTCGACAGGCGGGTGTTGCTGTCGTACGAGTAGGCGGTGTGGCTGGGGTCCGACGAGGCGTACGGACCATGCCGCCAGTTGGCGTTGAAGGCGTAGAACCCGTCCACTCCCGGT
>DAIMFV010000246.1:0-5435 GCA_036724365.1 Acidimicrobiales bacterium | reverse complement strand
AGGGCTTCCTTCTTGGGCATGGCCTCGAACTCACCGGAGTCGCGCATGCGGCGGTACTCGGCCATCTTGGCCACGCGCTTGGACATGGTCTCGAAGTTGGTGAGCATGCCACCCAGCCAACGCTGGTTGATGTAGGGCGAGCCGGACTTCTCGGCGTAGGACTGGATGGGGTCCTGGGCCTGCTTCTTGGTGCCCACGAAGAGCACGGTGCCGCCATCTGCGACCGTGTCACGGATCATGGTGTAGGCGGTCTCGATGCGCTGCAGGGTCTGCTGCAGGTCGATGATGTAGATGCCGTTGCGGTCACCGAAGATGAACCGCTTCATCTTGGGGTTCCAGCGACGGGTCTGGTGACCGAAGTGGACCCCGGCCTCGAGCAACTGCTTCATGGTCACGACGGGCTGCGTCATGGACCTCTCCTCTCCCAACGGTTCGACGAAGCCCGGATCCCACGCCGAGCCGGCAGGAGCCGGACCGACGACCGTGGGTGGACCCGGGCGAGGGTGTGTACGTGGCGCACCAGGCTGGTGGGCCGACGAACGAGTGTAGCGACGCAGACCCCGGGGCTCCCAACGAGGCCGGAGCCACCATCGGGCCGGCGACCTCCGAACCGGCGACGGCGACACGGACCCCGGCCACCACCGCTGCGGCCACCAGGGCGGGCAGCGGAGCCACCGATCGGCGGACCTGCTCCCCGGCGGTGGGGCGGGGGCCCGGACGGGTCGGGCCGGTGGGATCGGGCGAGGACGACCGTTGGGGCCCGGGTACCGGCCCGGGACCGGACGGCACGAGGAACACCGACGCCTTGCCCACCACGGTGCCGAACAGCGCGGCCGGGTCGATGTAGTCGTCACCCACCCGGGCCCCCAGGTGGAACACCGCGCCGGTGGTACCCACCACGTCGCCGGTGCGGACCCGGTCCCCCACGGCCACCGAGACGGCGGCCAGGTACGAGTAGGACGACCGGATGCCATCGGGGTGCAGGGCGGTCACGTAGAGCTGTCCGGCCACGGGCCCGGCGAACACCACCAGCCCCGGGCCGACCGAGCCGACCGGCGTACCCGGGATGGTCTCGTACTCCAGCCCGCGGTTGCCGGCGAGCCAGGGCTCGGCCGGCGGCCGGAACGGGTCGACCACCGGCGCGTCGAGCGGGGGCCGATATCGCGGCGGACCCGACCCCGCGCCGGCCGGAGCGGTCACGACCGCCGCCACCAGGATCAGGACGACCACCAGCCAGGTGGCCCGACCACCCGGTCCACCGCTCCACGTCTGGGGCCCCTCGGGGGCCCATCGCCGGCTCACCACCGACCGCCGGTGGACCTGGCTGCCGGGGGCGGGGTCAGGCCGGTTCGCGCTGGGCGGCCTGCAGGCGGCTCCGGAGCTGGAGCACCGACTTGGTGTGGATCTGGCTCACCCGGCTCTCGGTGACGCCCAGCACCTCGCCGATCTGAGCGAGGGTGAAGTTCTCGAAGTAGTAGAGCGAGAGCACCACCTTCTCGCGCTCGGGCATGCGGTCGATGGCGGCGGCGAGCTGGCTGCGCAGCTCGCTCTGCTCGAGCATCGCCATGGGACCGTCGGCCTGGTCGGGGATGGTGTCGGCCAGCGTGGTGGCATCGCCGCGATCGCCCAGCATCTCGTCGAGCGCCGCCACGCCGGTGAGCGAGAGCTGGCCCAGCACCTGGTGGAGCTGGGCTTCGCTGTAGCCGAGCTCCCCGGCCAGCTCGGCCTCGGTGGGCGACCGGTGGAGCCGCGCTTCCAGCTTGGAGAAGGCCCGCTCCACGTCGCGCCCCCGGGCCCGAACGGAGCGCGGCACCCAGTCGATGGACCGCAGGCCGTCGAGGATGGCCCCCTTGATCCGCGAGATGGCGTAGGTCTCGAACTTGAACCCGCGGTCCACGTCGAACTTCTCGATGGCGTCGATGAGCCCGAAGATCCCGTAGCTCACCAGGTCGGCCTGCTCGACGTTGTGGGGCAGGCCGGCGGCCACCCGACCGGCCACGTACTTCACGAGCGGCGAGTAGTGCAGGATCAGCCGGTCTCGCAGGTCGCGCGTGGGGTCGGCCCGGTACGAGCTCCACAGCTCGGTGATCGCGTCGGCGGTCATCACTGCCGCTTCCGGGGGTGGGCCGCGCTATGCACGGGGGTGAGTCTGGTCGAAGACCCGTCGGAGCCGCTCCCGGCTCACGTGGGTGTAGATCTGCGTGGTGGACAGGTCCTCGTGGCCGAGCAGCTCCTGCACGCTGCGCAGGTCTGCCCCGCCGTCCAGCAGATGGGTGGCGAAGGTGTGGCGCAGGGCGTGCGGGTGGGTGGGTTCGGTGGTGCGGTGGTCCAGGATGCGACGGACGTCGCGAGGCGTGAGCGGGTTGCCACGGAGGTTCACGAAGACCACCTGCGGCGGGGGGGTGGGCGCAGCCAGCACGGCCCGACCGACCGCCAACCAGCGCCGCAGGGCGACGACGGCCGGCTCGCTGAGCGGCACCAACCGGGTCTTGGAGCCCTTGCCGAGCACCGACACCCGCTGGGCGTCGAGGTCCAGGTCGGTGGTGCGCATCGAGCACAGCTCCGCTACCCGCAGGCCACTCCCGTAGAGCACCTCGACCACGGCGTCGTCTCGCCACCGCCGCGCCTCCGCCGCCTGGCGGGCCTGGTCGGTGGAGGCCGGGGAATCGGCCCCCGGGTGGTGCAGCAGCGCGCTCAGTTGTTGATCGTGCACCACCCGCGGCAGTCGCCCGCCGCCGCGGGGGGCGCGCAGCGTGATCGAGGGATCGGTGGCGAGGCGCCCCGATCGGGTGGCCCACCGGAAGTACCGCCGCAGGGCGGAGGCCCGGCGGGCCATGGTGCGGGGTGCAGCCCCCTGGTCGGCCAGGTGCAGCAGGTAGCGGCGCAGCGTGCGCCGGTCCACCTGGGTGGGGGCGTCGATCCCCTCGCTGCGGCCCCAGGCGATGAAGTGGAGGAGGTCGCGTCGGTACGCGTCGAGGGTGGCTGGTGCTGCGGCGGTCAGCGCCGCCAGGAACCCGTCGACGTCCCAGGTCACGCCCACACCGTACCGGTCCGGCACCCGACCGGCCCTGCGAAACGCGCCGGACCCGGCGCCCGGTGTTCACCGGGCCGCCGTTCGGGCGCCGACCGCCTCGTACCAGCCCTGGGCCTCCCGCACGTGGTTCGCGGCGGCCAACCGGGCGAGGGCGTGGGAGACCTCGCCCACCGTGCGCCCGGTGGCGGCGACCAGTTCGGCCAGGCTCGACGGGGTGGACCCGAGCGCGTCGAGCACGGCGCGCTCGGCCGGCCCCAGGTCTGGCAACGCAGGACCGGGATCCTGGCGACGGGGCACGGGAGGCGGGGTGACCCCGATGGCGAGCAGCACGTCGGCGGTGTCCCGGACGAGCCCGGCGCCGTCGTAGATGAGCGCGTTGGTGCCCGCCGATGCCGGCGCCGACGGGTGACCGGGTACCGCCAGTACGGGCACGTCCCGGGCCAGGGCTTCGTCGACGGTGTGCAGGGATCCACCGGCCACCCGGGATTCCACCACCACCACCGAGTCGGCGAGCCCGGCGATGATGCGGTTGCGGGCCGGGAACCGCCAGGCGTCGGGCCGGATGCCTGCCGGCGTCTCCGACACCAGCAGGCCCCGACTGGCCAGCTCGGCGTGCAGGTGGGCGTGTCGGCGCGGGTACACCACATCGAGGCCGGACGCGATCACGGCCACCGACCGGGGTGCCTCGGAACGGAGGGCCCCCCGATGGGCGGCGCCGTCGATGCCGAGGGCCAGACCCGAGATCACCGCCACCCCGGCGGCCGCCAGCCCCTCGCCCAGCTCCTCGGCGAGCTGTCGGCCGGCGAGGGTGGCGTTGCGGGTGCCGACCACGGCCACGGTGGGCCCGTGGAGTGCCGCCAGGTGACCCTCGGAGAAGAGCACGGCCGGTGCCATCGGGTCTGCCACCAGACGGTCGGGATAGCCCCGAGCGCCGAGCACGTGGACCCGACGACCGTCGACGGCCTGACGGCCCAGGTCTGCAACCGGGTCGCGCCGCCGGGCTTCGGCGCTCAGGTGGGCGGGGAGGTCGGAACGCCCCCGGGCGGCCAGGTCGGTGACGGGCACGATGCGGTCGGGGCGCCCGGCCACCAGGTCGAACCACGACTCCTCGGCCCCGTGCTCGAGGTGGCACCGTCGCACGGTGGCGGGACCCAGGCCCGGCAGGTAGGACAGCGCGACCAGGCAGGCGGCCGTGCGGTCCGCCGCCGACAGGCCGCCGAGGCGGTCGGGCCCGGTCACGCCGCCAACCCCCGGGTGCCGACCACGTCGATGCGCATGGCCATGGCCGTGTTGATGTGGAAGGCGGTGAGCGGCCCGCGGTGACCGGCCAGGTCGGCCACCGTGAGCGCCACGCGGCGCACCTTGGTGAGGCCGCGCGCGCTCAACTTGCCGGTGCCGAGGGCCGTGGCCAACGACTGGGTGGCCTCGTCGTTCAACGGGGCTGCGTCGTCGAGCTGGGCGCCCTCGAGCAGGGCGTTGCACGCCACCCCCCGCCGGGCCGCCAGCTCCCGGGCCGCCGCCACCCGCTCGGCCACCGAGGCGGTGGATGGTCCCGGGTCGCCGCCGAGCAGCCGCCGCACCTCCGGCCGGAACACCTGCACCCGCAGGTCGAAGCGGTCCAGCAACGGCCCCGACAGCCGTCGCCGGTACCGGGCCAGCAGTCCGTCGGGGCAGCGGCACGCCCCGGGCCGGCCTCCCTCCCCGCACGGACAGGGGTTCATGGCCGCCACCAGCAGCACCCGGGCCGGGAGGTCGGCGCTGAAGCGGGCCCGGCTCACCCGGATCACCCCCTCCTCCAGCGGTTGGCGCAGGGCGTCGAGGACCGCAGGGGCGAACTCGCCCAACTCGTCGAGGAACAGCACCCCGGCGTGGGCCATGGACACCTCGCCGGGACGGAGGGCGTCGGTGCCGCCGCCGACCAGGGCCACCATGGTGGCGGTGTGGTGCGGGGCCCGGTACGGCGGCCGGGTGACCAACCCGCCCACCATGGCTCCGGCCGCCGAGTGCACCCGGGTGGCCTCCATGGCCCGGTCCCGGGTGAGGTCGGGAAGCAGACCGGCCAGGCGACTGGCCAGCATGGTCTTGCCCGCGCCCGGGGGACCGACCATGAGCAGGTGGTGACCACCGGCCGCGGCCAGCTCCAGGGCCTCGTGGGCCGCGGTCTGGCCCCGTACGTCGGCCAGATCGGCGACCACCGGCGCCGGGCCCGCCACGGCGGGGATCGGGTGATCGGGCCACTCGGCCGGTTCGGTGCGCAGGGCGGTGAGGACCTCGGCCAGGGTGGTGACCGGCCGGACCGCGGGACCCTCGACCAGGGCGGCAACGGCTGCGCAGGCCAGCGGCACCACCACGGGGCCGGCCTGCACGGCGTCGACCCGACAGACGAGGCCGGGCACCGGAC
>DAIMFV010000245.1:1591-5446 GCA_036724365.1 Acidimicrobiales bacterium | reverse complement strand
CTAACGACGACCAGCTCCAACGGTGCTTTGCGTGTGAGCAGGTCGGTGTTGCCCGGCGGGCCGGATCAGCGGCGGGTGAGGTCGAGGACCACGTCGAGGTGGTGGGGGGCGGCCCTCGGGGTGTTCGGGTCGACCAGGACGACGCCGGCCAGGCGGGCGGCGTGGGCGCCTCGGTCGGCGATGGCGTCGTCGCCGACCATGAGGGTGCGCTCGGGGGCGGTGCCCAGGGCTCGGCAGGCGGTGTGGAAGATCACCGGGTCGGGCTTGGCGGCGCCGCACTCGTAGGACAGGGTGAACGAGGTGACCCAGCGGTCCAGGCCCCGAACCGCGAACGGGGTGCGCACGTCCCAGCCGGTGTTGCTGACCACGCCCACCGCCACGCCGTCGGTGGCCAGCGCCTCCAGCACCGGCGCCGTGTCCTGGTAGGGGATCCAGGCCCAGGGGTCGTGGAAGCTGCGGTCCAGCGCGGCACCCAGCCCGGGTACCACGCGGTCGGCCAGGCCGTAGAGCACCGGCCAGCGGGTGCGCCAGACCTCACCGTCCAGGTCCCGTCCCCGGGCCACCTCCGCCGGGTCCATGGCTGCGGCGTCGATCTCCCGCCACAGCTCGGCGGCTTCGGCGGGCGAGAGCGGGTGGCCGAGGGCGGCGGCCTCGTGGGCGAGCACCTCGGGGCCGGCGGCGTGGGCGAACAGGGTGTGGCCGAAGTCGAACAGCACCGCGTCGATCGCCGGCTGCCCGCCGCCGGTGGGCGGGGCGTGGGTGCCGGCCAGCTCGACCACCGGGTACGCCGACCCGGTCTGACGCGGCCCGGTCACGGGATGGTCTCGATGCCCAGGTCACGGGCCACGCGCACCAGGTCGCGCACGTGGTCGGTGTAGAGGCCGTCGAGTCCCTTGCCCAGGGCCCGCTCCATCTGGTGGGGGAGCTGGGCGATGGAGCCGAACGCCAGCAGGCCCCGCTCCCGGGCGGCGGCCAGCAGTTCGGGCGTCCACCGCGACCAGTGGGTGTTCTGGGCGTCGACCCGCCAGCGGGCCAGCAGGTCCATGTGGGCCTCGGGCGTGGTGTCGGTGCGGGCCAGCGCCCGCATGCGGGTCTCGTGCACCAGCCGCACGTCGGGGTCGGCCCGGCGCAGCCGTTGCAGCACGTGGATGCTGTCGTGCACCAGCCACAGGCGGGACACGTCGCCCACCTCGCGGGCCACGGCGATGGTGGCGAGCCCGGCGTCGGGGTCCTTGAGGTCGATGGAGAGCTGGAAGCCCGACCCCAGCTCCTCGTACAGCCGGCGCAGCGGCGTGACGCCCATGGCCTCCAGCCGCGACGTGCTCAGGCGGCGCACCCGCCGGGGCAGCCAGGTGGTGCCGGTGAGGTAGCTGTCGTGCACCAGCACCGGGACGCCGTCGAGCGACAGCCGCACATCGGTCTCCAGCGACGCCCCCGCCGCCAGGGCGTCGGCCAGCGCCGGGATCGTGTTCTCCCGGTGACCGCTGTCGAAGCCGCCCCGGTGGGCGAACAGGTACACCATGCGGTCATCGTCGCACGCCGACACGGAGCCGCGGCCTGATGTCGTCCCGGAGTGGACGATCCGCTGCCCCATCAGGTCGGGGTTCGGCGGCGGCGGGCTGCCGAACCGTGTCGCAGCCGGCAGTGGTGAGGCGTACGACGTTCAGTCATACTCCAGGTATGGCCAGGGCGATCTCAGTGAGGCTCGACGAGCAGGCGGAACAGGCACTTCGCCTGCTGGAGGCCACCGGGCTGAGCCGCTCCGAGGCGATCCGAACCTCCCTGCTGGCGTCGGCGGAGCGGATGCGGCGGCGCCACGAGATCGCCGGTGAGGCCGCAGCGCTCGATGCCGACGACGCGGACCGTGCCGAGATGCTCACGGTGGCGGCGCTGATGGAGTCGATGCGTGCAGCGCGGTGAGGTCTACCGCTTCAAGGTGCCGAAGGGTTTCGGCCACGAACAGCAGGGAGAGCGGTACGGTGTGGTGGTTCAGTCCGACGCCCTGCTCCCTCGATCGGTGGTGCTCGTGGCGCCGACGTCGCGGAGCGCCAAGCCGGCATCCTTCCGTCCGGAGGTCGAGGTTTCCGGCAGCATGACCCGGGTGCTCGTCGAGCAGCTCGGAGCGGTCGACGGGCAACGGCTCGGCCGTCGGGTGGGTCGGTTGACGGCCGCGGAACTGTGGGCCGTCGACGAAGCCCTGCTCACGGTGCTCGGCCTGGACTGACCGTCGCACGCCCGCACCGCCCCGGTGCGGGACCGGCCCAGGGGGTGGCCGGTAGCCTCGGCCGGCCGTGACCAGCCCCGCCCCGATCCGTGACGCACTGCGCCCCACCTGGGCGTTCGTGCTCGTGGTGGTGGTGCTGGCCCTGGCCGTCCGCACGCCCGGTTACGTGCACGAGCTGTTCGATCCCGACGAGGCGGCCATCGCCTCGCAGGCGATCTCGCTGCGCGAGGGCGGCACGCTCTACGTGGACGCCATCGACCGCAAGCCGCCGCTCCCGCCGTTCCTGTTCGAGTTGTCGTTCCGCCTCACCGGCTCCACCGACCTGCGACCGCTCCACCTGGTGGCGGCGCTGGGTCTGGCCGGCTCCGCCCTGGTGCTGGGGCTGGACGCGCGGCGGCGCCACGGCGCCCGGGCCGGCTGGTGGGCCGCGCTGGTGACGGTGGGGGGTGCGGTGGCGTTCTTCCCGGTCGACGCCCAGGCCGCCAACTACGCCCACCTCGCCCTGTTCCCCGGGGCCGTTGCGGTGGTGTGGGCCCGACGGGGCACGGTGCCGGCCAGCGCGGTGGCCGGGGTGGCGCTGGGGGTGGCGGTGCTGAGCCGCCAGTCGTGGATCGCCGGCGTGGTGCCCGGGCTGGCCGCCGCCTGGCTGGCCGGAGGTCGCACCGTCGCCGAGCCGGTGGCCGCGCGCCTGGCCCGGGGCCTCGCGTTCGTGGTGGCGATGGTGGCCACCGTGGCGGCCGCCGGGCTGGCGGTGCCCTTCGACGAGTTCTGGGCGTGGACGTTCTCCGAGACCGGCGGCTACGTGCTGTCGGAGGTGGAGGTGGGCCCCACGCTGGGCCGGTTCGCGGCCACCGTCGCCATCTTCGTGGTCTTCCACCTCACCCTGGTGGCGGCCGGGTTCCTGGCCGGGCGGGACCGGATCCGGGACTGGTCGGCCTGGCGGACCGACCTGGACCTGTGGCTGTGGGTGGCGGCCGGGTGCGCGGCGGTGCTGGCCGGGTTCCGGTTCTTCGGCCACTACTGGCTCCAGGTGCTGCCCCCGGGGGTGGTGCTGGTGGCCCCCCGCCTCGCCGACCTGCGCGGGCGCATGGCGCGGCTCGCCCTGGCCGGGGTGGCCGTGCCGGCCGCGCTGGCCGTGGCCTTCGCCTTCACGCCCGACACGTTCCGCACCCTCCCCGACCCCGAACCGCTCGCCGCCTTCGTTGAGGCCAACACCGAGCCGGGCGACACCGTGTTCGTGTGGGGCAACTTCCCCGAGGTGCACTGGCGGGGCGATCGTCCCCTGGGCGGGGCCCTGGTGCACAGCGACTTCATCCCCGGGCGGTCCGGCGGCCGCGAGCCCGGGCCCGAGACCCTCGACGAGGCCACGGACGGGGCGTCGACCGCTCTGTTTCGCTCGTTCCGGCGTCACCCGCCCCGGCTGGTGCTCGACACGTCCACCGCCGCCATCCGCGACTACGACGCCTACCCGCTCGATCGGTTCACCGCGATCCACCGATGGGTGCAGGCGCACTACGTGCTCACCACCACCATCGACGGGGTCGACGTCTGGGCCCGGCGCGGCGCCGAGCCCACCGCACCGTCCCCCTGAGCCGCTCGTAGCGCCTCCCCGACTGCCGGCACGAAGCGTC
>DAIMFV010000245.1:0-1549 GCA_036724365.1 Acidimicrobiales bacterium | reverse complement strand
TGTTCGTCGTCGGCGCGACAAGAGGCACGCGCACACGGGCCCGGAGCGGACCGGCGCCCACGGCCGCCGTCCACCGGGTCCACACCGGACCGTCGACCCAGGGGAGCACCACCATGACCACCACGCCACGCCCGAAGGTGCGGGTCTTCCAGGTCGCCACCGGCAACGTGGGCAGCGAGATGATCAAGCGCATCGGCCACCAGCCCGACCTGGAGCTGGTGGGCCTGCACTGCTACTCGCCCGACAAGGTGGGCCGAGACGCCGGCGAGATCGTGGGCATCGACCCCATCGGCGTGGTGGCCACCGGCACGGTGGAGGAGATCCTGGCGGCCCGGCCCGACTGCGTGACCTTCCACGGCGTGTTCCCCGATCCCGACCTCTACGAGCAGATCCTGGAGGCCGGGATCGACATCGTGACCACGGCCGACTGGATCACCGGCCACCACCGGGTGGCCAACCACCCCCACCCGTCGGGGCGCACCGAGCGGGAGGTGATCCAGGCCGCCTGCGAGCGGGGCGGGTCCACCTTCTACGGCACCGGCATGAACCCGGGGCTGGCCCAGATCCTCTCCGTCGTGCACTCCGCCGACGTCACCGAGATCGAGCGGGTGCTGTGCAAAGAGTCGGTCGACGTCTCGTGCCACCACTCGGTGGACACGTGGAACGAGGTGGGCTTCGGCCGGTCGGTCGAGGACCCCGCGGTGCCCGGGATGCTGGAGAAGTACACCCGGGTGTTCGAGGACGCGGTGCGGCTCATGGCCGACTGCTTCGACCTGCCCCTCGACGAGGTGCGCTTCGAGTACGAGTTGGGCGCGTGCACCAAGGACGTGGACCTGGGCTGGTACCAGCTGCCCAAGGGGTCGCTGGGTGGCTGCTACCTCAAGTACGTGGGCATGGTGGGCGGCGAGCCCCGCATCGAGATGCACCTCGAGTGGCAGATGACGCCGCTCACCGAGCCGCACTGGGACATCCAGGCCTGCTACATCACCCAGATCGACGCCGATCCGTGCATCTACAGCAAGCACCTGATCCTGCCGAAGCCGGGCACCGACTTCTCGTCGGTGGCGGCCTTCGCCTCGGTGGGCATGACCGTCACCGGCATGCCGGCGCTCAACGCGGTGCGGGCCGTGGTCGACGCCCCGCCCGGCATCGTCACCAGCGCCGACCTGCCGCTGCGGGCCTTCGCCGGGCGGTTCGCGTCGTCGGTCACCGGGCGATGACCGGTGGGCGCTGAGCGCGACGTCACCACGGTGAACCCGCCCGCCGCCGTCGACCCCCGGCCGCCGTTCCCGGTGGGCTGGTTCATGGTGGCCCGGTCGGCCGACCTGGCGCCCGGCTCGCTGCTGGAGCGGACCTTCGTGGGCGAACAGGTGGTGGCGTTCCGCACCGAGTCGGGGCGGGCCGCGGTGGTGGCCGCCCACTGCCCCCACCTGGGCGCCAACCTGGCCCGGGGCGGGGCCGTGGTGGGCGAGGCGCTGCGCTGCCCGTTCCACAGCCTGCGCTGGGGGCCCGACGGCACCTGTGTGGGCCCGGAGTACCCGGGCGGCCC
>DAIMFV010000244.1:3936-5495 GCA_036724365.1 Acidimicrobiales bacterium | reverse complement strand
GGTCTGGTGACCTGCTTGGCCACGCAGGGTGGAAGCCCGGCCGTGGCCTGCGCCGCCTGTCGGCGGTAGGTGCTTGGTGGCATCCCGACCAGTTCGGTGAAGCGGGTGCTGAAGGTGCCGAGCGACGAGCACCCCACCGCGAAGCACACCTCGGTGACGCTGAGGTCGCCGCGACGCAGCAGCGCCATGGCCCGATCGATGCGCCGGGTCATGAGGTAGCTGTAGGGCGACTCGCCGTAGGCGAGCCGAAACTGCCGGCTCAGGTGCCCGGCCGACATGTTCACCCCCCGGGCCAGCGCTTCCACGTCGAGCGGCTGCGCGTACTCCCGGTCGATCCGGTCTCGTACCCGCCTCAGGAGCACCAGGTCGCTCAGGCGCTGCGGGGAGACGGGGTCGCCGGACACGGCCCCGATCGTGCCACGCGCCCCCGGGCCCGGCATCGGTCCCGGGTTCGCCGGGCGCTCCGGGTTCCGGAGCCGACGGAGCCACCGTCGCCGCCCTCGTCCGCACCTACCCTTGGCGCCCATGGTCGAGCGTGGAGGAGCAGCACATGTCGGATGAGACCACCACCGTCCGCCGCAGCGTCGACGGACCCATCGGCCGGATCGAGCTGGCCCGGCCCGACAAGCTGAACGCGCTCGACCGGGCCACCCTGGAGGGCCTCACCGCGGCCGCCGAGTGGTTCAACGCCCAGCCCGGGGTGAAGGTCGTGGTCGTCGGCGCCGAGGGGCCGTCGTTCTCGGCCGGCTTCGACCTGGGCGACCCGTCCTGGCGCGAGCTCGGGCCGCCGGAGCACTCCGGGATCACCGGCCGGGCCATGGCGGATGCCATCGGTTCGATGTCGGCGGTGACCATCGCGTCGATCCGGGGCCACTGCATCGGGGGCGGCGTGGTGCTCGCATCGGCCTGCGATCTACGCATCGCCTCGACCACGACCACCTTCCGCATCCCCGAGGTCGATCTCGGCGTCCCCCTCTACTGGACGGGCATACCCCGTCTGGTGCGGGAGCTGGGTCCGGCCATGACCAAGGAACTGGTGCTCACCGGGCGGGCGTTCGACGCGGCCGAGGCCAAGGCCATGCGACTGGTGAACACGGTGGTCGCCGACGACGACCTCGACACCGCCACCGCCGCCCTCGCCGCGCAACTCGCCGCCAAGCCCGCCCTGGTGTTGCGGACCACCAAGGTACAGGTGGACACGGCCTCGCCGCCGGTGCCACCGGAGAGCGAAGACGTCGACGCCGAGGTGGCGGGCTTCGCGGCTGCGTTCTCCGATCCGGAGTGCCTCGAAGCGGCCGTGGCCTACATCGAGCGCCGCCGCCGCTGACCGACGGGCCGCCACCGCACCGCCACCCACCACCCCACCACCGGCGTGGCCCGCGTCGGCCGGGCCCCGACCCGGTGCGAGGCCCGGCCCTCGCCGTGGAGACGCGGTACCGTGCGCCCGCACCGGACCCACGAGGGCAGGAGGGCAGGCGTGCAGACACTGCGGGATCGAGTGGCCCAGCACGGCGACGAGCTGGCGCTGATCGACGAGTTCGGCTCGTGGACGTGGCGGG
>DAIMFV010000244.1:0-3926 GCA_036724365.1 Acidimicrobiales bacterium | reverse complement strand
GCCCTGGGCGACCCCACGGTCGCCGATGCCATCCTCGACCGGCTCGTGCACGGCATGCGCGGCCTGGGCCTCGGGCTCGGCCACACCCTCGCCCTCCTGGGCAACAACCGCGACGAGTGGTGCGAGGTGATGTCGGCCTGCACCGTGAGCGGGGTGGTGACCGTCCCGGTGAACTGGCACTTCTCGGTCGACGAGATCGCTTACGTGCTCGAGAACTCCGGGGCCACGGCCATCGTGGCCGACGCCGAGTTCGCCGACACCGCCCGGGCCGCCGCGGAACGAGCCGGCGTGGCGGTTCGCATCGCCTTCGGTGGCCCCATCGACGGCTTCGTCGACTACGACGAGCTCCTCGCGTCGGCCAGCGCCGACGAGCCCGACGACCTGGTGGCCGGCGCCACGATGTTCTACACGTCGGGCACCACCGGTCGACCCAAGGGGGTGCGCTCGTCCGCCTTCCCCATCGGCGGCGATCCCCAGGAGAGCCTGGACCGCCTGGCCCTGCTGATGTCGCTGTACCAGGCGCCGATCGACGGGGTGGTGCTGTGCAACGCGCCGCTCTACCACGCCGGTCCGCTGGCCATGTGCTTCGTCCCGTTCGCCTGTGGCGCCACCCTCGTGTTGCGCCGCAAGTGGGACGCCGAGGAGACCCTGCGCCTGATCGACGAGCACGCGGTCACCAACTACTACGCCGTGCCCACCCACTTCACCCGACTGCTCAAGCTGCCGTCGGAGGTGCGCGAGCAGTTCTCCGGCGAGAGCCTGCGGTGGGTGCTCCACACCGCAGCGCCATGCCCGCCGCAGATCAAGCAGCAGATGATCGACTGGTGGGGGCCGGTCATCAACGAGCTGTACGGCGCCAGCGAGGGAGGCGGCGTGGCCACGTTCGCCTCCTCGGAGGAGTGCCTGGCCCGGCCGGGCCCCGTGGGCCGGGCGCTGCCGATCTGCGAGGTGCTGGTGATCGGCGACGACGGCGAACGCCTCGGGCCGAACGCCACGGGCCAGATCTACATGCGCAGCCTGCTCGGCTCGGACTTCGAGTACCTCGGCGACCAGGAGAAGACGGCCGCGGTGCACCTGGAGCCGGGCGTGTTCTCCTTCGGCGACGTGGGCCACCTGGACGACGACGGGTACCTGTTCCTGTCCGATCGCCTGATCGACATGATCATCTCGGGCGGCGTCAACATCTACCCGGCCGAGATCGAGGCGGTGATCGCCACCCATCCCCTGGTGGCCGACGTCGGTGTGTTCGGCGTCCCCAACGACGAGTTCGGCGAAGAGGTGAAGGCCGCGGTGGAGCTGGTGGCGGGCGCCGACCCGCACCCACGCTCGACTTCGACCCCGACGAGGCCGAGGAGAGCCTGCGCCGCCTGTGCCGTGACCAACTGGCGGGCTACATGGTCCCGCGGTCCTACGACTTCGGTCCGCTCCCCCGCACCGCCACCGGCAAGCTGCCCAAGCGGCAGCTCCGGGCCCGCTACTGGGAGGGCTCCGGCCGCTCCATCTGAGCGCCCCGGCGGACCACGCCATCCTGTGGTGGAATCCCCGCCGTGACCGACACCATCGAGATCTCCCGAGACATCGCCGCCTCACCCGAGGCGGTGTACGCCGCCATCTCCGACGTGACCCGCATGGGCGAGTGGTCCCAGGAGTGCCACACCTGTGAGTGGCACGAGGGCTTCGACGGCCCGGTGCTGGGGGCCACCTTCGACGGCCACAACCGAAACGGCGACCACGAGTGGACCAGCCAGGGCAAGGTCATCGAGGCCGACCCCGGACGGGCCTTCGCCTTCGAGTGCTCCATGTTCGACTTCCACTTCTCCACGTGGGGCTACCGCATCGAGCCCACCGAGACGGGCAGCCGGGTGACCGAGTGGACCAGGGACCTCCGGCCCGAGTCGGTCATGGAGATGAGCAAGGAGATGTCGGGCGTCGACGACCGCGACGCCCGCAACCGCCACACCATGAGCGGCACCCTCGAGCGCCTCGCCGCCGCCCTGGAGTCCTGAGACCGATCAGTCCAGCATCGAGGCGCCGGCCAGCTCGCTGCGGGCGGCCCAGGTGGCGTGGGTGCCACTGCTGATGCGCTCGGGAAGCCGGAGCCGGCAGACCGGCCCGGCCGCCGGGTCGGCGGCGTCGTAGATCACGCAGTACGACGCGTCGGCGTTCAGGTCCATGGTGAAGGTGACCAGGTAGCCGTCGTCTTCGCCGGTGGACCCGACGCGTGGGGCCAGGACCGTCTCGCTGCAGAACACGCCGGGCTCGAGGGCGATGGCGGTCTCCGTGCCGGCCACCAGATCGTGCTTGACCAGGCCGTTGAACAGGAAGCGGTCGGGATCGCCCGTGGCGGCGTAGACGTAGCGGTGCGGGGTGGTGAGCGCGGTGGCGTTCAGCATCCCGAACTCGGTGTAGCGCCCGCTCAGGTGCTCCTCGGTGGTGGCCCCGGTGCGGAGGTCGAAGCGCCACCGGTGCAGGACCGTCTGGAGGTTGTCGAGGGCCAGGCCCCGGAAGGCCGCCTCCTCCAGGTTGGCGGCGCCCTTCGCCGAGGGCAGGGGGCACCCCTGGAAGAAGCCGTCGAGCACGATCTCGTCGCCGACCTCGTAGGCGTTCACGAAGTGCAGGACGTAGGTGGGATCGGCCTCGAACCAGCGGACCGGTCCGGTGCCGTCCCGGCGCACCACCGCGAACCGCGACGGGAGGTTGCGATCGAAGCGGGGTGCGTGGATCCCGGCCTCGAGCAGCTCGGGCCGCCAGTAGAGGGGGAAGTCGTTGAGGATGACGTGGTGCTCGGTGAACGCCATGTCGTGGGGCAGGCGCGGACCCGGCAACGCCACGTCGGTGGTGTGCTGGACCACGCCGTCGGGACCCACCACACCGAACCGCAGGTGGGGCTCCTCCTTGGAGTAGGCGAAGAACAACAGCTCCCCCGTGCGGGGATCCACCTTGGGGTGGGCCGACACGCCCCAGGCGGGGATGTCCCCGTTCCAGGTCTCCTTGCCGAGGGTGTCACCCGTGGAGAGGTCGATCCGGTACAGGTCGCCGCAGAAGTAGAAGCTGGTGAGGGCTTCGCCCCGGTGCACGACCACGTCGGTGCTCGACGCGTCCTTCATGCGGCCCCTGATGCCCCAGCCGTCGGTGCGGTGGGCGTCGGCGGGCATCTCGATGAAGCCGGACCACAGCTGCACGTCGGAGTCCGCCTCCGCCTCCAGGCCGTCGGTGCGGATGAAGCGGTTGCGGTAGGCGGCGCGTCCGTCGCGGAACTCGATGAGGTGCACCATGCCATCGCCGTCGAACGGGTGGTAGGCGGTGATGGCCGGGTGGAGGGGGTTCTCGGTGTTGCGCAGGTACATGCCGTCGAGGTCGGTCGGGATCTCGCCGTGGACCACCTCGGGCTCGGCGTTCCACTCGTTCACCATGGGCCGCCACGCGCCGGTGCGGTACGGGTGCGTGTCGTCGACCGGGAGGGTGGATCGGCGGGTGGCCACGAGTTGGGCGTGCATGGGTCGGCGTCCTGCGGGGTGGGGTGGGTCGGGCGAAGGGGCGGGTCGGGCGGTGGGGCGGTGTCGGCAGCGCGCGGTGGTCAGGCGGTGGGTGCCTCGACCACGAACGAGAGCGTGGTGGCCGTGCTGCCACCGATGTTGAGGGTGGCGAACCGGCGGGCGTCCTCCACCTGGTAGTCGCCGGCGGTGCCGGTGACCTGCTTGGTCGCGTCGAGGGCCATGCGCACCCCGGTGGCGCCGCCCGGCGCGACATCGCCGATGAGGCCGCCGCTGGGGTTGATCGGCACCGCACCCTCGGGGCCGATGCTGCCGTCCTCGATCGCCCGCCAGCTCTCGCCTGGGGCGGTGAGGCCCAGGTGGTCGATGGCCAGGTACTCGGTGGTGGTGAAGCAGTCGTGGGTCTCCAGCCCGTCGAGGCCGTCGAGATCG
>DAIMFV010000243.1:3622-5522 GCA_036724365.1 Acidimicrobiales bacterium | reverse complement strand
CGCCTCGAGTTCTCACGACTCAAGACCAAGACCTCCCGCCGCAACATCACCGTTGACGCCGCCACTATGGACCTGCTCGCCCGGTGGCGACGACAACAGACCGCTGAGCTCGCCGAAACCGGCGCCCGCCAACACCCACCGGCTCGTGTTCACCCGACCGGACGGCCAGCCGATCCATCCGCACAGCATCTCCCAGGCGTTCGACCGCGCGCAGCGGCACCTCGACGTGTCACCGATCCGGTTCCACGACCTGCGTCACACCCACGCCAGTCTCCTGCTGCGCGACCGGGTCCCGATCAAAGTCGTCTCCGAACGACTCGGGCATTCCAACCCGGCATTCACCATGACCACCTACCAGCACGTCCTCCCCGGAATGCAGGACGACGCCGCAGCCGCATTCGGACAACTCCTCGCAAGCCATTCACGAGAATGCGACGAGGCAGCGGCCGCCGCATAGACGGTAGGCATCGGTAGACACACGGTAGCGGCCGAAAACGCCGCAAGACCCCCGAAGCGTCGGAGGCCTTGCAGACACTGCATTCTCGATGGTGGCGGGGGCAGGATTTGAACCTGCGACCTTCGGGTTATGAGCCTTCGGATCGCTGTGTTTTCCCATGTGGATCCGTACCGATCTCTCCCTCTGAGCTTGACTTTCGCCCCTACGGATGTGCCGGACCGTACCGCCGCATCGCGTCCGATCCCGTCCCGCCCGGTAGAAGATCCGGTAGAAGAGTCCTTGTCGGGGAGGCCGTCGCCGTCGGCCGAATCGATGTCCGCTGCTGCCACGACGAACCGGATCTCTGCGGCGAGGGCCCTGATGAAGTCGAGTTCGTCGGGCTGATCGTCGGGTTGGACGCGATTCTCAGCCTCTCCTGGCGTCCCGTTCCGTACCTTCCAACCTCTGAGGTGGGGTTTCGCGCATACGACGTCCAGTCCGTACCACTGCGGACCAAGCGATCCCAGCCCGCGGTGTAGAAGAGAGTTGTAGAAGCGCTGCCCGCTCGGCGCAGCTCCCATCACGCGACTCGGACAGCGTCCTTCAGCTTGGCGGTGCCGACGGAGGCCGACGGAGGTTGACGAGCCCGGCTCCATTGATCGGCGGCGACGAAAGCCCGTCCTTCGGCGGGTCGGAGCCCGCCCTGGCGAGCGGGTCAGCTGCCGAGTTCGCCGCGCAGGTGGCGGTTGCCTCTGCGTATGACGTCGTTGAGGAGCCTGACGACCGCGGGCGGGGTCCGTAGCGGGAGGTCGACGTGTGTCCAGACCTCGGTGCCGAAGCCAACCGCGGCCCCGTCGGGATCGGCCTCGGTCCGTTGGTAGGCGACCGACCGCAGTGTCACGTAGCTGCGGACCGGGCCGGGAGCGATGACGCCGGTGAGGGTGAGACAGCGGCCGTGGTCGATGAGATCGGTGGTGATCCACCCGACGGTGAGCACGTCCGGGACGCGAGCGATCGTGAGCGTCGCATCGTCAGCATCGAAGGTGGCGCCGAACCAGGCGGCCAGCTTGACGGGGGTGTCGACGAAGGCTCGTACTTCGTCGATGGGGGTGTTGGGGACGATGACGGCGTCGTCGATGATGGGCCCGGCGCCTTCGAGCTTGTGGTGCACCCAAGGCCACACGAAGCGCCGGAGGGTCACGGTTCCCCGCTGTTGTCCTGTGGTTCGGGCGTGTGGAGACGGGGCTCGGCTTCGGCGGCAGTCTTGGGTCCGCGGATGGCGGTGAAGAGCGCGGCGGCGGCGCAGACCGCGGCGGCGAGGAGCAGGGCGGGCATCATGGCATCGACGAAGGATTGGCGGGCGGCATCGATGAGGGTTGCGCCGTTGGGGCCCATCTGACCGGCGGCGGCGAGGGCGCCGCCGATGCCTTCGGTGACGGGGTGGGCGACCTCGGGCGGGAGGCC
>DAIMFV010000243.1:3292-3587 GCA_036724365.1 Acidimicrobiales bacterium | reverse complement strand
GATCCGATGAGGGCGATGCCGACGGCGCCGCCCATCTCGCGGACTGTGTCGTTGAGCGATGAGGCGACGCCTTGCTTCTCCTCGGGTAGTGACGAGGTGATCGCCGCGGTGGACGGGCTCATCGCGAGGCCGACGCCGGCGCCGAGGATGAGGGTGCCGGGGAGCACAGTGAGGTAGCCGCCCTGGGGGTCGGCGAGTACGGCGAACACGACCAGGCCCGTGGCCATCGCGAGCATGCCCGTCACGAGGGTTCGGCGGAACCCGAACCGCTCGGCGATGGTCGGGGCGATGGTGG
>DAIMFV010000243.1:0-3282 GCA_036724365.1 Acidimicrobiales bacterium | reverse complement strand
CATCATGACCGCCATCGGCAGGGGTCCCTATGCTGCTTTGAGGGCGGAGTAGCCGAGGATGGCCTGGAGGGACTGCCCGAGCACCAGGAACAGGGAGAACATCACGGCGAAGACCACGAAGAGGTTCACCGAGCCCGCGGCGAGCCCCCGGAGGGCGAAGATCCGCACGTCGAGCAGCGGGTGGTCGCGGCGGAGCTCGACGGCGACGAACGCGACGGTCGCGGCGAGACCGGCGACGATCGCTGCGAGGGTGATCGTGGCGGTCCAGCCTTTTTCGGGTCCTTCGTGGAAGGCGAGCACGAGCCCGCCGACGGCGACGACCGAGAGCAGCGATCCGGCGACGTCGAAGCCGGCTTCGGTGTGTTCGACGGAGTGCGGGACGAATGAGGCGGTGAGGGCGAAGGAGACGGCGGCGAGCGCGATCGGGAGCGCGAAGACCCACGGCCAGGTGGCGTTGTCGATGATGGCGGCAGAGACGAACAGCCCGATGATGCCGCCCGCGCCGGCGAAGCCCGCCCAGGTGCCGATGGCTTTGGCTTGTTCTTCTCGCGGGAAGCTGGTGGTGATGACCGAGAGGGTCACGGGCATGACCATGGCGGCAGCCACACCCGCGAGGACCCGCAATCCGATGAGCATTGTTGGCTCTGTCGCGAACGCGGAGGCGAGATTGGTGGCCGCGAATGCGACCAGTCCGATCATCAGGATGGGCTTGCGACCCCACCGGTCACCGATGGCCCCGACCGGCAGGAGCAGCGCGGCCAGCGCGAGCGTGTAGCCGTTGATGATCCACAGCAACTGGCTCTGGGTGGCCCCCAGGTCCTGGGCGAGGGCCTGCTGTGCGACGTTGAGGCCCGAGACCGAGGCGACGACGGCGACGAGCGCGACACACATGGCAGCGAGGATGAGCCTGCGCCGACCGGCGTTCTCGACCACGACGTCGTGTTCGACCGGATCGTGCTGGCCCTCCGGCAGGTCACCTACCGGTCCGGACGGATCCGCCGTCTGGGTGGTCATGAGGTCCCCTCTCGCTGAAGTCGACCCGTGGACTCTAGGACATGTTGTGTTCTAGACGACGTTCCGTCCTCTAGAGCGCTGAGAGTAGGGTTCGAGAGTGGCCCCCAGCGCCGAGATCGACCCCCGCGTCGCCCGGACCCGTCGCGATGTGCTCGCGGCGGCCCGTGAGGTGATGCTGGAGGAGGGGTGGGAGCGGGTCACCCTGGCTCGGGTGGCTGAGCGCAGTGGGTATGCGCGCACGACGCTGTATCGGCACTGGCCCCAACGACTCGACCTGCTGCGTGACCTGATCGGCGAGGAGGTGCGGCTGCTGCACACCACCCCGGCGGGCGACCTGCGTGAGGACCTGATCGCCGAGATGGAAGCGTTCCAGGCTGCGCTGACGACCTCGGGACTCGGGCGCATGATGATCGCGATCGGCCAGCAGGCTCGCGACGACGCAGAGCTGGCTGACCTGAGCTCGTCGGTTCGGGCGGACGGCTCGAAGGTGTTGCGCGACATCATCGCCGCGGGCGTCGAGCGCCGGGAGCTGCCATCGGACCTCGATCCTGATGTCGCCGTTGCTCAGCTGGTCGGTCCGGTTCTGTTCCGGTTCCTGTTCGAGAGCGAGGACGACTTCAGCATCGCCTCGGTCCCGTCGGTGGTCGACTGGTTCCTTGCCGGCACCAACGCCGCTCGAGGTGGCGGTGCTCGGGTTAGGACCTACGGGGCTCGACGATGAGCACGGTGCCTTGCGCGAGGGCGCAGGGCCGGCCGTCGTTGTCGACCTCGACCTGGACGACCGCGGTGCGGCGCGTGAGCGACACGATGGTGGACCGTGCCCGCACGGTGCCAGCGCGCACCGCGGTGAGGAGGTTGAGCTTGAACTCGGTGGTGGCGGCCCAGTGGCCGCGCTTGATGACGGGGTAGAGCACCGCGCCGAGGACGTGATCGACGAGGGCGGATACGACACCTCCGTGGAGGGTGCCGAAGGGGTTGAGGAGTTCGGGCCGCACGTCGAGCTCGGCGAGCATCGTGGCGGGCCCCACTTCGACGGTTCGGATGCCGAGGTAGGACGGCAGGCCATCGATGCTGCCAGCGGTCATGGCGGCGGCGGTGTCGGCGTCGTACCGGTCGGGGGGGATGGCTGCGGGCATGGGGCCTCC
Organism: Acidimicrobiales bacterium; assembly: GCA_036724365.1. GTDB lineage: Bacteria > Actinomycetota > Acidimicrobiia > Acidimicrobiales > Iamiaceae > Aquihabitans. The sequence goes on along the minus strand of DAIMFV010000243.1, from coordinate 1,123 downwards.
GGTTCAGCTTGCGTCGTTGGCGAACTTGGTCAGGTCGACGGTGAGGAACAGCGCCTCGGCCCGGACGAAGATCCCGTCGTTGGACTCGCCGTGGGCCTGGAGCCAGAGCTTTCGGTCGGCGCGGTCGCGCAACGACGCGGTGACGCGCAGCTCCTGGTGAAGGGGTGCGGGGGCGACGTAGTCGAGGTTGAGGTTCGCGGTGTAGGCCAGCTCGCCGAGGATGGGCAGGACGTACCCGATGGTCTCGTCGACGATCGCGGCGACGACGCCGCCGTGGGCTCGTCCGGGGGCCCCTTCGAACGCTGGGCCGAGCGCCGTGGTCGCGACCACCGAGTCGCCATGGCGGCGCACCTCGAGTCCGATGCCCATCGGGTTGGTCCGCCCTGAGACGACCGAGTCGCGGAACAAATCCATCGGCTCGCCGTCGAGGCCGATCGGCTCGAGGGCGTCGCCACCGAGCCAGCGGGCGAAGCGGGGGCTGGTGGCGATCTCTGCGGACCGGTCGCGCGCGGGCCGGGCCGAGACCTCCTCGGTCGCGGCGGCGGCCAGGTCGGCGATGCGACCCGCGAGGTCGGCGTCGACGCGATGGCCGACGAGACTGTGGCCGAGTCGCTGGAGCGCGGTGGCCATGCGGGCGCGGGCTTCGAGCTCTTCGGGGGTTTCGTCGAGGTTCACGGTGCAGGTTCCTTGGGGTGGGTGGGAATCGGGCGGTCGGGGTGCGCGGCGTCGCGTCCCGCAACGGCGGGGTTGGGTCCGAGTGTGCCGGTGCCCTCGATGTCGAGGTTGGGCAGGGTCCGGTCGAGCCATCCGGGTAGCCACCAGTTGCGTGAGCCGAGCAGTGTCATGGTGGCGGGGACGACGACCATGCGGATGACGGTGGCGTCGAGGGCGACGGCGACGGCGAGACCGAAGCCGAACATCTTGATCTCGGGGGTGTCGCCGAGCACGAAGGATGCGAAGACGCTGATCATGATGAGCGCGGCGGCGGTGATGACCCGGGCAGACACGGCGATGCCGTGGATGACGCTGCCGGTGGCATCGCCGGTGGCGACCCAGTCCTCGCGGACCCGGGAGAGGATGAACACCTCGTAGTCCATGGACAGCCCGAAGAGGATGGCGAACA
>DAIMFV010000242.1:3631-5526 GCA_036724365.1 Acidimicrobiales bacterium | reverse complement strand
TGGTGGGCTCCGATCCCACCGGGGGCCCCGAGGCCGAGCTGTGGGTGGGGGCGCATCCCGTCGCCCCGTCCCGGGTGGTCGGTGACCCCGCCGGACGCACCCTGGCCGAGGTCATCGCCGACGATCCGGAACGCTGGCTCGGTGCCGCCCTCGTCGCCGGCGGTGTCACCACGCTGCCGTTCCTGCTCAAGGTCCTGGCCATCGGGGAGCCCCTGTCGCTCCAGGCCCACCCCTCCCGGGCCGAGGCCCGAGCCGGGTTCCTGCGAGAGGAGGAGGCCGGGATCCCGCTCGACGCCGCCGAGCGGACCTACCGCGACGCCAACGCCAAACCCGAGTCCCTGGTCGCCCTCACCGACACCTGGGCCCTCTGCGGCTTCCGCGCGCCACCCGAGGTCGTGAGCCTGCTCGAGCCCCTGGGGGTCGAGGCGCTCGAGCCGGTGGTGAAGGCCCTGGTGGGCGGCGCGCCCGCCACCCTGGGGGAGGCGCTCGCGTGGGTCCTGCACCTGCACGGGCCCGAGCGGGCGTCGGTGGCGGAGGCGGTGGCCGACGCGGCCGCCTCCCGGTCGACGGGCGACCGGGCCGACCCGTACCACTGGGTGGTGGAGCTCGCCCGACGCCATCCCTCCGACCCGGGCTGTCTCGCCCCACTCCTGCTCCACGTGCTCCACCTGGCCCCCGACGAGGCCGTGCACCTGCCGTCCGGCAACCTCCACGCCTACCTGCACGGCGCAGGGGTCGAGTTGATGGCGGCGTCGGACAACGTCCTGCGGGGCGGGCTCACGGTGAAGCACATCGACGTCGACGAGCTGCTGCACGTGCTCCGCTTCGAGCCCGGCGTGCCGGCCCCGCCGGCCCGCACCCACCCTGGGCCCGGCCTCACCGTCTACGACTGTGCGGAGGACGCGTTCGGCCTCGTGGCCGTCGACCCGCCGCCCTCGGGGACCACCATCGTGCCCACGGGGCCGTCGCTGCTCCTGGCCACCGGCGGGCCCGTGCGGGTGGCGGGACGGTCCGGCTCGTTGTCGCTCCACGGCGGCGCGGCGGCGTTCGTGCCCCCCGGTCACGGGGAGCTGGTGGTCTCGGGTCCGGGCCGGCTCTGGTGGGCCACCGTGGGCCACGCCCTCCCGGTCTGAGCCGTGGCCCGGCCCCCTGCCCCTCCCGCCGCTGCCGCCGCTGCCGCCGACGTCGTCGTCGTCGGGCGTACGTTGCCTCGGTCGTTCTACCGGTGCGATCCGCTGGAGCTGGCCCCCGCGCTGCTCGGCAAGGTCCTGGTCGCCGGCCGGCGCGCCGGGCGCATCGTCGAGGTCGAGGCCTACCGGGGCCACGACGACCCGGCCAGCCACGCCTACCGGGGACCCACCCCCCGCACGCAGCCGATGTTCGGTCCCGCCGGCCACCTGTACGTGTACCGCAGCTACGGCGTCCACTGGTGCGCCAACGTGGTGGCGGGTGAGGTGGGCGTGGCCGGGGCCGTCCTGATCCGGGCGCTCGAGCCGATGGCCGGGATCGACGCCATGCGGGTGGACCGACCGGCGGCCCGGCGCCCGGTGGACCTGGCCAACGGTCCCGGCAAGGTGTGCCAGGCCCTCGGCGTGCACGGCGGTCACGACGGGGGCGACCTGACACGGGTCCACAGCCTCGTGCGCCTCGTCGACGACGGGGTCGAGCCCCCCGTCCACCCCACGGTCGGACCCCGGGTGGGGATCTCCGGGGCGGTCGACCGGCCGTGGCGGTTCAGCGGGGCCGCCAGCCCCTTACCGTCCCGACCGGTGGCGGGGCCCTGGGCAGCCCGCCCCCCCCGGCGGTCCCCTCCCCCGGGCCCCCGGACCTCGCGGCCCGCCGACAGCATGGCGCCCGCCGCGGCCGCCGCGACGGCCTGCGGGCTCATCTTGCGG
>DAIMFV010000242.1:3031-3621 GCA_036724365.1 Acidimicrobiales bacterium | reverse complement strand
GCCCGACAGCCCGTACCGGTCCCGACCGGTGCCGGTCCCGTGAGCAGCCCGCTCCCGCCGGCGTTCCTCGCCACGGGCCACCCGGACCTGGCGGCCAGCGCCGACCTGGGTGTGGCCGTGGCCACCCTGCGGCGGACCGTCCTCACCGATCCGGTCACCGAAGGCCACCGTCGCCACGTCCTCGACTTCGTGGCCGGTCATCCCGACGCCGCCCACCGCACGTGCGCCGAGGGCCACCTCACCGGGTCGGCCCTGGTGGTCGACACCGACGGCGCCCGCACCCTCCTGATGCTGCACCGCAAGCTCGGCCGGTGGTTCCAGCCCGGTGGACACGCCGACGGCGACACCAACCTCGCCGGGGTGGCACTGCGCGAGGCCACCGAGGAGACCGGGATCGACGGGCTCCGGGTGCTCCCTGATCCCATCGACGTCGACGTCCACCTCGTCGAGCCCCCGGGCGAGCCGGCGCACCTGCACCTGGACACCCGGTTCCTGGTCGTGGCACCCGAGGGAGCGATCGAGGTGGCCAACGAGGAGTCGCTGGGGTTGCGGTGGGTGACCGAGGCCGACCTCGCCCTCCTTGACCCGCC
>DAIMFV010000242.1:0-3021 GCA_036724365.1 Acidimicrobiales bacterium | reverse complement strand
GGGGGCGCGGGGGGGGGGGGGGGCGCCGGGGCCCCCCCCCCCCCCCCTGCCCCCGCCGATCGACCCCGGCACCCGACGGCTGGTGACCGCCGGGCTGGCCCGGGCCCGGTCGCTGCTCCGCCCGGACGCGGGCTGAGCCCTGACGCCGGCCGCCCGATGTGGGGTGGCGCAGCCGCCCCGGGGGCGCGGTGTGCGCCGGCCGGTCCTCGGTCTCCCGGGTCGGGGGTCCCGCCGTCCGGGTCGGGGGTCAGATCGGGCTCAGCCTCGGGGGCGAGCGTCAGCCGACGTCGCCGGGGGTGGCGCAGGTCGGCATGTCGTTGACGTCGGCGAAGATCTCGATGGGCTTGTCCACCGAGTCGCCGCCGAGGCTCTGGTCGAGCAGCAGCCGGGCCTCGGGGTCCACCCGGAGGCGGTCCGCGTAGTCGCGACGGTTGGCCACGTAGGCGCGCCAGTCGGCGATCCAGCCGCGGACCGACTTCCCGTCGTCGCCGGCCGTGGGGGCGTCGGCGTCGATGGCGTCGACCATGGCCTCGACCAGGTCGGTGGCCTCGTCGAGCACCCGGGCCCGCTCGACCGGGTCGTCGATGAACGAGCCGTTGGGCAGCTCGGCCAGGTCCTCGAGGAGGGTGTCGCAGCGGGCCTCGGTGCGGGCCACGAAGGCCCGGTCGTCGAGGCGGTCGAAGTTGTCGCGCTTGAAGATGCCCGCGAACACGGCCGCCCAGAACACGGCGATGAGGACCATGGTGAGCACCCCCAGCACCCGGCCCACGCTCCAGCGCATGGCGAGCGGTTCGTCGACCTCGGGGTCGTCGGTGGCGGTCGGCACGGCCAGAGCCTCGCCCACGGTCCGGCCTCCGATCCAACCGGGGCCGGTCCCGCTCCGGTACCAGGGGGGGACGGGGCTCGCTGGTGGCGCGTCCGGCATCCCGTTTGGCCGTCCGCACCCGGCCCGGTGACGATGGGGCCATGACCGACCACGACGTGCTCGCCGACCTGGAGGCCCGGGGCCTGGTGCAGGAGTGCACCGACCCGGCGGGACTCGCTGCCCGCCTCGCCGAGGGACCGGTCACCCTCTACTACGGCTGTGATCCCACCGCCGACAGCCTCCACGTGGGCAACCTGCTCGGCCTGCTGGTCCTCCGTCGGTTCCAGGAGGCCGGTCACCGGCCCATCGCCCTGGCCGGGGGGGCCACCGGCATGGTGGGGGACCCGAGCGGGCGATCCGAGGAGCGCAACCTCCTCGACGAGGCCACCCTCGCCGCCAACGTCGCCGCCATCAAGGCCCAGATCTCCCGGGTGGTGGGCCCCGACGTCACGCTCGTCGACAACCGTGACTGGACGGGCGAGGTCCGACTGCTCGACTTCCTGCGTGACGTGGGCAAGCACGTGACCGTCAACACCATGCTCGGGAGGGAGTCGGTCAAGAACCGCCTGGCCTCCGAGCACGGCATCTCCTACACCGAGTTCTCCTACATGCTCCTGCAGGCCCACGACTTCCTCCGCCTCGAGGAGGAGCACGGCTGCCAGGTGCAGATCGGCGGGTCGGACCAGTGGGGCAACATGCTCGGCGGTGTGGATCTGATCCGTCGGGTGCACGGTCGCCAGGCGTGGGCCCTGGGCTGGCCGCTCCTCACCGCCCCCGACGGCACCAAGCTGGGCAAGACCACCGGGGCGCGGATCTGGCTCGACCCCGAGCGCACCAGCCCGTACCAGTTCTTCCAGCACTGGATGCAGACCGACGACCGCCAGGTGCGCCAGTTCCTGGCCCAGTTCACGCTCCTCCCGGTGTCCGAGATCGACGAGCTGGTCGCCGAGCACCTGGCCGAGCCCGGTCGGCGCGAAGGCCAGCGCCGCCTCGCGCGGGAGGCCACCGCCCTGGTGCACGGAGGAGCCGAGGCCGCCGCCGCCGAGGAGGCGTCAGCGATCCTGTTCGGCGCACCGGTCGACGATGCCTCCGCCGCGGCGCTGGCGGCGGTGGCCCGGGAGGTACCGGTGGTCCTCGTGGCCCGGGCCGAGCTCGACCCGGGCCTCGATCTGATCGACCTGCTCAGCCGGCCGGGCTTCCTGGCGACCTCCAAGGGTGAGGCCCGCCGGGCCCTGGCCCAGGGCGGCGTCTACGTGAACGGCGAGCGGGCGGCCGAGGGAGCCGTGGTGGGCGACGACCACCTGCTTCACGGCCACTACGTGGTGCTACGGCGGGGCAAGCGGAGCTTCGGCGTGGTCCGGGTGGAGCCCTGACCTGGCCGGGCGTTCCTGGCTGCCGTCGGGACCACGCTGAGACGAAGGACACACCGCCTCGATTTGGAAACGCCTGAGCGGCCCCCGTAGGTTGATCTCCGTCGCCAGCGGCCCCCGGAACCCACAACTCACCGAGTTGACAGGATCCGGACCAGGCTCTAAGGTGACCATTCGCCCCACACGGCCGGCACGACCGGCCAACGTGAGGCACCGGCAGCAACGCTCCCACGGGAGCGACTGCCACAGCGGTCTCCCCACGGGGAGGCGAGCGCACCTTGAGAACGGAATAGAGGACGAAAAAGCACATGCGGGCGTCCGCTGTGGAGCCTTCGGGTGATGCAGCGGCCGTTTATATAACAATGCAATTTACGCATCGGACAAACAACAAGCTAGTTGGTTGGACTGATGCCAGTCACTGAGAGGTTCAGGCCTCGAGGTGGCTCTCCGATTTGACGAGGGTCCGACAGTTCGCTGTTGGGCCTTCTGACGATCTCGATGGAGAGTTTGATCCTGGCTCAGGACGAACGCTGGCGGCGTGCCTAACACATGCAAGTCGAACGAGGTCCATGCAGTGGCAACACTGCGGAAGACCTAGTGGCGAACGGGTGAGTAACACGTGAGGAACCTGCCCCGAAGACCGGGATAACCCTCCGAAAGGAGAGCTAATACCGGATACCCCCACCTGGTCGCATGGCCGGGTGAGGAAATGGATTCCGCTTCGGGAGGGCCTCGCGGCCTATCAGCTAGTTGGTGAGGTAACGGCTCACCAAGGCATCGACGGGT
>DAIMFV010000241.1:0-5541 GCA_036724365.1 Acidimicrobiales bacterium | reverse complement strand
GTGCCGTCGTAGGCGTCGACCACGGCCTTCACCGAGTTCCGCACGTAGTTGAACGACCGGCCCCGCAGCCCGCTGTTCACCCCCAGGCCGCCGGTGTCGGCGCGCTGGGCGTTGGGGAAGTACGACGACGTGGTGTAGGCGTCGACCACGTACTTCACCGACCCGTCGGTGACCACCACGTAGGGGTCGTGGTCGTAGGCCAGGAACGGAGCCACCTCGTGCAGGCGGCCGGAGATGTCGCGCTCGATCAACACCCGCGACTCCGGGCGGATGTTGCCCGAGACCAGCGGGTTCACGTCGCCGAAGCGCAGGGCGAAGGCCGCCCGGCGCACGAACCCACCGAGCCCCGATCCCAGGCTCACGCCGTCGGCGCCCTGGTAGGTGGTGGTGACCGACTGGTTCTCGGCGTCCTGGTAGTCGATCTCCTTGCGGTCGGTGTCGACGATGACGTAGCCGGTCTTGTCCTCGCCGAAGTAGATGCCGGGGTCGTCGACCTCGGGCATGCCGCCGGACGTGGACACCGGGATCCCGCTCACCACCAGGTCGGGATCGCCGCTGGCGGAGCGGTCGTTGGCCTTGGCCGCCACCACGCCGTAGCCGTGGGTGAACGCCAGGTGGGTGGCCTCCCAGCTGGACTGCTGCACCCCGGCCGTGTCCAGGTCTCGGGCCGAGATCATCACCGGCGTGACCTGTCCGTCGATCACGTACCGGTCGACGTCGACGTCGTTGATCTCGTAGAAGCCCTTGAGCTGCTGTTGGCGCTCGAAGCTCGTCTCGATGATGGCCGGGTCCCACAACCGCACGTTCTGCAGCGTCTCCACCTCGCGGCCCAACGCCTCGGAATCCAGCGCACCGTCCCACTCGAACGTCTCCGTGTCGACGTCGAGCCCGTAGGCCGCCCGGGTGGCCGCGATGTTGTCGAGGATGTAGGGCGCCTCCATCGAGGACTCCGACGGTTCCACCCGGAACCGCTGCACGAACGCCGGCACGATCCCACCGGCCAGCGCGGCCACGAACATCCACAGCCCCACGGCCAGCACCGGCAGGGTCCAGCCCCGCCGCCAGATGTTGGCGATGAACAGGCCGAACGCGAACAGGGCGATGAGCACCAACAGGTAGGTGGCCCGCAGCTCCACGTTGACGTCGGTGTAGGTGGCCCCGTCGACCGTGCCCCGGGTGGAGAACGTGAGGTGGTAGCGGCCCACCCAGTACCGCACCGCCTGCACCAGGGCGAGCATGCCGAGCAGCACCGACACGTGGGCCTTCACCTGCGGGGTGGTGCGCTCCAGCTGGGTGTGGAACCGGATGCCGCCGTTCACCACGTGCACCAGCAGGGTGGTGAACAGCACCACCACCAGCACCGAGAACAACCACGACAGCGCCGCGGTGATGAACGGCAGCTGGAACACGTAGAAGCCGATGTCGACACCGAAGGTGGCGTCGGTCTCACCGAAGTCGACCCGGTTCCGGAACAGCAGCCACTCGTTCCAGCTGGCCCCCAAGCTGGCCCCGAACAGCACCGCCAGGAACACCGCCAGCCCCAGCCGCACCAGCGCGGCCCGGTGGCCCACCAGGTCGTGGTAGCGCTCGATCAGGTCGTCGGCCGGTGCCACCGGCCGGAACACGGGGGCGAACCGCTCGGCGATGACCATGTTCGCCCAGCACAGGCTGAAGAACACGCCGGCGCCGAGCAGGGCCAGGGAGATGCGGGTGCCCAGGGCGGTGCTCCACACCGTGCCCAGGCCGAGCGACTCGAACCAGAGCTTGTCGGTGTAGAAGGCGGCGATCCCGCGCAACGACACCAGGAGCACGAGCAAGACCACCAGCACCGTGAGCAGGACCACGCGGCCCCGGCCGGAACGCCGCCCGCGGGGCCCACCATCGACCGCGCCGGGTGCTCCCCGGCGCCGGGGGCGCCGGTTGGGCTTGTCGGGGTCTTCAGGCACGGCTCGGGATCCTACCGAAGGGCCCCTCGGAGATTCCCCGCGCCCCCGCCCGGGCTTGTCCTCACCTCCCGGAACGGGCCGGCCGGATGCCGGGTCGGCCAGGTGGGCCGGGTCGGGTCAGGGGCTCAGGTTCGGGGGCTCAGGTGGGGACGGCCAGGCACCGACAGCCCGGGTGGGCAGGCGGGCACAGGTCTCCCGTGGGGAAGGGCGAACCTTTGCGGACCGCCCCACCCAGCCGGTTGTCGTCGCAGTCGGGGCAGGGCTGGTCGCCGTCGTCGAGCAACCACCGGAACGCGGTGTCGTCGGGGGCGGCCTCGGCCACACCCCGGGCGAACGCCACCATCACGAAGTGGCGCGACGAGTCGGCGATGCGCTGGGTCTTCCACTCCCGGTAGCAGGCCCGGATTCGCTCGCCCACCTCGTACTCGTCGCCACCGTCGGCGAACGCCCGCTCCAGTTGGCCCCGGATCTGGCGGAGGATCTCGCCGGCGAAGTCGCCGGCCACGTCGAACACGTCGGCCCGACGCTGCGGGGCATCGCCGAAGAACCCGGCCCCCACCCGCTCGGCGTTGGCCAGGTCTTCCAGGGCGGCACCGCGGTAGCGCTCCTGGTGATCGGCGTCGCCGGGCAGCACCGCCTCGGCGGTGGGTGTGCCCTTCGTCCGGCGCAGCAGGTCGAGGGTCTCGTTCTGCTCGTCGGCGAGCACCCGCTTGAGCCGGCGGGCCAACTGCCGTTCGATCTCCTGCAGGGCGGCGTCGCGCCGGTCGAGCAGGTCGGTGTCGGCGTCCACGCCCGGTTCGCCGTGGGCATCGGTGTCGGGTTCCGATGCCGGGGCATCGTCGGTGTCCTCGTCGTCGTCGAGCTCCACCGCAGGCAAGGCCTCGGTGGGCTGGTCGGCGGGGTCGACCGTGGCGTCCGTGGCGATCTCGTCGGTGCCACCGTCGACGGGGTCCTCGATCCGATCGGCCCGGATGCGGGCGAAGATGGCGTCGATGCGACCTTCGCGGTCCACCGGCCCGGCCTCGCTGTCGCCCCCGCCGTCCGGGTCGCCGTCCAGGTCAGCATCGCCGACCGCCGCACCGTCGTCCCGGTGGGCATCGCCATCGTCGGTGGGCAGGGACTCCGGACCGGCCCCGTCGGCCGGTTCGGGCTCGGGCCCCGACTCGGGCAGGGGCTCGGGGATCGCCTCGGGTCCCGCCGCGGGTTCGACGCCCGGTTCGGGCTCGGGTTCGGGCAGAGCCTCGGGCAGGGCCTCGGGAAGCGGGGCAGGGTCCGGGCCGGACCCGGAGGGGGCCTCGTCGTCGTCCTGGGCCTCGTCGTCGTCCTGGACCTCGTCGTCGTCACCCTCGTCCTCGTCGTCGTCGTGGTCGGCCGCATCGGGCGCCATCGCCACGGCCGCCGGCGGGGTCACCACCAGCACGTCGTCGGCCTCGAGGATCGAGCGGTCGGTGGCGACGTCGCCCAGCAGGGCGAGGTCGATGGTGGTGTCGCCCAGGAGCTTTCGCGACGCGGCCAACTTGGCCTCCACGTCGGACAGCGACACGGCCAGGGCGTCGCGGGTGGCAGCCAGCTCCTCGAGCTGGGCCCGGGCGGCCCGGCGGCGGTCGGCGAGATCGGCGATCACCCGCTCCCGGTAGGCCCGGGCCTCCTCCACCATGGTGCGGCCCTGGTCCTTGGCCGCCTGCACCACGTTCTCGGCTTCGGCGTCGGCGGCGGCGGACCGGGCCTCGGCGGCGGCGGCGGCCTCCTCGCGGATCCGGCGCGCCTCCTCCAGGGCCTCGGTGCGCACCCGCTCGGCCTCGGCGGATGCCTCGGCCTTGGCCGTCTCGGCCGCGGCCTGGGTGTCGGACCGGTAGCTGTCGGCCGCCGCCCGCGTGGCTTCGCTGTAACGGTCGGCATCGGCCCGCACCCGCGTGTTGTAGCCGTCGGCCTCACCCAGGATCGCCGACGCCGCGGTCTCGGCCTCAGCCGTGCGCTCGGTGAGCACCGACGCCGCCTCCGCCCGCAGCCGTTCGGCCTCGGCGGACGCCGCGGCGCGCAGCTCGGCCACCTCGGTGTCGGCCGCGGTGCGGATCCGCTGGTCGTACTCGTCGGCCGCGGCCCGCTGCGCCGTGGTCTCGGTGTCGGCCGCGGTGCGGACCTGCTCGGCGTAGCGCTCGGCGTCGGTCCGGATCCGACGGTCGGCCTCGTCGGCGGCGGTGCGGACCTGCTCGGAGTACTGGTCGGCCGCCTCGCGGGTGGCCCGGTCGCGCTCGGTGATCTCGGCCTCGCGCGCCACGGCCGCGGTCTCGGCCCGGTTGCGGATGTCTGCCGCGGCGTTGCGGGCCGTCTCCAGGACCCGCGCCGTCTCCTCGCCGAGGAGCTGGGTGACGGCGGTCTCGTCGAGGTCCTTGGGGTCGGCGGCCCGGCGCTCCACCTCGACCAGGCGGCGCTCCATGTCCTCGTAGCGGAGCTTGGCCTCGCGGATCTGTGAGGCCACCGACAACAGGAAGGCCCGGACCTCGTCGGGCTCGTAGCCCCGGCGGGCCTGGGTGAACGACTTGCCGGCGACGGCGTCGGGTTCGAACAGCGGACGGTCGGGCGGATCGGCAGGCATCGCCTCCGATGGTACGACCGGGCCCCGGCCGGATCGGGGAGCCCTGGTCGGTTCGTGGTCAGCCCCCGGTGGGGGCGGCGGCCGCGTCGGGAGCCGGCACGGGATCGCCACCCAGGTCAGCCAGCACGTCGAGGGCGTCCTCCAGGGTGGCCACGGGGCGCACCTCGATGCGTCCGTCGGCCGCGGTGACGGCCTCGGCCAGCTCGTCTCCCGGCACCAGGAACACCCGCGCCCCGGCCCGGATCGCCGCCTCGGTCTTCTGGCGGACACCGCCCACCCGACCCACCGAGCCGTCCAGCTCGATGGTGCCGGTCACCGCGATGCGCTCCCCGCCCGTGAGCAGACCGGGGGTGAGCCGGTCCAGGATCGCCAGGGAGAAGGCCAGGCCGGCCGAGGGGCCGCCCACCGTGCCCGAGTCGATCGCCACGTCGACCGGGAAGTCGTAGGCCGGGCGGCTCTCCAGGGTGACACCGAGCATGGCCCGCTCGGGATCGTCGGGCCGGGCCACCAGTTCGGCATCCACCGTGCGGGTCTCGCCGGTGCCGAGGGCCTCGAGCGTGAGCTCCATGCTGTCGCCGGGCTGGTGGGTGGCGATCACCGCCACCAGGTCCTCCACCGCCTCCACCGGCTCGCCGTCGGCCGCCACCACGGTGTCGCCGGGCAGGAGCACCGCGGCAACCGGGTACTCGGGGCCGACGTCGATGGCCACCGCACCGGTGGTGCGCACCCCCACCTCGAACCCGGCCCGCTCCAGGGCCACCTTGGCCGCCTTGTCCTTGGCGCTGGTCATCAACGACCGGTTGAACTGGCGGTTCTGCTCCCGGGTCTGGGTGCCGTCGATGAGCTCGCGCTGTGCGATGCGCTCGAAGCCGGCGTCCAGCTCCCCGCCGGCGGCCTTCCGATCCGCATTGCCGAGCCGGACGAACTGCGCCCCTCGCCGAAGCAGCCTGCCGCATGAGCGCATTGCCATGAGCAGATCTGCCGCACGCCTGCATCCCG
>DAIMFV010000240.1:323-5587 GCA_036724365.1 Acidimicrobiales bacterium | reverse complement strand
CACCCCAGGTGCCCCCGCTCCACTGGAAGGAGTTGTCGCTCTGGACCGAGGGCGTGCTCACCGGGATGCCGCCGATGTAGGGGATCCCGTTCTCGGCGAGGGTCTCCACGGCGGTGCCGAACACGTCGATGCCGCCGAGCACCGCGGGCACGCCGGCCTCGACGAACTGCTGCGCGCACGCCGTGGACCCCTCGGTGGAGAAGTTGGTGTTGCACACCTCGAGCTCGAGGGGGCGGCCGTCGACGCCGCCGAGCTCGGTGTTCACGAACTCGATGGCCGCCTGCACCGCCTGGCTGAGCTCGGGGAACGAACCGGCCGCGGTGTTCTCCTGGTTGACCATGCCCAGCTTGATGGGCGAACCGCTGGCGGCCACCGGCTCGTCGGGCACGAGGTCGCCGATGGTGGAGTGGCGCGCGCACGCCAGGAGGTCGTCGGTCTCGCACCCCTCCGCCGGGTGCGCAGCCTCGGTGGTGGAGGGCGCGGCCTCGGGCTCGGGCTCGCTGCACGCGGACACCGAGGCGACCAGCGCCACCAGCACCGCAACGACAACCTTTGCTCTGCGTCCCACGACCGTCCCCTGTCGTCTGCCCCTGATCGGCGGGATGAACACTGTTCACCGCGTCGGCGGCTCATCCAACCACCCACCGTAGGACGGGTCAAGCAGCTTGCGGGAGCGCCCCTCGCCGTGAACACTGTTCACCGACGGCGCCGGCCGTCGGCGACCACCCGGGGGGCACCGTGGCCACGTTGACGAGGAACCTGTTCTGGGGGCAGGGCGAGCGATCCCACCGCCTCGAGGTGGTCGCGGGCCACTGGCCCGACGACATCGACGGCTCGGTGTTCGTGGTGGGCCCCGACAAGCGCGCCCCCGGCGGGCACTGGTTCGGCGAGCGCGGCCTGTTGTGCCGCATCGACTGCACCCCCGACGCCTACGGGCGCATCCCCGTGCGCCAACGCCTGATCCGCACCCCGCTGCTCCGCCTGCGCGATCGCCTGCCCTGGTTGTTCACCAAGGTGGCCTTCGCCGAGGTGTCGCCGTTCGGGGTGACGAACCTGGCCAACACCAACGTCGACGTCATCGAGGACCGCCTGTTCGTGGGCTACGACGCCGGTCGTCCCATCGAGGTCGACCCCGACACGCTCGCCCACCTCACCCCGGTCGGCTCCAACGCGGAGTGGTTCCAGGCCATCCCCGGCCTCTTCGAGCCGATGATCTCGGTGGCGGCGCACCCGGCCGCGGCCCCCGCCGAGCCGGCCCTCTACTCCGTGAACTACCCGCCGGTGCCCGGGCCCGACGGCGCCGCCCAGGTGCACCTGGCCCGCTGGTCGCTCGACGGGCCGCTGGAGCGGTGGCCGCTCCAGGGGGTGGCATCGTTCGACACGATCCACGACGTCAAGTGCACCCGCGACCACGTGGTGTTCTCCGACCTGCCCTTCGCCACCGGGCCCGAGGCGGTGGGCTTCGGTGAGCGCACCGTGCCCAACGCCGACGTCACCCACCTCACGATCGTGGCCAAGGCCGACCTGCGGGCCACGCCCCCCGGCCGGCCGGTTCCGGTGCGCAGCGTGGAGATCGCGATGCCCACCGGTCACCTCAGCGTGGACCACGACGAGGTGGACGGCGTGCTCACCGTCTACCTCGAGCACATCCCGCTCGCCGACCTGATGATCATGTTGAAGGCGGGCGCGGCAGCCCACGGCCGCCCCGATCCCATCCCCGCCGAGTACGAGGGGCTCGTCACCCTCGGCGTGCAGCCCGGGGCCGTGGGCCGCTACCGCATCGACGCCGCCACCGGCGAGGTGCTCGACGCCGAGGTGGCGTGGGACGACCGGTTCTGGGGGCAGCTCATCGCCACCCGCGACCGCACCACCCCCCAGGCCCGTTCCCGGTCGCGCCAGCTCTGGTTCGCCGGCTCCGGCTACGACCCCGACCTGATCTCCGAGGAGTGGTGGAAGCTGTACGGCTCCGGCGACCTCGCCGCGCTCGTCCCGCCCGCGGAACTGCCCAGCGGCCCGGTGCCGGCCGCGCTCACCCGCTTCGACCTGGAGGCCATGAAGCTCACCGAGATCTGGACCTACCAGCACGGTGCGTTCCCGAGCCCGCCCCAGTTCGTGCCCCGGCGGGTGGCGCCCGGGGCCACCGCCCGCCCCGACGACGGCTACGTGGTGGTCCTCGTCCACCAGGACGGCGACAAGGAGGTGCAGATCTTCGACTCGATGGCGATCGAGCAGGGCCCCGTGGCCCGGGCCACGGTGCAGGGGTTCAACCCGCCGCTGCTGCTCCACGCCTGCTGGGTGCCGCCTCGCCCGGCCGGCCGGCGCTCCGGCTACCGGATCTCCATCGGCGCCGACGTGTGGGGAGCGGTGCGCGAACTGCCCCGCCACCTGGTGGCCCTGGCCCGCACCGGCAAGGCCATGCAGGCCCAGATGAAGGCCCAGATGGAGGCCCAGACGGACGTACCGAGGGACGCCGACCGGCGGGTCTGAGCGGCGACGGGCGGCTGCGGCTCCTCCCCGGCACCGGGGCCGCAACGGTGAAATCCCACCCCGGAGGTGGCTTTTGGCCCGGGTTGGGCCTAGGGTCATCAGCGGGCCGCCTGACACTTGGCAGTCCATTATTGAAACGGAAAACGCAAAATGGCTACAGGCACTGTGAAGTTCTTCAACGCTGAGAAGGGCTTCGGCTTCATCTCCCGTCCGGCGGGCGACGACGTGTTCGTCCACTTCTCCAACATCGCCGGCGACGGCTACAAGTCCCTCGACGAGGGCCAGAACGTCGAGTTCGACCTGGCTCCCGGCCGTAAGGGCGAGGAAGCCCAGAACGTTCGAGTGATCTGACCTTCCGGTCTGATCTGGTCCAGGAGCCGCCGGCCTTCGGGTCGGCGGCTCCTGCCGTTTTGGCGTTGGTCCTGACCAGCGGCCGTGCGTGCCTAGGCGATGGCTGCGGCTTCGAGCACCGCGAGCACGTGGCCGCCGAGTTCCTCGGGCGTGATCGAGACCAGGCCGTCCACCACCGCCACACAGCCCTCGGTGACCAGCCCGTAGACAACGACGGCGAGCTCGTCCACCCGGTCGGCGGGGATCAGGCCCTGCTCGGCCAGCGGTCGGAGGCCACCGGTCAGGGCACTGAACCCGAAGCGCCGGTCCAGCTCGTGCCACTCGCTGATCTTGAGGCTCTGGCGGATGGCGTGCACCACGTGGCGGCCCGCACCGTCGGCCACGTACAGCTCGAACATCTTGCGGCACCCGGCCACGATCGGCCCGAACCGCTCAGGGGGTGCCGCGAGGGCGGCGGACAGGGCGGCGCCGTTCATCTCCCGGGCGACCTCCTCGTGCACGGCGAGCAGCATGGCCCGGGGTTCGGGGAACTCCCGGCGCAACGCCGCCACCTCGATGCCCGCCCGCTCGGCCACCCGCACCAGGGTGGCGGAGGCGACGCCGTGCTCCATGATCTCGGACCGGGCGGCGGTGAGCACCTGCCGCTGGACGCTCACGGTCGTTCCGTTGAGGCCATGTAGGCACTCTGCCACAGTGGTCCCCGTTACCATCGCCCGGATGTTCCGGAGCGCCACGCTGATCGATTGCCCGTGACCGCCGCCGAGCAGGTGGTGGCCACCCTCGATCTGGCCACCAAGGTCCGGCTGCTGTCCGGCCGGGGGTTCTGGGTGCTGGAGCCGGTGCCCGAGGCCGACCTGGCGGGGATCGTGGTGTCCGACGGTCCCCACGGCCTCCGGTGCCAGGCCGGCTCCGGTGACCACCTGGGCCTGGCCCCCGCCGCCCCGGCCACGTGCTTCCCGCCCGCAGTGCTCCTCGGGTCCACGTGGGACGCGGACCTCGCCCACCAGGTCGGCGCCGCCATCGGCCTCGAGGCCCGAGCGCAGGGGGTGTCGGTGGTCCTCGGCCCGGGGCTGAACCTCAAGCGCCACCCCGCCGGGGGTCGCAGCTTCGAGTACTACGCCGAGGATCCCGTGCTCAGCGGCCGACTGGCCGCGGCCAACGTCCGGGGCATCCAGTCCCAGGGGGTGGGGGCGAGCGTCAAGCACTTCGCCGTGAACAACCAGGAGTCCCACCGCCTCGTGGTCGACGCCGTGGTCGACGAGCGGACGTTGCGGGAGCTGTACCTGGCCGGTTTCGAGGAGGTCGTCACCTCGGCCCGGCCGTGGACGGTGATGAGCTCCTACAACCGGATCAACGGCACCTACGCCTCCGACAACATCGAACTGCTCACCACGATCCTGCGCCACGAGTGGGGGTTCGACGGCCTGGTCATGAGCGACTGGGGCGGCACCAACGACCGGGTCGCCGGGGTGCGGGCGGGCATGGACCTGGAGATGCCGGGGAGCGAGGGGGCCTTCGACGCCGAGGTGCTGGCCGCGGTCCAGGCCGGTCGCCTCGACGAGGCCGAGGTGAACCGGTGCGCGGCCCGGGTGGTGGCCCTGCTCCAGCGCGGCCAGCAGTCCGGTGAGCGACCAAAGACCGATCACCAGGCCCACCACCGCCTCGCCCGCACCACGGCGGCGGCCGGCACGGTGCTGTTGACCAACGACGGCACCCTTCCGCTGCAGGCGGCCGGGCGCATCGCCGTGGTCGGCGGGGTCGCCCCCGAACCCCGGTACCAGGGGGCGGGGAGTTCCCAGGTGGGGGCGGGGTCGGGCGGCCGGCCGCTCGAGGAGCTGCGGGCCCGGGTGGGAGACGCGGCCACCGTGGTCCACGCGGCCGGCTACGACGCCCGGACCGGTCGGTCCACCGCCGAGCAGATCACCGAGGCCGTCGCGGTCGCCCAGGGTGCCGACGTGGTCGTGTGCTTTGCCGGTCTGGCCGCCGCCGACGAGTCGGAGGGCTTCGACCGCACCACCCTCGACCTGTCCGGCGACCAGGTCACGCTCATCGAAGCCCTGGCCGCCACCGCCACCCCGGTCGTGGTCGTGCTGAACAACGGCGGGGTGGTCCACCCGCCCCGGGCCGACCGGGGCAACCCCCTGCTGGGGGGCTGGCTCGGCGGCGCGGCCGGTGGTGGCGTACGAGATGCTTTCGAGACGCCCGTCGCCCTGGGCCGAGATCGCGGTCACCCGCGAGATCACCCGCACACGGCGCCGCACGAAGGTCATCAGCTTGAGACCCTTCGCGAGATAGTGCGAGCGCAGGAACTGCGGCGCGTGTCGCATGGCGTCGCGGCGATAGCCGGTGTCGGTGGTGTCGAGGATCGCCTGCAGCGTCGCGCCGGCCTTCAAGAGCTGGTAGGCGCACAGCCAAAGCAGCGGGCC
>DAIMFV010000240.1:0-265 GCA_036724365.1 Acidimicrobiales bacterium | reverse complement strand
TGAACCCGCCATGACAATGCGGCCGTCGGGCACGATCGCCGAGGCTTTGAGCGCGGTCTGCGCCGCGCCGACCGTCATCACGCCGGGCAGCGTCCAGCCGGGGATGGGAAACGGCCGCTCCATGGCGCCGGTGGCGATGATGACGCGCTTGGCCTGGAGCAGGTGTGCCTTTCCGCCCACCGAGACGCCGATCTCGCGGTCGGCGGAGAGATTCCACACCGTGGCGCGCGGCACGTATTGCGCCTTCGTGTCCGCGAGGTCGAGA
>DAIMFV010000239.1:0-5616 GCA_036724365.1 Acidimicrobiales bacterium | reverse complement strand
CCCGCCCGCCGGCGGCGCAACCAGGCCAGGTCGGGCGGACGCCCCAACGCCTCCAGCAGCTCGGCCTCGGTGGCGAGCCCCACCACCCTCGCCCCCACCTCCACGAGCGCGGCCCGCGCCGCCGGCTCGTCGAGGCCGGGCGAGTCGACGGCCAGCGCCCCCGCCGCCCGGTCGAGGAGGGGGTCCAGCGACACCCGGAGGTGGGCCAGGGCGCCCGGCCCGGCCCGGGCCACCTCGCGGACGAGGGCCAGTAGCTCGGGCCGGCTGCGGCCCAGGCGGAACGCCGAGTCGACCGCGGCCGCCACCCGGCGGTCGCGCACCGGCCCGGCACCCAGCACCGCATCGGTGAGCTGGTCCGCCAGCTCGGCCACCGCGTGGTCGATGACCGCCAACAGCAACTGGTCCTTCGACGGGAACCAGTAGAGGATCGTCTGCTTGCGCACCCCGATCTCGGCGGCGAGCGAGTCGAGGGACGTGGCCTCGACGCCCCGTTCGGCGAAGCGGGCCAGCGCCGCGTCCAGGATGCGCGACGCGGTGTCCGAGCGTGACCGACCCGCTGTGCCCACGTCCACCCGGCCATGCTCGCACATCTCTCTACCAAGTGGTAGACAACCGGGGTGATCGCCGACGACCTGGCCGGGAAGCGCATCGCCGTCACCGGTTCCACCGGCTTCCTCGGCACCGCACTGGTGGAGCGGCTCCTGCGCTCGGTGCCCGATTGCGAGCTGGTCCTGTTGATCCGGGCCGGCCGCATGCGCAACGTGCAGCAACGGGCCGCCCGGGAGATCTTCAAGAACAACTGCTTCGACCGCCTGCGCGACCAGCTCGGCGGCAAGGACGCCTTCGACGCCGAGGTGGCCCGGGGGGTGCAGGTGCTCGGGGGCGACGTGGGCACCGACGGCCTGGGCCTCACCGCCGAGGGCCGGGAGCTGCTCGCCGGCTGCCACATCGTCATCCACTCGGCGGCCACGGTGAGCTTCGACTCACCGCTCGACCTCGCCGTCGAGGTCAACCTCATGGGCCCCACCCGCATCGCCCGCACCCTGGCCGACCTGGACGTCACCCCCCACCTGGTGGCCGTGTCCACCTGCTACGTCGCCGGCAACCGACGCGGCGCCGCCCCCGAGATCCAGGTGGATCACAGCCCGTTCTGGATCGCCGACATCAACTGGCAGCGAGAGGTCGACGGGGCCCGCCGCCTGCGGGCCGACGCCGAGGCCGCCAGTCGCAAGCCCGACCAGCTCGCCCGGTTCATGGACCAGGCCCGCGAAGAGCTGGGCGGCGCCGGCACCCCCCTGCTGGCCGCCAAGGCCGAACAGCACCGGGCCGACTGGGTGAAGGCCCAACTGGTCGACGCCGGCCGAGCCCGCGCCGCGTCGCTGGGCTGGCCCGATGCCTACGCCATGACCAAGGCGCTGGGCGAGCAGGCCCTGGGCCAGAACCGCGGCGCCGTCCCCGTGTCGATCGTGCGACCCGCCATCATCGAGTCGGCCTGGGCCGAACCGGTGCCCGGCTGGATCCGCGGCTTCCGCATGGCGGAGCCGGTGATCATCTCCTACGCCCGGGGCCTGCTGAAGGAGTTCCCCGGCGTGCCCGAGGGCACCGTCGACGTGATCCCGGTCGACCTGGTGGTGGGCGCCATCATCGGCGTGGCCGCCCGCGGTCCGTCCAACGCCGACGGTTCGCCCGACATCACCCAGGTGGCGTCGGGCTCGGCCAACCCCCTCAAGTACGAGCGGCTGGTCGACCTGGTGCAGCGCTGGTTCGCCCAGCACCCGCTGTACGACGCCGAGGGCCAGCCCATCGCGGTCCCCGACTGGGGCTACACCACCCGCAACAAGGTGCAGGGGCAGCTGGAGCGGGCCAAGGCCGCGCTGGAGAAGACCGAGAAGGTCATCGGTGCCCTCCCGCTGCGCGGCAAGCAGGCCGAGTGGTCGGCCAAGGTCGAAGAGCAGCGCGACACCGTGTCCCGGGCCCTCACCTACGTGGAGCTGTACGGCGCCTACACCTCCTGCGAGGCCATCTACGGGGTCGACCGCCTGCTCGCCCTGCAGGAGTCCCTCACCGGTGCCGACGCCGACGGGTTCTGCATGGACCCCCGGGTGGTCGACTGGGACCACTACGTGCACCAGATCCACCTCCCCTCGGTGGTGGAGCACGCCCGGGTCCGCACCGACGGCCGCAAGGGTCGCGGCGAGTCCCGCCCCGACCGCCTCCGGCGCCAGGTGCTGTCCCCCGACCGACAGCTGGCGGCGTTCGACCTCGAGAACACCCTCATCGCCTCCAACGTGGTCACCAGCTACGCCTGGTTGGCGTCGCGTCGACTGGACCGTGACGACAAGCTGCGCCTCACCGCCAAGCTCATCGGCGAGGCCCCCGGGCTGCTGCGCATGGACCGCGCCGACCGCAGCGACTTCCTCCGATCCTTCTACCGCCGCTACGAAGGCGCCCCGGTGGAGCAGATCCGCGAGGACTCCGCCGAGATGCTCTCCCAGCTCATCCTCACCAAGAGCTTCCCGGCCGCCATCCGCCGGGTACGGGAACACCGGGCGCTCGGGCACCGCACCGTGCTCATCACCGGGGCGCTCGACTTCGTGGTCGAGCCGCTCAAGCCCCTGTTCGACGACATCGTGTCGGCCTCGCTCGCCGTCGGCGACGACGGCCGGTACCTGGGCCAGATGGTCGACGTCCCGCCCACCGGCGAGAGCCGGGCCTCGGCCCTGTTCGACTACGCCCGCCTCCACGACCTGGACCTGGCCGAGGCCGTGGCCTACGCCGACTCCTCCAACGACCTGCCCATGCTGGAGGTCGTCGGCTTCCCCGTGGCCGTGAACCCCGAGACCCGCCTCGCCAGCCTGGCCCGCAAGCGAGGCTGGCTCATCGAGCAGTGGACCAAGGCCCCCGGCTTCCGCCCCAACCCCGTGCCGCTGGCCCCCCGCCGCACCGTCACCCGGCCGGCCCCCCGATGAAGGCCCAGCCGATGGAGGTCGGCCGATGAAGGCGCTCCGCTTCCACCGCAAGCCCGGCAAGTACGCGGCCGCCGCCGTGGCCGGCCGCCTCCGCGCCGGCTCGGGGGCCTCGGTCGGCCCGCTCAGCCTCCGCGACGTCGACGAGCCCGACCTGCCCACCCCCGAGTGGGTCCGCCTCCGTCCCCGCCTCGCCGGCATCTGTGGATCCGACCTGGCCACCATCGACGGCCACTCCAGCCGCTACTTCGAGCCCATCGTGTCGTTCCCGTTCACGCCCGGCCACGAGGTGGTGGGCGACCTGGACGACGGCACCCGGGCCGTGCTGATCCCCGTGCTGTCCTGCGTCACCCGGGGCATCGACCCGGTGTGCCCCGCGTGTGCCGCCGGGCGCACCAACCACTGCGGACGCCTCGCCTTCGGGCACCTCGAACCGGGGCTGCAGAGCGGGTTCTGCGAGTCAACCGGCGGCGGCTGGTCCGCCGAGATGGTGGCCCACCCCAGCCAGCTCCTCGCGGTGCCCGACCACCTGTCCGACGAAGCCGCCGTGATGGTGGAGCCCACCGCCTGCGCCGTGCACGCCGCCCGCCGGGTGGCCGCGCACGGCCCGCTCGACACCGTGGCCGTGATCGGCACCGGCACCCTCGGGCTGCTCACCATCGCTGCCCTCCGCCACGCCAGCAGCGGCGCCACCATCGGCCGCATCCTGGCCACCGGCAAGTACCCCCACCAGAAGGATCTGGCCCGCTCGCTCGGCGCCGACCAGGTGGTGGCGCCCGGCGAACTGGGCCGCGTGGTCCGTTCCCTCACCGGCGCCTGGGTGCTGGGCGACGGGCCCGAGGGGCCCGCCACCGGCGGCGAGGGCCAGCTCACCGACGGCGTCGACCTGGTGGTCGACTGCGTGGGCTCCCCCGCCAGCCTCACCCAGGCCCTCCACGTGGTGGCCCCCGGCGGCGAGGTGCTCGTGGTGGGCATGCCCGGCCACACCAGCCTCGACCTCACCACCCTCTGGCACCGCGAGACCGCCATCCGGGGCTGCTACGCCTACACCCGACCCGACTTCGAGGCCGCCGTCTCGGTGGTGGCCGACGCCGACCTCGGGCGGCTGGTGAGCGCCACCTATCCCCTGTCCCGCTACACCGAGGCCATCGAGCACGCCGCCACCGCCGGCCCCCGCGGGGCCGTCAAGGTGGCCTTCGACCTTCGCCGCACCTCCTCCAGCACCAAGGACCGACGCTGATGCCCCGCCCCGGATTCGTCCTCGACGTCGACAAGTCGACCCCGCCGATCCTGTTCCACCACGGCGAGGGCTTCCGCCTCGAGAAGCTGCCCGCCGGCCGCAGCCGGGTGATCTATCCCGGTGAGCCGCTCGAGCCCCTCGACGACGTCGAAGCCGAGATCAGCCACGCCCTCCACCACCCGCTCGACATGGACCCGCTGCCCGCCCTCCTCCAGCCGGGCATGAAGCTCACCATCGCCTTCGACGACATCTCGCTGCCGCTGCCCCCCATGAAGCGGCCCGACATCCGCCAGCGGGTCATCGAGCAGGTGCTCGACCTGGCGGCCGCGGCCGGGGTCGACGACGTGCACCTCATCGCCGCCCTCGCCCTGCACCGGCGCATGACCGAGGCCGAGCTGCGCGAGGCCGTGGGCGACCGCGTCTACGACGCCTTCGCCCCCACCGGCGCCCTCTACAACCACGACGCCGAGGACCCCGACAACCTCGCCTTCCTCGGCACCACCAAGCACGGCGAAGAGGTGGAGATCAACAAGCGGGCGGCGGAATCCGACCTGTTGATCTACGTGAACATCAACATCGTGTCGATGGACGGCGGCCACAAGTCCACCGCCACCGGCCTGGCCAGCTACCGCTCCATCAAGCACCACCACAACGTGCGCACCATGCAGCACTCCAAGAGCTTCATGGACCGCCACAACTCCGAGCTCCACCACAGCAACTGGCGCATGGGCGCGGTGATCGCCGACGCCGGGGTCAAGGTCTTCCAGATCGAGACCACCATCAACACCGACACCTTCGGCCAGGACGGCCCCATGTCGGTGCTGGCCAAGCGCGAGTGGGAGTGGACCACCCGCGACCGGGTCAGCTTCATCGGCATGCAGCAGGGCCTCAAGCGGCTCTCGAGCCCCACCCGCCGCAAGATCTTCCAGAACCACCGGGCCCCCTACGGCGTCACCTCGGTCACCGCCGGCGCCATCGAACCGGTGCACGAGCGCACGCTCCAACACTGCTTCGACCAGCACCTGGTGGAGGTCGAGGGCCAGACCGACATCTTGACCATGGGGCTCCCCTACATCTGCCCCTACAACGTGAACTCGATCATGAACCCGATCCTGGTGATGTGCCTGGGCCTCGGGTACTTCTTCAACATGTACCGCGGCAAGCCGCTGGTGCGCGAAGGGGGCGTGCTGATCATGACCCACCCCACCCCGTGGGAGTTCCACCCCGTCCACCACCCGAGCTACATCGACTTCTTCGAGCAGGTGCTCGCCGACACCACCGACCCCAAGGTGATCGAGGCCAAGTGGGAGAAGCAGTTCGCGGAAGACGAGTGGTACCGCCACCTCTACCGAACCAGCTACGCCTACCACGGCGTCCACCCGTTCTACATGTGGTACTGGGGCAGCCACG
>DAIMFV010000238.1:2724-5629 GCA_036724365.1 Acidimicrobiales bacterium | reverse complement strand
CCCGACGTGGTGTACGTGGCGGTCGGTCGCCCCACCGAGGGCGCGGCCCTGCAGGCCCGGGCCGCCGCGCTGGGCGTGGCCGACCGCCTGGTGCTCACCGGTCAGCTACCGGCCGACGAGGTCGCCGCCGCCCACGCGTCGGCCGACGTGTTCGCCATGACCAGCACCGCCACCGCCTCAGGCGACGTGGAGGGCTTCGGCATCGCCGTGCTGGAAGCGGCCCTGAGCGGGGTGCCCGCGGTGGTCACGCGTGGCACCGGGGCCGAGGAGGCCGTGGTCCACGGTTCCACCGGCCTGGCGTCGGACCCGGATCCCACCTCGATCGCTGACGCCCTGGGCCTGCTGCTCACCGATGCGGACCGACGTGGGATCCTCGGGGCCGAGGCCGAACGGGCCGCCCGCACGGGGGCCACCTGGGCGCACCGGGCCGAGGCCTACGCCGACGTGCTCGACGACGTCGCCGGTGGTGCCCGACCTCGCATCGTCGTGGTCTCCCACACGGAGCACTGGCGGGACCCCCACGGCACGATCGTGGGCTTCGGGGCCACCACCCGGGAGCTGGACCACCTGGCCACCCTGGCCTCCGAACTGGTCCACGTGGCGCCGCTCCACCCCGGGCCCCCGCCCGGCATGGCCCTGCCCGCCCGGGCGCCCAACGTCCGACTGGTACCCCTGGCCCCGGCGGGCGGCGACTCCCCCCTCGCCAAGCTCCGGGCGCTGGCGGCCGTCCCCCGCTGGTTCGCCACGATCAACCGGGAGGTGGCCGGCGCCGACATCGTCCACGTCCGGTGCCCGGCGGGGGTGTCGATGGTCGCCCTGGCGGTCCTGGCCCTGCGCCGGCGGCCGCGGGACCGGTGGGTGAAGTACGCCGGCAACTGGTCACCCACGCACCGCGATGCGCTCACCTACCGGCTGCAGCGGTGGTGGTTGCGCCGGGGTCTGGCCCGGGCGGCGGTCACCGTGAACGGCCGGTGGCCGGATCAGCCCCCGTGGGTGCACACCTTCGACAACCCCACCCTCACGGCCGACGAGGTGGCGGGCGGGCGGGCGGCGTCGCGCACCAAACCGGCGGCGCCGCCGCTGCGGGTGGTGTTCGCCGGCCGCCTCGACCGGCACAAGGGGGCTGATCGGGTGGTCGAGACGGTGCTCGACCTGCGGGCCCGCGAGGTCGAGGTGTCGGTCGATCTGGTCGGCGACGGGCCGTTGCGCCCGTGGGTGGAGGCGCTCGCCGCCGACCACGGTGTCGAGGTCGTGCGCCTGCACGGCTGGCTCCCCCGGCCGGAGCTGGACGAGGTGCTCGCGGCCGGTCATGTGTTCCTGCTCCCCACCGGGTCCGAGGGCTTCCCCAAGGTGGTGGCCGAGGCCATGGCGTCGGGCTGCGTGCCGGTCACCTCCGACGTGGGCAGCCTGGGCCAGACGCTCGCCGAGACCGGCGGCGCCGTGGTGGTCCCCGTGGGCGGCTCGTGGCCGGAGGCGGTGCTGGGCCTGGTGGCCGACGAGGCGCGCACCCCGCTCGTGGCCGAGGGGCTGGACGCGGTGGCACGGTTCTCGTTCGCCACCTACCTCGACCGGGTGCGCACCCTGGCCGCCGACTCCTGGGGGCGCCGGCTCTGACCGGTTCAGTCCCCGGCCCGGCGGCGGGTCAGGGCCCGCTCGTGGAAGTCCTCCCACGCGTCGAGCTGGTCCTCGACCCGGAACGCCGTGAGCGCCCGCTGCCGTCCGGCCGCGCCGGCCGCCAGGCGGGCCGGCCCGTCGGCGGCGTAGTGGGCCAGGCCGTCGGCCAGGGCGGCGGGATCCCGCCGGGGCACCACCAGCCCGGACACGGTGTGGGCCACGTTCTCACCCAGGCCGTCGGCGTCGGTGGTGACCACGGGCAGACCCCGTGCCTGGGCCTCGAGCACCGCGTTGCAGAACCCCTCGGAGATGGCGGCGTGCAGCATGACGTCGGCCCAGTCGTAGTGGGCCGCCACCTGCCCGGGGGGCACGGCGCCCACCAGCTCCACCATGTCGTCCAGGCCGAGCTGGTGGCGCCAGAAGGCCACCGCCTCGAGGTACGGGCCGGAGCCCACGATGCGGTGCTCCACCACGATCCCCCGCTGTCGGAGCCGGGCGATGGCCTCGAGCGCGTCGTCGTAACCCTTGGCCCAGGCCAGTCGGCCCACCGACACGACCCGCAGCGGCCGGCTGGGGTCGCCCGCCGGCGCGATCACCGTGGCCGGCAGGTCCTCCGGAGCGCCGCGGGCGCGGGCGCGGCGCCACAGGTCCTGCCCCAGCAGGTGCACCCCGTCAGCCCGCGGCCAGATCTCGTCGTAGTGGTGCGGGTCGTCCAGTCCCACGAAGTTGAGGTCGTGGCCCCGGAACGACACCGTGAGGGCGCAGTCGAGCCGGTCACGCAGGCCGGTGCGACCCCGGGCCGAGGACCCGAACTCGAAGTGGACCAGGTCGGGGCGCAGGGCCGCGAGCGGCAGGTCCAGGTAGAGGTCCCGGCTGCGGCGCCCCAACGGGGCCGAGGGGTCGGGGAGGGAGCGGGGAAGGGCTCGGCGGCGCGGGGCACACCGGCCAGGCCCCCGAGCCACCCGCGGCTGACCGCCGTGGGGGGCGCCACGTGCACGCGGTCGCGCAGGGCGTGCACGGGGTGGCCGTCGCCGTAGGCCGCCCAGTGGGCCGGGGCGCTGTCGCCGCAGACCACGTGCACGTCCACGCCCCGACGGGCCAGGCCCACCGCCTTGGCCGCGATGAAGGTCTCCGAGAGCTGGGGGAACACGGGCACGACGAGGGCGACGCGCATCAGCGGGACCCCGCGGCGTCCAGGAGCAGGGCCCCGAAGGCGTCGAGCTGATGGTCCAGTCGGAACCGGTCCACGATCGTGGCGCGCGCGGCCTGCCCCAGCCGGGCCCGGGTGTCT
>DAIMFV010000238.1:1607-2714 GCA_036724365.1 Acidimicrobiales bacterium | reverse complement strand
CGCCAGTCCGCCGAACATCCGCTTCTCGGCGAGGTCGGGCTCGGTGGCGAGCCGGTGGAGCGCGGCGCCCACTGCGGCCGGATCGCGGACTCCCACGAGGAGGCCGTCCACGTCGTGGCGGACGGCCTCGGCCATGCCACCCGCCTCGGTGGTCACCACCGGGAGGCCGCACGCCATGGCCTCGAGGGCGGCGTTGGAGATGCCTTCGGTGCAGCTCGTGTGCAGGAAGATGTCGGCGGCGCGCAGGTGCTCGAGCACCT
This sequence comes from Acidimicrobiales bacterium, assembly GCA_036724365.1. Taxonomy (GTDB): domain Bacteria; phylum Actinomycetota; class Acidimicrobiia; order Acidimicrobiales; family Iamiaceae; genus Aquihabitans. The sequence goes on along the minus strand of DAIMFV010000238.1, from coordinate 2,454 downwards.
CGGCGGGAGACCGGCGTCCGGCGAGTTCGACCCGCTCGGTCAGGTCGAGCTCTCCGGCCGTGAACCGGAAGCGGTCCCGTTCCACCCCGTCGCCCACCACCTGGTACCCGATGTCGGCCCCGAGGTCCACGGCCCGGCGGATCCCCCGAAGGGCGTGTTCCTGATCCTTGAGCCACGTCAACGAGCCGGTGGCCACCACGCGGACCGGGCCGGGCGCCCGCTCGCCGTCCCGGGGCGCGAACGCGGCCGGGTCCACGGCCGGGGTGATGACGGTGCTGCGGTCCGGCCGCAGTCCGAAGGCCGCCGCCTCTCGCACCATGGCCTCGGACACGCAGTGGACCCGCTCGACGCGATCGAACACGGCCCGCAGCTCGGCCGGCCGATCCGGGTTGGACGGGTGCCACGGGTCCACGGTGATCATGCGCCCCCGACACGAGGTGACCACGGGGGGGCCGGCGTCGAACAGTTCGGGCCAGTCGATCAGCGCGTTGATCCACGGCACGTAGACCACGTCGGCGTCCCCGACCGAGCGCGGTGCCCAACCGGCGTCGCCGGGCCCGACCCGACCCCGGATCCGGTCCACGACCAGGTCACCGACGGTTCGACCCGCCGGGACCGCCCCGCCCGCCCGGGCCAGTCGAGCGAGGGGGCGGGTGCGCCGGGGACCAGGTCCGTAGCGCCAGTGCGCCGACCGGGCACCGAGCCAGTCGGTGGGGGGCGACAGGCGTGAGACGACCGACAGCGACGCCCCCCGGGCGACCAGGCCGCTGAGCAGGCGGTCGAGGAAGGTCTCCATGGGGACACCGAGCCCCACGACCGCCACGCGCAACCCGCCGAGCGGTGCGGT
>DAIMFV010000238.1:0-1507 GCA_036724365.1 Acidimicrobiales bacterium | reverse complement strand
GGAGCCGGTACCGCGGACCGCATCGGCGCCACCGAAGCGGCGACGGACGCGGACGGCCGCCAGGCGGACCGGGTCGGGGTCCACCCGGAGCTGGGTGAGCGCGAACAGCAGGGACACCGCCGCGAGCCGGGTGGCGGCGTGGAGCATGGTGGTCAGCGCCCACACGCCGGCCCCCGCCACCAGGAGGCGGTTCCACTGGCTGCGGGCCTGGCGGAGGCCGCTCACGAACATGGCGACGAGGACACCGATCGCCGCCAGGCCGAACAGCCCGTGTTCGGCCACCAGCCGGGTGTACTCCGTGTGCGTGGAGGCTCGGCTGAGGTTGCCACCGGTGTGGTGGTAGATGCTCTGGGCGGAGCCGACCCCGAGCAACGGGTTCTCGCCCCAGACGGCCAGGTCCTGCTCGGCCAGGTCGCTGCGGCCGGTGGTGGCACTGCCGCCGCGCTCGTACCGGGTGTCGAGCCAGTTGCCGGTGAAGTCGTTCACCGAGGCGAACATGAGCATCAGACCGGCCACCCCCACCACCGCGGTGGCGATGCTGCGAACCCGTGCCCCCCGGGTGGCCACGCCCACGAGCACCAGGGCACCGCCCGCGATCACCAGGCTGTACACCCCACCGCGGGAGAACGTGAGAAAGGCGGCCCAGGTGAGCCACAGGCCCAGCCCGACCAGCACGGCCAGGAAGCGCGGGCCCCGACGCTGGTAGGCCAACAGGGCGCACACCAAGATGCCGAGCCCGAGGATCACCGACACCTGGTTGGGTCCGAAGCCGGCCGTCACGTTGAAGTTCGACTCGTCGGTGAACTCCAGGTCGGCCGTGGTGAGGGTGGCCCAGGTGGTGATCGCCAACGTGCTCACCACCGGTCCGAGGAGGACCCACCCGAGGTTCCATGCGTCGGCCTCGGTGGCCACCACCTGCCGGAAGGCCAGGCTCGCCAGGCCGAGGGCGACGAGCCCCATCTCCACCGAACTGAACGCTTCGCGGCTGACGCCGCCGAGGCCTTGCGACACCAGCAGGGCCGCCATGCCGGGAACGAGCAGGGCCAGGAACAGCAGCGGCTGGCCTGCCCGCCGCCAGGGCCGCGCGAAGCGGATCAGCATGGCCAGCGAACCGAAAACCAGGAGGTACTTGGAGAACTCCCACGGGGCCCGGCTCTCGGTCATCCGCCAGTAGACGTCGGACAGGGAGGCGTAGGCCGTGAGCATGACGAGCTGGGCCAGGTCGCGACCCCAGATCGCCGCCCCCACCAGGGCCAGGGTGGTGACGGCAGCATGGGCGGTGGCCACCATCGGGCTCAACAGGCCCGCCACGCCCAGGACCAGGTGGAAGCCCAGGTAGCCGAGCACGAGCGCCAGCCCGACCGGACGGGTGGCCGGCTCCACGGCCGCGGGCGGCGGAGCCGCCCGGCTGAGCAGTCTTGGGGCGGCCATCGGTCGTGCATACCAGGCCCCGCCCAGTTGGCCCCCTCCTTCGGGAACAGGCGCCGGAACCGGCAGATCGAGGAGC
>DAIMFV010000237.1:0-5647 GCA_036724365.1 Acidimicrobiales bacterium | reverse complement strand
TTCGCCTCGGGGGGAGGTGGTGTCGGTCACCAACGCGCATCTGAGTGGGGCGGTGTCGCCGCCGACTTCGACGTTCACCTACTGGCCCGATGGGTTGTTGGCGTCTTCGACGAGCCCGCTGGGCGGCGCCCACGCCACGGTCAGCTACTTCTATGACGCACGCGGCAATCGAACCGAACGATCGTCGTGGACTCAGGCGACGAGTACGGCCGCGCCTCATTTGGTGGTCGACACGTGGGTGTATGACCTGGCCGGTCGGGTGGTGCGCGACCGCCCGGCGGGAGATCCGATCGGGACGACCGTCGCCTACAACGATGTGCATGGCCGCCCCGAGGTCATCACCAAACCGTCAGGGAACTTGACGGTGCAGGCGTGGTGGAACAGCGGGGCACCGAGGGCCACCCTCGACGTGCGCCTGGCCACGGGGTCGACGCCGGGCCAGAACGTGTGGCGCTGTGACTGGCACGACACCGCAGCCAACACCACTCACACCCTGCAACGCATCGATGCCGGCTGGGACGCCTGTGATGCGGGCACACCGATCGCCCAGACCTGGACGCCAACGGGTGAGCTCGCGTCGGTGCGCTTCCCCGACAACGTCAACACGCCCGCGGGGGTCGATGAGACCTTCGCCTACACCTGGGACCTCAACGGGCTGGCCCGCACCACCACCTTCGCGGACGGGGTGGTACACACCACCAGCCACGACCGCCTCGGCCGCATCGCCCAAACCCGCACCAACTCACCGACCGACACCCCGATCGCCGCCTACACCTACGACGCCAACGCCAACGTGACCTCTGAGACTGTCTCGGGCGGACAAACGACCAGGGCCTGGACCTACCCCACCAACGGTGCAACGCACCCGACCAGCTACACCCAGACCAGCCCGGGCGCCAACCGCACCACCACCTTGGCCTGGAACCCCACCGGCGACCTCGCCACCGAAACCACCGCTGGAGCGACACGCGCCTACAGCTACGACCCCGCCCGCCAACTCCTGGCGCGCACCGACACCGCCGGCCCCGACCACACCTACACCTACGGGCCCCGCGGGCTACGCCACACCGAGTCCATCGACGGCTGGGCCCGTAGCTACACCTACAACGACTGGGCCCAACCCGTCACCGTCAACTACGGGCTCTTCCAGGTCGACAACACCTACACCCCAGACGGCCAACTCCAAGCCGCCACCTCCGCCGTGCTCGGACAGTCCACCTACACCTACGACCCGCGCGGCTACACCCAAACCACCACCGTCGACTTGAACCCCGGCATCGGCGACGACCTCACCGACACCCGAAGCTACAACCCATGGGGACAGATCTCCCGCAGCCAACGCAGCGTCAACAACACCCCCAGCGCCGACACCACCTACCTCCCCAACCCCCCCCGGCCCGCCACCCAACCCCTCCTCACCCGCACCAGCCCCACCACCCAAGCCCGCGCCCACCACGGCATCGGACTCGTCGGCCACCAACACAACACCAACCCACCCACCAACCTGGCCTTCGACCACCAACACAGCGTCATCGCCAACACCGCCGCCCCCAACCTCCCCACCACCTACGACCCCTACGGCACCCCCACCCCCACCCGACCAACCCAACTCGGCTACCGCACCGAAACCCACTACGGCCCCCTCCTCCACCTCCGCAACCGCGACTACACCCCCGACACCGGCCACTTCACCACCCCCCACCCCCTCGACGGCCAACCCGCCACCACCACCGAAACCAACCCCTACCACTACACAAACAACAACCCCACCAACCACACCGACCCCCACGGACTCAGCCCCACCGATTCGACGCTTCATCCATTTCGACCTTCAATCGAATGGCGTGGTCCCCCCATGAGCACCCAGTCTGCTGTAGGTGAGAGCCTCTCATCGACATCCGGCCGCTCTGATCAGAGGCCACTCCTGATCTGGAATGATGTCATTGACGTGGCATTGAAGGAAGCAGGATGTACTGATGTAGACCTCAAGGAGTTGCCCAGATTGATGGAGGGACTCATGCGCGGGGCCTTGCCTCCACCATGTGGGTTCGCGCGGCAGATGAGGTACAAGCCCACCAAGCTGACTGGAACGAAGGCGGCAGCAGTGCTAATGGTTAGCACTCGGGCGAATTCCGGATGTTCTGGAGGGCCACTGGCAGAACTAGCACTTGAGCACGCATACGATGCTTTCCACGATAGCTGCCGCAGTCACGATTATGGCTATGATGTGATCCGGTTGGAGGCACGCCGCTCCGAGGGACCGCTATCCCCAGGCTTCCGGGTTTCCCTGCATGCGGCCCGGACGCGTGCCGATGAGGTGATGAATGAGTTCATGGCCAGCGTGTGCGCAAACACCGGCCTTGTTGGATGGAAGTTCGACAAGTTCAGATGCCACCGCGCCCGAATGATCATCTATATAACGCTGAAGGTCTGGACATCGATCGAGGAAATCCCCTCATGAGGCGTTCACTAAGGGTCAGTCTCATAGTGATGATCTGTGGCGGCCTCATTTCCCTCGGATATTTCCTGATAGTTGCCGGACCTCGAGCCGACATGGAGGCGCGGCTTCGCTTGGTCCGTTCGGTCCCAGTGTCGGAGGATGCCGATCCCGTTGAATCGGGTACTGATGGCTCGTGGTTCTGTGTTTCACCCTCGTGCATCGAGACTTGGGCATTCTCTGTGTGGAGCTATCCTGACGCGAAAAGCGCGTGTGAGGACGCGAACCGGCTCGGAGAAACATGGGCAGATCCGGGAACAGTAACCTACTGGGATCCATGCGGGTGGTCTGGATCGGTTGAGGGTCGAGCCGTCACTGTATCTGTCGACACACAAGACATGCCGCCGCACGTTTACGTGAATGCTTAGATGGCAGCCTTCTGGCAAGCCATGTTCGCTGTACCGCGGTCCCTGGCCAGGAGAGTGGTTCCGTTCAGGGCCGGACGACTGCCCCGCAGCGGAAGTCCCGAAACAACCCTCAGACCCAATTCGAGTTGACCATCGAGCGCGACAGCTTCCTCACCGTCATTCGGCGAGGGAAGCGGTCAGTGGCCCACCGAGCCCCAAACCACACTGCGTCTGCCGCTTGGAAGAGGAGCAATCCGTGACCGATGTGCCCGCCATCTCCGACCCGTCCACCGCGGACCGTGTGGCCGCCGCCGCGGAGCGTGCGCTCGCCGGGAACCTGGCCAAGGGGGGCGACAAGCTGGCCCAGCAGGGCAAGCTCTTCGTCCGCGACCGGCTGGACCTGTTGTTGGACCCCGGGTCGTTCGTGGAGGACGCCTTGCTGGCCAACACCTCCGCTACCGACCTGCCCGCCGACGGCGTGGTCACCGGCGTGGGCACCATCGACGGCCGCCCGGTGTGCGTGATGGCCAACGACCCCACCGTGAAGGCGGGGTCGTGGGGGGCCCGCACCGTCGAGAAGATCGTGCGGCTCACCGAGTACGCCCTCAAGCACGAGGTGCCCGTCTTCTGGCTGGTCGACTCGGCCGGCGCCCGCATCACCGACCAGGTGGAGCTGTTCCCGGGCCGGCGCGGCGCGGGCCGCATCTTCTACAACCAGGCGCGCCTCTCGGGCCGGGTACCCCAGATCTGCTGCCTGTTCGGCCCGTCGGCCGCCGGCGGCGCCTACATCCCGAGCTTCTGCGACATCATCATCATGGTGGAGGGCAACGCCTCCATGTACCTGGGCTCGCCCCGCATGGCCGAGATGGTGATCGGGGAGAAGGCCACGCTGGAGGAGACCGGCGGCGCCCGCATGCACGCCACGGTGTCGGGCTGCGGCGACAACCTGGCGGTGGACGACGAGGACGCCCTGGAGCAGGCCAAGGCCTGGTTCACCTACTTCCCGGTCAACTGGCGCCACGACCCGCCGCACTACGAGGCTGCACCGCCGGCCCACCCGCTCACCCCGACCTCGGTGCCCGAGGACGACAAGGCCGCCTACGACGTGCGCACCGTGATCGACGGCCTGGTCGACGCCGAGAGCTTCTTCGAGATCAAGCCCCTGTTCGCTCCCGAGCTGGTGTGCGGCATCGGCCTGGTCGACGGCCGCCCGGTGGGCTTCGTGGCCAACAACCCCCAGGTGAAGGGCGGGGTCCTGTTCGTGGACTCGGCCGACAAGGCGGCCCGCTTCGTGTGGTGCTGCGACGCCTTCAACATCCCGCTGGTGTTCCTGGCCGACGTGCCCGGGTTCATGATCGGCACCGAGGTCGAGCGCCAGGGCATCATCCGCCACGGCGCCAAGATGGTCACCGCCATCTCCGAGGCCACCGTGCCCAAGCTGTGCGTGGTGCTCCGCAAGGCCTACGGCGCCGGGCTCTACGCCATGGCCGGCCCGGCCTTCGAACCCGAGGCCACCCTGGCCCTGCCCACGGCCAAGATCGCGGTCATGGGGCCGGAGGCGGCGGTGAACGCCGTGTTCGCCAACCGCATCGCCGCCTTCGACGATCCGGCCGAGGCCGAGGCGTTCGTGGCCGAGCAGCGTCGCATCTACGAGGAAGACGTCGACATCTTGCGCCTGGCCTCCGAACTGGTCGTCGACGCCATCGTCGAGCCCGAGCACCTCCGGGCCGAGATCATCCGTCGCTTCGCCCTGGCCGCCGGCAAGGACCGCCACTTCTCGGACCGTCGCCACGGCGTTCCCCCGGTCTGATGGGGCCGTCCGGGTCCCGGCCGTCCCTGCCGGCTGCCGTCACCATCCGCGACGTCGGGCCCCGCGACGGGCTCCAGCCGGAGGCTCCGGTGTCGGTGGCGGATCGGATCCGGCTGGTCGAGGCGCTCCGGCACGCCGGACTGCGCCGCATCGAGGCGGTGGCGTTCGTGTCGCCCAAGGCGGTGCCCGCCATGGCCGGTGCCGCCGAGGTCCTGGCCGGGATCAGCCGGCCCCCAGACGTCAGCTACGCCGCGCTGGTCCCCAACCGACGGGGCGCCGAACTGGCGCTGGAGGCCGGCGTCGACGAGCTCACGGTCACCATCTCGTTCTCGCCCACCTACAACGAGCGCAACGTGAAGATGACGGTGGAGCAGTCCGAGGCCGCCATCGCCGAGATCGCCGCCCTGGCCGGGCCGGCGGGGATCCCGGTCGACGCCGTGATCTCGTGCTCGTTCGGGTCGCCCTACGAGGGCGACGCCGATCCGGCCGAGGTGGTGGCCCTGGCCAGCCGCCTCGCGCACCAGGGGGTCTCGGCCGTCACCTTCGCCGACACCACCGGCATGGCCACCCCCCGTCGGATCCACGACCTGGTGGACGTCCTCGGACTCGGAGCCGGAGCCGGTTCGGCCGGATCCGAACCCTGGCGGGCCACCGTGGGCCTCCACCTCCACGACACCCGGGGCACCGCCCTGGCCAACGCCCTCACGGCCCTGGAGCGGGGCATCACCCGCTTCGACACCGCGGTGGGCGGGCTGGGCGGCTCGCCGTTCGCCCACGGTGCCGGCGGCAACCTCGCCACCGAGACGCTGGTGGCCACCCTCGACGACCTGGGGGTGACCACCGGCATCGACATCGACGACCTGGTGGCCGCCGCCCTCCTGGTCGAGGACCTGGTCGGCCGGCCGGTACCCAGCGGCGTGGCCCACCACGGCCCCCGCCTGGCCTCGCCCACCTGAGCACCGCCACGGTTGGACCGTGCCGGGCCCGGCGCGG
>DAIMFV010000236.1:0-5663 GCA_036724365.1 Acidimicrobiales bacterium | reverse complement strand
CGGGCGCCTCCGGTCGGAGCCCGTCGGCCACCGCCCTCCGCAAGAACGCGATCCGCTCAGGGGACAGATCGCCGACCGAGGCGTCGAGCGCCTGGCGGCGAGGCGCGCCGTCGTCAGGGGATGACGCGATGAACAGGTCCACCAGGGCCGACCATCGTTGGTCAGCGGTGGTGGCCGCGCCGAGTCGTCGCCGGTGCCCGTCGAGGTCACCGGGTCTGCGGGCCACGGTCAGGACGGGGTGGGGGCCCTCCTGGTCGTGGTCGGGCAGGGCGTGGCCGGCCAGGACTGACCGGGGCTCGTCGTCGGCGCTCACGGTCGTGCCTCAGCCCAGTGACGCCCGGCCGGCGTCCTCGATGGCCTGGATCTCGATGGAGAGCATGTTGGCCAGCAGCCTGGGCTGAAGACCCCCGAGGGCCTGGAGGGCGCCGATGTAGGACTGCGTGTAGGACTCGGAGATGACCGCCGAGGCCGTCTGGCTCAGGTGGGCGAACGCCCTTCGCAGGTCCTCCACCGCGGCCGGATCCATCCCCGCCGCGCCGGCCGCCTCGCCCACCATCTCCTGTACGTGGGTCATCATCGACATCATCATCGGGTTTCGGACACCTCGACGGATGTGGATCACGCCCACCAGGCCCATCCACGACCAGTAGCCGTCGTCGAGCGGCTCGCCCACGGTCCGCCTCCACCACATCCGCAGTGTCTGCTCGCGGTGGAGCCGCTCACCGAAGGCGAACACCGAGGCGGTGGGTTCGTGGGCGTAGAGGGTGTCGTAGAAGCTGGTGACCAAGGCGTCCTCGATCCCGAGCAGGAACTCGGCGTGCTCGGCGAGGGTGGCGGTGTCGCGGGCGCTGAGCAGGCTGGTGGGCACCATCTCGGCCCGGATCTCGGCTTGGAGCTTGTGCAGGTCCATGGGCGTCTCCTCGTCGTACTCGTGGGCGGGTCCAGTGCGGGCCGCCGGCATGCTCAATCGGCCAGCAGGGTGTCCATCAGGTCGATCATGAACTCGGTCTCCTCGGGGTCGACGCTGCGCCACCCGCTGAACCCGAGACCCTCGCAGATGCGGCGCTCGGTGGGGTCGGTGCCGAGGGCGACCAGGAGGTCCCGGATCGGATCGGCCAGGTGGGCCAGGCGGGGACCCACCATCAGCAGGTGGCTGATCACACCGATCTGGCTGGTGACCAGGGGTCGCAGCCCCGAGCGGGTGACGCCCGACAGGCCGTCGAACGCGTCGGCCAGGAAGATGCCGACGTCGGCTTGGTCCGACAGCAACGCCTTGGCCACCAGGACGTAGGTGGGCCGTTCGGACAGGACCACGGTCGAGCGGTCCAGGTCGGCGGGTTCCAGCATGATCATCCCGATCATGCGGACGTCGGGGTCGTCGGTGCAGGCCACCCGGCATCCCGTCTGGAGGTCTTCGACCTCGGTCACAGGGGAGCCGGTGGGCACCACCAGGACGGCCTCGTCCTGCACGCCCTCGGGGCGGGCCACGGCCTGGAAGCCGCGCTCGCGCACCAGGACGGCGGCGTCGAACGGGTTCGCGTAGATCAGGTCGATGGTGTCAGCGGCGATGGCGGCCCGCTGCTGGTCGAAGCTGTCGTGGAGCTCCAGGTGGATCTGCTCGCCCAGGCGCCGCTGGAGCACCGTGTTGAGCACGTACCACCCGGCGATGTGGTCGGGCGGGAAGTCCGGCGAGACCGTGAAGGTGAAGGTCATGACGCACCGCCCTCGTGCATCGTGGGGTAGAGCGCGATGCACGCGGCCACCTTGGTCGGCGACGGCTTGCGGCGCACCGAGGTGTACCCCACGATCTCGCCGTTGCGCACGTTGGGGATGACCGTGGCGTACACCCAGTAGAAACCGCCGTCACGCCGGAGGTTCTTGACGTAGCCGTGCCACTTGCTGCCGGTGCCGACGGTGTCCCACAGGTCCTTGAAGGCGGCGGAGGGCATGAACGGGTGGCGCAGGATGTGGTGGGGGGCCCCGAGGAGCTCCGCTTCGGTGTAGCCCGACATCTCCACGAAGGACTGGTTCACCATGGTGATCACGCCGGCGGGGTCGGTGCGGGAGACGATCAGCTTCCCGTCCGGGTAGGGGGTCTCGACCTCGGTCACGTAGACCCGGCGCGTGGTGCCGTCGTGGAAGGTGAGGTCGTGGGCGACGTGGTCTCCGACCACGTCGCCGGGGTCCATATCGGTCAGCACGGTGCCTCCTCCGCTCAGATGACCTTGGAGATGGCCGCGGCCGCCCGCTTCACGTCGAGGAAGATCAGCCCGAGCTTGGCATCGGGCGTTGCCAGCACCGTGAGCACGGCCTCCTCGCCGGCGTGGGTCATCAGGACGTAGCCGCGGTCGCCGCGGATCAGCACCTGTTCGAGCGATCCGCGGCCCAGCTCGGCCGAGGTGCGGTCGCCGAGCGACAAGATCGCGGCTGACATGGCGCCCACCCGATCCTGGTCGAGGCCTTGGGGGAGCATGGCCGCCATCATCAGGCCGTCGGTCGAGATGACCGCCGAGGCCTCGATGTCGGCCGAGGTGCTGTTGAGCTCGGCGAGGGTGCCGCCGAGGACGTCTTCGCGCATGGTGTCCGTCTCCTGTGGGATGGGTTGTGGTCGTGGTTCGTCTGGTCAGTGGGGGGGAGGGGAGGTTCGCGTCAGGTGGGGTCCGTCGGCGGGGGCGCCGTAGCGCCGGCTCAGAGCGGTGACGAGTGCCACGAACGCCTCCTGAGCCAGTCGGGGTAGGCCCCCGACGATCAGCACGAACGACTGGCCCCCGATGGCGATGGGGTAGAGGGCCACCGACGGTGCACCCCGGTGGTCGATGAGTCCCCAGCCGGTGACGGGTGTGGTGGCGGCGGCGCTGGTGGTGCGGCGCTGCTGGAGCCGGACCACCTCGGCGGCCAGGATCGACAACTCGTCCACCGCTTCGGGGCCGAACCCCACCGACGAGAGGGTGAAGCCCTGATCGTCCACGAGGGCGGCGTCGCCGTCCTCGGAGAGGGGCGACAGCAGCGCTGGCAACTCCACCCCGAGCGGACCGGTGGGCACTGCGGGCGGTCGGGTGCGGCCCTCGAGCCACCCGGCGTCTTGAGCCTCGGCCACCACGGCGGCCAGGGCGGCGGGGTCGTGGAGGCCGGTGTGCGTCCACAGGTCGGCGGCGCGGTCGGTGCTCACGGGGTCCGGTGCCCGGAGCAGGAGGCGCAGCAGTCGTTCCACCGGCCGGTCCTCCGCGCTGGTGACGGCGTGCAGGGCGCCCGCGCCCGTCGGGGCCAGGTACAGGCCGGGCACCAGGGTCAGGAGGTCGGTGCCGCTCACGATGCCTGCACCTGGGGATCGAGGCAGTACAGGAGGCTGCGCACCAATAGAGACACGTCTGCTGGCGAACGGGCGTCGACGGTGAAGGTGGGACAGCGCAGGTCCCGGGCGAGCAGCAGGTCCAGGTACTCCTGGCGGGCGGGGAGGGCCCGCACGTCGGTGCGGGTGATGCCCACGACCACACCCGTGGTCCGGATGAAGGTGTCGTAGGCGTCGAGGAACCGACCCATGTCGCCAAGGGGGTCCGGTCGGGCGTTGTCCACCAGCAGGACCAGGCCGAGCGCCCCTTCCTGGAGGATCTCCCACATGAAGTCGAAGCGCTCCTGGCCCGGTGTGCCGTAGAGGTGCACCACCTCCGAACGGCCGAGGCGGATGACGCCGTAGTCCATGGCCACGGTCGTCTGGGGCTTGCGGTCCCGAGTCTCATCGGTGGCCCGGACGTCGGTCATCATCGGTAGTCCGTCGCTGATGGACCGGATGGCGGTGGTCTTGCCCGCCCCCACGGGCCCGGTGAAGAGGACCTTGTAGTGCTGCACGGTCATGCGTCACGCAACCTGGCGAGGAACCGGCGGAGAAGTCCCCGCTCGGCGTGGACGGTGGGCGGTTCGGGTGGGGTGGCTGCCGGCTCGGCGGCTCCCTCGAGCAGTCCGGAGGCATCGAGGGCGGCAAGGACCACGAAGGCGTGGGACCGGGGGATGGCGAGCAGGGTCGAGACGTCGGCCGGTCGCTGCGGACCGGCGGCGAGCAGCGCGGTCACGGCCAACACCGACGGCGTGAGCACGCACCTCGTGAGATCGGGCCAGGCCCGCACCGCCACCGCCACGTCGGGATCCATGGTGACGGGGATCCGGCCCTGGGACGACCACACGGCGGTGTTCCACAGCAGCGACTCCACGGTGGCGCGGCGCCGACCGGCCGGACTGGGTGGCTGGCGGTGGATCTCGAGCGACCATGGGTCGCCAGCGGGCTGGGCACACAGGGCGCGAAGGACGGTGTCACCCCCTGACACCCACAAGGTGGACTCGGCCGGGTCGGCCAGCACCGAGAGCATGGGGCCCCGCAGTTCCCAGTGCCGGTTCCCGCCGTCTCGCACCGCTCGCCGCAGCAGGCCGTCGAGGTGGGCCTCCGAGTCGTAGCGGAACGACGCCAGCACGGCCGGGTCGCTCAGGTCGCCGTGGTCGCGCACGGGGACGGCTTCGACGTCGAGTCGGCCGGCCAGACGCTCGGCCGCGGTGGAAGGCCCGCTGGCATCGACCACGTCCGTCATCCTGGTCGGGAGGTGCACGGCACGAACGGACGCGACGCGGTCCGCGAGGGCGCGCTGCGGTCGGTCCTGGTCGCGATCGGGGGATGTGTCCCGCCGAGACTGCGGCAGGTAGGGCCGACCGGTGGTGAAGACGTCACGGGCGTGGCTGGCCCGTCCCACGGCCGTGCGACGCGTCGGCGTCGCGCTCGACGGCGACGAGCCCAGCAGGGGCACCACGTCGGAGAGCGCGTCGAGGAGCACGTTGCCGGTGAGCGGCTTCTGGACGTAGTGGCGGCACGGCACCGCATCGGGTGTGCGGCCGAAACCGACGCCGACCACGATCTGGTCGTTTCGGGAGCCGGCGGCCTCGTCGGCGGCGCCGGGCTGGTCGATGTCGACCAGGAGGATTGCGGCCGCGGCCCGGTCGGTCACCGAGAACCGCTCGGACTGGCGGGTCTCTAGGTAGGCCGCGACCGAGCGGGCCATGGTGGGGTCCAGACCCCCCACGTACACCGGCACCAGGGCCAGAGCCGTTCCCTCTCCCTCCATGGGAGCTAGATCGTCGGCCGCACCGCACCGCTCCAGCCATACCGACGCCCACCCCGAGAACCCCGACCCGCATTCCGATTCACCAGGGCCGAACGGCCCGGGCCACCGGTCGGTGCCGGCTGGGGAGATGGGGAGAGGCGTCGGACCGAGCCGGCCGGTCTGGTCGGGTGGTCGGGTCTGGTCGGGTCTGGTCGGGTCTGGTCTACTCGGGGACCGACCCCCACAGGGGCATGGTGCCGGTGGCGGGGTCGTACTGCTGCAGCCACTGGGGCAGGTAGATCGGGTCGGTGAAGTCCCGGGGGTGGTGACCGGGGAGCGACGAGAGGACCAGCGTCGGCACCAGCACGAAGGCCATTGACACCGACAGCTTTCCGATGCGGTACCAGGTGATCGGGTACCGGAGGCGCTTCGCGCTCCAGAGCTGCACCAGCGCCCCCAGGAAGGTGAACGTGGCGATGGTGAGGAGGCCGACCACCGCCGCCAGCGCGTACCGGAGGCGCGATCCGTCGGTGGCCTCGAACACGTCGTAGGTGTTCGACTTGTGCTCGATCTCCTCGG
>DAIMFV010000235.1:0-5685 GCA_036724365.1 Acidimicrobiales bacterium | reverse complement strand
GGTCGACGTGGCCGGCGGGCGCTCCGGCCTGGCCGGCCTCGAGCGGGTGCTGGGCGACATCGACGGCCTCGAGTTCGTGCGGCTCACGGGGCGCGACGTGGTGCGCCACAAGATCGTGGCCGACATCGTCGACGCCTACGAACGCGATGCCGCCGGCGCCGAGGCCACCAACCGGTCGGCCGGGCCCGCCCCCGGGGCGGGGTCAGGTACCTCGTGATCCGGCCCCCCACCCCCCGGGCGTCCCGTCGGCGTCGGGCCGACGAGGGCGACCTCGAGGTCCTCGTGGCCGACGAGCAGTCCGCCGGTGCCGTCGACGTGGTCCGCTGGGAGGCGTTGGCCCGCGGCGTGCTCGAGGCCGAGGGCGTGTCGGGCGAGGCCGAACTGGCCCTGCTGTTCGTCGACGAGGCCACCATCACCGACCTCAACAACACCTTCATGGGTCAGCGCGGCCCCACCGACGTGCTCGCGTTCCCCATCGACGACGAGGAGGTCGGGGTGGGTCGGTCACCCGACGGTTCCACCAGCGGCCCCGACCGCGACCCGTTCACCGACGTCCCGCTGCTGCTCGGCGACGTGGTGATCTGCCCGGCCGTGGCGGCCCGCAACGCCCCCACCCACGCCGGCACCTACGACGACGAGATCGCCCTCCTGGTGGTGCACGGCATCCTGCATGTGCTGGGCTGGGACCACGCCACGCCGGAGGAGACCCAGCAGATGCAGGCCCGCGAGCGCGAGTTGCTCGACCGATTCGCCCCGAGTGCCCCGTGAGCGCCGACGTCCCGATGCCGGGGAGTGGGCCCGATCCGGGTGGGTCGGGGAGCGCCGGGCCCGGCTCGGACCGGGCCGAGGCTTCCGGCGAACCTTCCAGTAGCCGCCGCCGTCACGGACGGGCCCGATGAGGGCTCCCGTGCTGGCGGTGGAGCTCGCTCCGGTCGACGTCTGGCTCGCCATCGCCATCGTGGCGCTGATGCTGGTGGCCGTGCTCACGGCGGTGGCCGAGACCGCCATCATGCGCACCACCCGGGCCAAGGCATCCGGCCTGGTGGAGTCCAAGCGGCGTGGGGCCCGGGCCCTGTCGGAGCTGGTCGCGGCCCCCGATCGGTGGATCAACGCGTTCCTGTTGGTGGTGCTGGTCAGCCAGATCGTGCAGGCCACCCTCACCGGCGTGCTCGCCAACCGGCTGTTCGGCGGGCTCGGCGTGGCCGTCGGCACGTTCTTCAACGTGGTCGTGATGTTCGTGCTGGCCGAGGCCGCCCCCAAGACCTGGGCCATCCAGAACACCGAGCGCGCCGCGCTGGCGTCGGCCGGTCCGGTGAAGCTGCTGGTCGACTTCTGGCCGTTGCGCGTCATCGCCCGGGCGCTGATCGGGCTGACCAACGTGATCCTGCCGGGCAAGGGACTGAAGGAGGGCCCCTTCGTCTCCGAGGAGGAGCTCCTGGCGGTGGCGGCCGAGGCCGCCGAGGCCTCGACCATCGAGCACGAGGAACGCCGGCTCATCGAGTCGATCATCGAGTTCGGTGACACCGTGGTGCGCGAGGTCATGGTGCCCCGCCCCGACATGGTCACCGTGTCGCACGACTTCCGGGTGGCCGACGTCATGGAGGTGGTGCTCCTCAACGGGTTCAGCCGGGTGCCGGTGCTGGGCGAGGGCATCGACGACATCATCGGGCTGGTCTTCGCCAAGGACCTCATGCGGGCCGAGCGCGACGGGCGCGAAGACGAGCCGGTGGCCAACCTGGTCCGCCCGGCGCGGGCCGTCCCCGAGACCAAGCCGGTGTCCGAACTGCTCCGCGAGATGCAGGCCGAGCAGTTCCACATGGCCCTGGTGATCGACGAGTACGGCGGCACGGCCGGTCTGGTGACCCTCGAGGACCTCATCGAGGAACTGGTCGGCGAGATCGTCGACGAGTTCGACACCGAAGACGCCCGCGTGGAGCCGGTGCCTGGCGGTGGGGTCCGGGTCAGCGGCAGCCTCAGCATCGACGATGCCAACGACCTGCTCGATTACGAACTGCCCGAGGGGGAGTTCGACACCGTGAGCGGGCTCGTCCTGGCCCAACTCGGCCGACTCGCCACCGTGGGCGACGTGGCCGAGGTGGAGGGCAGCCGCCTGGTGGTCGAGCGGGTGCAGGGTCGCCGGATCATGCGGGTGCGCATCGAGACGGTGCCGGTCGACCCCGCGGTGGCTGCGGGAGACGGCAGCGAGACGCGGGCCGAGCGGCGGGAGCGGGGCGACCGTGAACGGGCCGGGCGGGAACGCGCCGACCGGGAGCGGGGCGACCGGGAACGAGCCGAGCGCGAACCCGAGGCTGCCCGCCGGGTCGACGGATGACCGCGTCGCTGGTGCGATCGTGAAGTCGGGCTTCGTGACCCTCGTGGGGCGACCCAACGTGGGCAAGTCGACGTTGTTGAACCAGATCCTGGGCCAGAAGGTCACCATCGTGTCCGACAAGCCCCAGACCACCCGCACCCAGGTGCGGGGGGTGCTGACCCGACCCGACGCCCAGGTGGTGTTCGTGGACACGCCCGGCATCCACAAGCCCCGCACCCTTCTTGGCGAACGGCTGAACAACACCGCCACCGGGTCCATCGGCGACGTCGACG
Source organism: Acidimicrobiales bacterium (assembly GCA_036724365.1). Taxonomy (GTDB): domain Bacteria; phylum Actinomycetota; class Acidimicrobiia; order Acidimicrobiales; family Iamiaceae; genus Aquihabitans. The sequence continues at coordinate 3,081 of DAIMFV010000235.1, read as the reverse complement.
TGGTGTGTCTGGTGGTCGACGCCACCGCCCCCATCGGTCGGGGCGACCAGTGGGTGGCCGAACGGGTCCCCGCCGACGCCATCATCGTGGTGAACAAGACCGACCTCGCGCCGCCGAACGACGTGCTCCGCCAGCTCACCGCAGCGGCCGAGCAACTGGCCGGGGGCGATGAGTACTTCCCGGTGTCGGCCCGCACCGGCGCCGGCGTGCCCGAGCTGGTCGACACGATCATCGCCCGGCTCCCCGAGGGCCCGGCGTACTACCCCGACGACATGGTCACCGACGTGCCCGAGGCGTTCTGGGTGGCCGAGCTGGTCCGCGAGCAGCTGTTGGCCGTGACGCGCGACGAGGTACCGCACTCGGTGGCCACCCGGGTCACGGAGTGGGACTGGCCGCGCATCCGGTGCGAGATCCTGGTGGAGCGAGACTCCCAGAAGGGCATCGTGATCGGCAAGAAGGGCGCGGTGCTCAAGGCGGTCGGGATCGCGGTGCGCGCGCAGCTGCCGCCGGGCGCCTACCTGGAGCTGTTCGTCAAGGTCGACAAGGATTGGCAGCGCCGCCCCAAGGCCCTGGAGCGCCTCGGCTACTGAGGAGGCGAGCCGATAGGCGAGCCGACCAGACAAGCACGGTGGGTACACCGAGGCGCCAGCCGAGGTCCAACCACCATCGATGCGACGACGGGCGACCTATCCGCTCAGGTCCTGAGTTGGTTCGTCGCCGGTGAGCCGGCGGAGGAACTGCTCGGCCTCGGCGCGGTCCTTGGTGCGGGGGAACGGGGGGAGGCCGCGGATCAGGTCCCAGCGGTAGCGCTTGGCGGTGGCGAGGCGGGGGTCGAACACGGCCACCACGCCGCGGGCGTCGGCCGACCGGATCAGGCGACCCGTGCCCTGGGCCAGCATCATCGCCGTGCGCGGCAGGTCGATCAGGCGGAAGGCGTCGGCCCGGGCCTGCTCGCGTCGGGCCTGCAACAGCGGCTCGTCGGGGCGGGGGAACGGGAGGCGGTCGATGGTGACCAGTGAGAGCGTGCGGCCGGGCACGTCGATGCCCTGCCAGAACCCGAGGGTGGCGAACAGGCTGGCCGACTCGTCGGACCGGAACGCTTCGACCAGCGCCGGCTTGGGCAGGTCCCGTTGGCTCAACACCGGGGTGTCGAGCCGCGCCCGGAGGGCGTCGACCGCGGCGTCCATGGCCCGGTAGGACGTGAACAGGGCGAGGGTGCGGCCGCCGGCGGCGCCGATGAGGGCGGCCAGTTCGTCGTGCACGGCGGGGTCGAACCCGGGCTGGCGGGGGTCGGGCAGGTGGGCGGCGCAGTAGAGCAGGCCGTGGTGGGCGTAGTCGAAGGGGCTGCCCACGTCGATCTCGCCGTGGTCGTCGGCGGCCAGACCGAGGCCGGCGGCCAGGCCGGCCGGCAGGGTGGCGCTGGTGAGCACGACGGTGCCGCGACCCCAGAGTCCTTCACGCAGCACCTCGGCCACGTCGATCGGCGCCACCCGCAGGCGCGGGTTGTGCTCGGGCCCCTCCACCCAGGCCACCGTGCCCTCCCGCACCTCGCCGGCGGCGCTCACGTCCACCTGCAGGTGTCCGGTCAGTTGGGTGGCGCGGGCCTTGCGGGCGACCGTGTCGGCGGGTCCGTCGTCGGGCACGGCCCGCAGGGCGGCGGCCACCCGGTCGAGGCGGGACCGCACCAGAGCCAGGGCGTCGGCCAGGTCGGGGTCGAGCGCACCGCGCAGGCGGCGATCGACGTGGTGGCCGAGCACGGTGGCCAGCAGGGTGCCCGAGGTCTCCACGTCGTCGACGGCGGCCGGGTCGTCGAGGATCGCCCGCACCGAGCGGGCCAGGTTCTGGAAGCGTCCGGCGGACAGCTCGAAGCCGCAGGTGTCCGACACGATGTCCTCGAGCTGGTGGGCCTCGTCGACCACCACCACGTCGTGCTCGGGGAGCACGGCGCCGTCGGTGGCGAGATCGAGGCCGAGCAGGTGCAGGTTCACCACCACCACGTCGGCCTCGCCGGCTCGACGCCGCGAATCCTCGGCGAAACAGGTCTCGCCCTTCGGGCAGCGGCGGGCGCCGGGGCATTCGACGGCCGACACGCTCACGGCGGCCCAGGCCTGTGGCGAGGGTTCGGTGGGGAGCTCGGCGCGGTCGCCGGTGGGGGAGGTCTCCGCCCACGCGGCGAGCGAGGCCAGCTCGGTGGGCGACGCCCGGGCCGCCAGGCCGTCGAGGGCGAGCTGGCCCGCCCCGTCGATCTCGTGGAGGCGTTGGCGGCACACGTAGTTGGACCGGCCCTTGAGCACGGCGAACTCGAACGGGTGCCCGAGGTGTTCGGCGAGGAACGGCAGGTCCTTGCCGGCGAGCTGGTCCTGCAGGGCCTTGGTGGCGGTGGCCACCACCGTCCGCCGGCCCGAGAGGATGGCGGGCACGAGGTAGGCCCAGCTCTTGCCGGTGCCGGTTCCGGCCTGGGCGAGCAGGTGGCGCTTCTTGTCGATGGCGGCCGCCACCGCCACCGTCATCTGTTCCTGGGGTTCGCGTCGCTCGCCGCCGGGTGAGGCCTGGGCCAACCGGGCCAGGGCGGCCACGGTTCGCTCGGCGGAGGGCATCCGGGCGAGGGTAGCCGTGCACCGGAGGGCTTCTCGGTGACCGGTAGGTTGGGTGGTCGTGGACCTGACCGGCATCGACCCCAACCGGATCCCCCGACACGTGGCGGCGGTCATGGACGGCAACGGCCGGTGGGCCACCCGGCGCGGGCTCAAGCGCACCGAGGGCCACGCCGCCGGTGAGGAAGCCCTGTTCGACGCGGTCGACGGTGCCATCGAGCTGGGGCTCGACTGGTTCACCGTCTACGCGTTCTCCACCGAGAACTGGAAGCGGCCGCCCGACGAGGTCCGGTACCTGATGGGGTTCAACAAGGGCATCCTCGAACGCCACGCCGAGGACCTCAACGAACGCAACGTACGGATCCGCTTCATCGGCCGCCGGGACTGGCGGGTTCCCCCCGGGGGGTTGCGCCGCACGGAGTGGGCCACCGACACGACCCGCACCCACACCGGCCTCACCTCCACCATCGCCTTCAACTACGGAGGC
>DAIMFV010000234.1:0-5704 GCA_036724365.1 Acidimicrobiales bacterium | reverse complement strand
TCTGGTGCGGTTCTGGTGCGGTGTCTGGAGTGATGCCGGCGCGGCCGTTCGGACCGGCTGGACGACCGAACCTAGCGGCCCGGAGTCGGGGCCGGGTCGGGGGCCGGGACCTGTCACACTTGGGCGCCTTGGACGCCGCCGACCCTGCCGACACCGAGCTGGCCCACCCGGTTCGCGCCCACCCCGGCCCGCCGAACGCCACCGTCCGGAACCTGGCCGTGGGCACGCTCATCGCCTTCGTGGTGGCGTCCTACGTCGGCAACCTGTTCCTGTCGGTCCTGGTCAACGAACGGCCGCTGCTGTTCATCGCCCTCAACGCCCAGAACCGCAACCTGGCGCTGGCGTCCGGCGAGCTCGGTGCCCTCGAGTTCTACGTGGTCGGGTTCCTGCGCCTGATCGGGCCCGACCCGCTGTTCTTCCTGATCGGCCGGTGGTACGGCGACGGCGCCATCCGCTGGATGGAACGCACCGCTCCCAGCTACGGCGCCATCCTGCGCCAGCTGGAGCAGTGGTTCGACAAGGCCCGCCTGCTGGTGGTGGCCATCGCCCCCAACAACCCGGTGTGCCTGTTCGCCGGCGCCGCGGGCATGACCTGGGGTGCGTTCCTCGCGGCCAACGCCATCGGCACGGTGGTGCGCCTGGTGCTGGTGCGCCTGTTCTCGAGCGCCTTCGAAGGGCAACTGTCCTCGGTGCGGGGCTTCATCGACGAGTACCGCTGGCCGCTGTTGGCACTCTCGTTCGTGCTGGTGGGCTACACGATCTGGAACGACCGCAAGGGCGGCCGTGAAGACATCGAGGACCTGCTCCGCCTCGACGACGAGATCGAGGAGTACGAGGCCGAACTGGCCCACGAGCATGAGGCCGGCACCCCCGGCACCCCCGGCACCCCCGGCGATCCGGCTGCTCCCGGTGAACCGGACCCCCACGATGGCCGGGACGCGGACGGCGCCCCCTGATCAGGCTGCTGCGGGCCGGCTGATCAGGCGGCTGCGGGCCGGTAGGCGTGCAGGTCACCGGTGATCGTGGGCACCAGCACGGTTCCGTCAGGCGCCACCGTGGTCCCGACCGTGAAGTACGGGGTGCCGGGCAGGCGGTGGCGATCCAGTTCGGCGCCCGTGGCGGTGTCGACCACCACCAGGTCAGCGGCCCCGTTCGGCGCCTGGACGGTGGCGTACGACGTGCCGCCCGCCACCTGGGTGGGGATGCCCCGGTTCACGAGGTCCGGGCGAGACCACAACAGCTCGCCGTGGTCGCCCCGGTCGGCGACGGCCAGCAGCGGGCTGGTGCCGCCGCCCGCCGGCATCACCGTGCGTGCGGGCGAGAGCGAGACGCTGCCGCCGGCGGCGTAGCCGATGGTGATGGACCATGCGGAGGTGCCGGTGGCTGCGTCGAGGGCATGCAGGGCCCCGACGTTGTCGGTCACGTAGATCCGGGTGCCGTCGTCGGAGAGCGTGGGGCTCGAGGCGCTGCCGCCGGGAAGCGAGTCGTTGGTCCAGAGCGGCGTGATGTGGGGCACCGGGGTCTCGCTGATCTGCACCGCGCGTACACCGGCCTGGGTGGCACCCGGGGCCCAGAAGGTGAAGGTCAGACGACCGGTGTCCAGGTCGATGCTCGGTGTGTTGGCGCTCGGGCAGGCGGCGGTGCCCCGGGCGCAGGCCTGGAGCGCGCCGGTCCCGGGCGTGTAGGTGGCCCCAGGGATCAGTTCGTACGGCGGCAGCACCGCACTGCCGTCCTCCCGGTGGAGCACGTAGATCGTGCCCACGTTGGTGATGAACACCACCCGGCCGTTCGGGGTGAACTGGGCCGACAGCGGGGCGCCCACGATCGGGGTCTCCCACAGGATGGTGCCGTCGGGGGCGAAGGCGTGCATGGCGGTGTCGTCCGCCAGGAAGATCCGACCGTCCCGGTCGATGAGGGCCGAGGAGATCACCGCGGTGCCGTTCACGGCGCCGGAACACCACTCGGTCTGGCCGGTGGCCAGGTCGAGCACGTGCAGGTGGCAGGCGCCGCTCGACGTGGTCAGGTAGGCGCGCCCGTTCGGGTCGACCGTGGCCCCGACGTTGATCAGGCCCTCGAATGCCCGCGTCCACGCCGGGTCCAGGGCTCGGGCGCCGACCACCGGCGAGTAGTCCCGGTTGCCGCCGTCGCCGTGGATGCTCGACCACGACGGCGCGTAGAGGTTGCAGCCCGCCAGCACCACGGCTGCGCAAGCCAGCAGGACGGAGCGGACACGGTGGGAGGAGGCGGCCATGCGAGAAATTGCACACCCCATGCAATTCTGTGTCAAGTCGCCTAGGCTGCACCCGTGGCTGCTCCTCGCCCCACACCCACCGCCAAGTCCGAGCGGACCCGGAACGCGGTAGTCCGGGCGCTCGAAGCCCTGATCGAGGAGGGCGACCTCACGCCGTCGGCCGGGGACATCGCAGCCCGGGCCGGCATCTCGCTCCGGTCCGTGTACGTGCACTTCGCCAGCGTCGACGACCTCCACCTCGCCGTGGCGGAACGTGCGACCGGACGCGTGCTCACGATGTTGTGGCCGATCGATCCGGAGGCCCCGCTCACCGTGCGGATCGACGACCTCGTGCGCCAGCGCGCCCGCATCAACGAGGAGATCGGCCCGCTACGCCGCTCTGCCGCCATCCACGCCGAGCGGTCGCCGGCGTTGGCCGAGGCCCGGGCCGCGGCCCGCCGGGCCTCGGCCGATCAGATCCGCCGGGTCTTCGCCACCGAGCTGGCCGGCATCGGCCGCGCCGAGCGCGCCCGTCGAGCGGCCGTGGTCGACCTGGTCGTGAGCGGCGAGGCCTGGGACGTGTTGCGGGGCGCCGGCGGCCTCGACCCGTCGGAGGCAGCAAAGGCGGTCCGAGAGGCGGTGGCCACGCTCCTCCCCGCCGGACCCACCGCCGACGGCTGACCACCTGCTGCCTGACCTACTGCTCCACCGCCCCCACGTCGCACGCCGTGCCCACGGGGCGGGCCACCCCCCGCTGGTCGGTGGCGACGCTGCCGTCGCAGCTATCGGCCGTGCCCACCGGGATGGCGTCGATCGCCCCCGATCCCGCACCCGGCAGGTGCGTGGCCGTGGGCCCACCGTTGTCCGCCAACGGCCCCAACAGCGGGTCGCCCGGCAGCGTCGCCCCGCACGACCCGTCGGGCGCCAGGTTGAACGACGAGGCCGTGACCGGCGCGCTGCACGCGGCCGCCCCACCCCCGCCGACCACCACGGTCCCCCGCATCACCGTGGTCTCATAGGAGAAGCAGCCCCGCGGACAGACCGTCACATAGGTCAGGATCGCAGCCGCGCCCATGTTCCCCACGATCGTGCTCCCCACCAGCACCGTGCCTGGGGCGAACAGCCCGGGTGACCAGATCGCCGACCCGGTTCCCGCTGCGCTGTTCCCCGACAGCGTCGACGACACCACCGTCACGACACCTAGGGCGCCGGCGATCCCACCCCCGTCGACGGACGCCTGGTTGCCCGTGATCAGCGACCGGGTGACGGTGCCGTGCCCCAGGTACAGCCCGCCTCCGTACTGGGCGGTGTTGTCGCTGAAGGTGCTTCCCGTCACCGTGACCGGAGCGGCAGGGGTCGGGGCGTCGCCCATGAGGCCCCCGCCGTAGAGGCCGCCCGCATTGTCGGTGAACGTCGAGTTCGTCACCGCCACGCGCAGACCACTCAGGCCGCCACCGCCGGTCTCTGCGGTGTTGGCGTGGAACGCGACGTCCTCGACCTCGACAGCTGTCGCGTCGACGGCGCGGACGCCCCCGCCCTCGCCGTCGCGGGCCGAGCCCGCCGCATACCCGCCGGTGACGGTCAGTCCCCGCAGCACGGCCACGGGACCGTGGAAGTCCAGCACTCGGTCCAGGCCTGCGCCGTCGAGCACCGCCCCCCCGCCCTCGATCACCACTGGGACGCGCACGTCGACGTCGCCCGTGGCACCGAGATCCTCGTTCGTCCCGGGAATGGACAACGTGGGATGGATCCCCGGCGCGATCGTGATGATGTGCTCGACGGTCGACAGCCCCGGGTTGAGTGCGTTGATCTCCTGCGCCGCGGCCCGCAGCGTGCAGCCGCCGCCAGCGGTGGCGCACACCCCGTCGCCCGGGGCCGCATCGGGTTGGTCCCCCGCGGTGTCCACCACCGGGTCCAGCACACGGATCGAGCCCGCGCTGCCCTCCACGGCGCCTGAATCGCAACCCCCTCCGACCGGACGGACCGTTCCCCGCTGATCCGTACTCCCTGCCTCACACAGGAACGGCGTGCCCGGCGGAATCCGATCCAACACCGGCGAACCCGGGTACGGCAGCATCGAACGCGTCGCGCCTCCATTGTCCGCCAAGGGGTGCAGCAGCACCGGCACCGACTGCACATCACCCGTGGCCACCAGCGCGTCGCACACGTGCGATGACACGCTCCAGCCTCCCGACGTCACCGCCCCCGAGCACAGGGCCGCACCGGGCGCCGCGGCGTCGTGGGCGAGGATCGAGCCGACGATCGTCAGCTGGGACTGGAACGTCACGGCCGCGACGTTGACGCCGCCGGGACCGCTCCGAGAAGCCCTCGGAACGAACCGCCGTGTGCATCCCGGTCTGCACGGTGCTGTCCAACACCACCATCCGGCTGGAGCTCGCCGCCAGCAGCCCCCTCCCCGACGCGGCATCCACCAGCGACCGGTGGATACCCAACTCGCCCGAGCTCGACACCCGCACGGCCTCACCGAGGTTGGACGTCGTCGGGTTGTCCTCCACCTCCGAGTCGGCGAGCACCGCGCTTCCCGACACGTCGATCACCGATTCGCTACCGGGGCTGTTCCCGGTGACCGTGGCGCGGATCAGGTCCACGTGACCCACCGAGTGCAACGCGGCGCCCGCGCCCATGCCACCCGTGAGGGTCATCGCCTCGAGCCGGGCGCGTCCCGACACGACGTCGAAGACCCGATCCAACCCGGCCGCATCGACCGTGGACCCGTTGCCCACGATCCGCACATCACCGGCCACGTCCAGATCACCGGTGGTGTTGGCATCGTCGCCCGTCCCCGCCACCGCCAACAACGGATCGACCCCCGACGCGATCGTGATCAGGTCGTAGCCGGCCGTTGCGTTCGCCTCGGTGATCGCCGCCCGCAGCGTGCAGTCACCTGCGCCCGCCGTGGCCTCACACACCCCGTTGCCCGGCGCCACGTCGTTGCCGTCCACCGCCGTGGTCACCGTCAGGTCCAGCACCACCACCGGTGGCTCGCACGCCGCCAGACCACCCACCGCCACGCCAGCGACCAGACACGCCGCCACCACCCGCCGTACCCGCCGCCCGGCCCCCACCCGCCAGACACCAGACCCACCCGCCGTCCGCTTCGACCCCATGGTCACGACCTCTTTCGCACGCTGGTGACCAACGTCACGCGTGGCCCCGGACCCTATCGGACCGGGCCCGTCCCGGGGCGGGCTCAGAGGTCGATGAGCGGGTCCAGGCCGATGGTGACCCCGGCGTGGTCGGCGATGCGCTTGCAGGCCAGGACCACACCGGGCATGAAGCTGGTGCGGTCGTAGGAGTCGTGGCGGATCTGGAGGGTCTGACCCGTGGTGCCGAGCAGCACCTCCTGGTGGGCCACCATGCCCCGCATCCGCACGGCGTGGACCCGGATGCCCGGTACCGGCTCGGCCCCCCGGGCCCCAGGGACCGTGTGGGTGACGGGGGGGGCCGGGGCCC
>DAIMFV010000233.1:3232-5705 GCA_036724365.1 Acidimicrobiales bacterium | reverse complement strand
GGTGGGCCACGCCGCTCCCGTCCGTGTTCGCCGTGGCGTCCATCGCCGGCGGCCTCGACGACGGCGCGGCCCTGCCGCAGGCGGTCGCCGCCGCCGCCGCGGTCGTCGGTCTGCCGTGGGCGCTCGGGGTGGCGGCGCGGGCGCGACGGGCCGAGCTCGACGAGGCCCGGCGTCGAGCCGAGGCCGCCGAGCAGGAGCGCGACGAGCAGGCCCGGCGGGCCGTGGTGGAGGAGCGGGCCCACATCGCCCGTGAGCTCCACGACGTCGTCGCCCACCACGTGTCGCTGATCGGGGTGCAGGCCGGCGCCGCTCGGACCACGCTCGATCGTGACCCGGAGTCGGCCCGGGCGGCGCTCGGCCAGATCGAAGAGGCCAGCCGCCGCGCGGTGGGCGAGATGCGCCACCTGCTCGACGCCCTGCGAGACGACGAGAGCGGCCCGGCATCCCACCCGCAGCCGGGCCTCACCGACCTCGACGGTCTACTGGCCGGCTTCCGGGCCACCGGTCTCGACGTCACCGTGACCGGCACGGTGCCGGCCGGCCTCGGTGCCGCCCTCGACCTCACCTGCTACCGCCTGGTCGAGGAGAGCCTCACCAACGTCACCCGTCACTCGGCGGCCGCCCGGGCCCAGGTCCGCTTCACCGAGGACGGTCCCTGGATCCACCTCGTGGTGGAGGATCCCGGGCCGGCTCGGCCCGGACGGGCGAGCCCCGGTCGAGGCCGCCTCGGGATGGCCGAGCGCACCGCGCTGTTCGGCGGCTCGCTCACCGACGGGCCGACCGCCACCGGTGGCTGGCTGGTGTCGGCGCGGTTGCGGCGAGACGGCGAGCCGGCCCGATGACGGCGATCCGGGTGGTGGTGGTCGACGACCAGGCCCTCATGCGGGCGGCGTTCCGCCAGATCCTCTCGGCTCACGGCATCGAGGTGGTGGGCGAGGCGGCCACGGCCGACGAGGCGGTGGCCGAAGTGGCGCGCACATCACCCGACGTGGTGCTGATGGACGTGCGCATGCCCGGCCGCACCGGGATCGAGGCCACGGCCGAGCTGGCTGCCTCCCAGCCAGCCGCGCGCGTACTGGTGCTCACCACGTTCGACCACGACGAATACGTCGACGGTGCCCTGCGGGCCGGGGCCGCCGGGTTCCTGCTCAAGAACGCCACCCCCGAAGCCCTGGTGGCCGCGGTGGAGACGGTGGCGGCCGGCGACGGCGTGCTCGACCCGACGGTGGTGGGTCGGGTGATGGCCCGCTTCGCCGCCGCGCCGTCACGGTCCGATGTGGGCGTCGGAGGCATCGACCGTCTGACCGAACGGGAGAAGGACGTGCTCCGCCTCGTTTGCCGCGGCCTCACCAACGCCGAGATCGCCGCAGAGCTCGGCGTCGGTGAGGCCACCGCCAAGACCCACGTCTCCTCGGTCCTGAGCAAGCTGGGGGTGCGCGACCGCGTCCGGGCGGTCATCGTGGCCTACGAGGCCGGCTTCGTCCCCTGATCGGGTGTGCGGGCGGGGCGGGAGGGCGTCAGCTCGACGCGAGCGCGGTCCGAGGGCGGGCGCACCCCGGTCGTCCACGGAGCCCGGCCGTCAGGCTCCCGGCGCCGGCTCCATCCTCAGCTGGTCGAGCTGCCAGAAGGCTCGGAGGCTCGTGACCTTCCCCTGGTCGTCCACCTGGTAGAGGGCCACCACGTCGACCACCGCCGCGGAGCCGTCGGGGAACGTGGTGGTGATCGTCATCACGTTGGCCACCTCGTCGCCACCGGCGGCCGACGACCAGATGTCCATGCGGATCGGGTTGGGGGCGATGATGTCGTCCCAGAACCGGGCCCGGGCCTCGGGGCCGCGATGGCCGAGGCCGGTGGGGTCGAGCGGCGACTCGCCCACGGGGTCGGCCACCAGCGCGTCGGTGGCGAACAGCGCCAACCAGCCATCGCGGTCGCGGCCCTGCACCGCGGCGCGCGAGCGGAGCGACGCGGCACGCGCCGAGCGGTCGCTCTCGTCGGGGAACGGCAGGTCCAGGGGTTCGGTGGCGGGCACGGCTTCTCCTCCGACGTCGGGTGGTCAGCCCGCACGCAGCGGGGCGATGACGGTCTCGGCGAACCAGTGGATCGCTTCGTCCTGGTGGCCGGGGTCGTTGGGGTCGCCGCCGGTGAAGTACCAGGGCATGGTGATCACCCCGGTGAGTCCGAGCCCGGCCAGGTCGGCCATGGCCTCGGGCGTGGCCGCCACCAGCGGGGTGGCGGCCGTGGTGAACCCGGCGGGATCGCGACCGGCGGCATCCAGCGCGGCGTGCACGTCGGTGAGCAGGGTGGCGAGCGTGTCGCGGTCCGCCTGCGCGCCGATCCAGCCGTCGCCCAGGCGGGCGGCCCGGGCCATGGCCGGAGGGCTGTGACCACCCACCACGATCGGCACCCCCGGACCGGGGGCGGGTTCCATGCGCAGGCGGTCGAAGTCGTAGTGGCGGCCGTGGTGCTCGACCCA
>DAIMFV010000233.1:0-3222 GCA_036724365.1 Acidimicrobiales bacterium | reverse complement strand
GCGGCGAGGCCAGCCGGGGATCGGTGGCTTCCGCGCCGGCCAGCAGCGCCCGGATCACCTCGATCTGCTCGTCGAGCCGCCGGCCCCGGGTGGCCATCTCCTGGCCCAGCCAGGCGAACTCCTCGGGCATCCAGCTCAGACCGACCCCCAGGGTGATCCGCCCGGGGAACATGGCCGCGGTGGATCCCACCGACTTGGCCACCAGCAGCGGGTGGCGCAACGGCGTCTTGAGCACGTTGGTGACGAAGCCGATGCGCTCGGTCGCTGCGGCCATGGCCGGGATGGCCACCAGCGGATCCACGAAGGGCGTGTCGGGCGCCCAGAACCGGGCGCCGTCGCCGCTGAACGGGTACGACCCCGAGACCTCCTCGGGGTAGAAGACCGAATCCGGCACGGCGACCGCGTCCCAGCCCGCGGCCTCGGCCGTGCGGGCGAGGCCGATCAGGCGCTCCGGAGGGCACATCGTCAGGTCCACCCGCCACCGCCGCTGGCTCGGCAGCCGTGCCGTCCGGCGACGGGCGACGCGCCGGCCGGGCAGACCCGACCGTGTCGTGTCCACCCGTCACGGGGGTCCTCACCCCCTCTGGTGCCGCCGATGTGACCCACGCCCCTACCGGGGGCAGGACGGGGTGGGCTAGACGGTGCGCCATGGCCACGCTTCCGCCGCCGGGCCCCGCGGCGATGGTGTTCGACCACCTGCCCGAGGGTGCCGACGTGATCGTGCCCTTGGCCAACGGTGAGCCCACCCTGGTGCTCGACGCCCTCGAGGATGGCGTCGATCGGCTCGACGGGGTGCGCATCCACCAGATGCACGCGTTGCACGACCGGGCCTACCTGCATGCGCCGCCGGAAGACCGACGCCTCCGCCACGTGTCGTACTTCCTCTCTCCCGTCACCCGCCCGGGGTACTGGGCCGGCACCATCGACCTGGTTCCCAACCACTTCTCCGAGGTGCCGCTGCTCATCCAGCGGAGCACCCGGTGTGACCTCGTGGTCGCGGCGTGCTCCCCGCCGGACCGCCACGGGTACTTCAGCCTCGGCACCAACGCCGACTACGTGGCGTCGCTGATCGGGCGGGTGCCGTTCTTCCTGGAGGCGACTCCGCACATGCCTCGAACCAGGGGCGCCAACGTGCTCCACCACTCCCAGATCGCGGGCTGGTGCGAGTCGGACCGGCCACTGGTCGAGGTTCCCCGACCGGAGCCCGGTCCCGTCGACCGCGCCATCGCCGCCCACGTGGCCGAGCGCATCCCCGACGGAGCCACGATCCAGGTCGGCATCGGCACCATCGCCGCTGCAGTCCTGGAGGGCCTGCGCGGGCACCGCGACCTCGGGGTCCACACCGAGCTCCTCCACGACGGCATGGTCGATCTGGTGGAGTCGGGCGTGATCACCGGCACCAACAAGGAGGTCCGGCGAAACCGCATGGTCACCACGTTCTGCCTGGGAACCGAGCGGCTCTACCGGTGGCTCGACGACAACGCCTCGGTCGACCTGCTCGGCGTCGACTTCGTGAACGACCCCCGGGTCATCGCCCGCATGGCGCACTTCGCGTCGGTCAACGCCACCACCGAGGTCGATCTGGTCGGCCAGTGCGCGTCGGAGACGATCGCCGGCCGCTACTGGTCGTCGTCAGGTGGCCAGGCCGATTTCGCCCGGGGCGCCATGTACGCCGACCACGGGCAGGCCTTCATCGTCACCAAGTCCACCACCAGCGACGGCCGGTCACGCATCGTCCCAACGCTGTCTCCGGGCTCGATGGTGACCACCAGCAAGAACACCGTGGACCACGTGGTCACCGAACACGGCGTGGCCGAGCTGCGCGGCCGCTCGATCGCCGAGCGGGCCCGGGCCCTCATCGCCGTCGCCCACCCTGATCACCGCGACGACCTGGAGCGGTCGGCCCGCCAGTCCGGTCTGCTGCGCTGAGCTCGACGGCCGATCTGCCGGCGGCTGGTCAGACTCGGCAGCGGTCAGCGGACGATCGGTCGCCCGCTCAGGCGCCGGCGACGGGCAGCCAGTGGCGGGTGGCGGCGGTGAGAGCGGCGACGCCCAGCTCCAGGGTGGGGTCCGGCACCGGGGCGAACTCGGGCGAGTGGTTGCTGGGGATGGTGGCCACCCGTTCGGCGAACTGGCGGATGGTGGTGAGCCCCTCGAACAGCGCAGGGTCGGCGCCGCCCAGCAGCCAGTACACGCACGGGCAGTCGGCCGCCGTGGCGAACAGGCCCACGTCCTCGCTCCCCGGCACCGGACCGGGATCGATCACCAGCGCACCCGTGGACGCCAAGGCCGGGCGGGTGGCGGCACACGCCGCCGGGTCGTTCACCACCGGATCACAGCTCTCGAAGTGGTCGATCTCCGGCTCGCGGGGTGCGCCCGCGGTGACGGCCTCGCCCCTCACGATCCGTTCGATGGCGGCCAGCACCCGGGCCCGGACCGACTCCTGGTAGCTCCGGACGTTGACCTCCATGCGGGCGGTCTCGGGGATGATGTTGGCCTTGGTGCCGGCGTCGAGGCGCCCCACCGTGACCACCGCGAAGTCGGAGGGCGAGATCTCCCTCGACACCACCGTCTGCAGCCGCAGCACCGTGGAGGCGGCCAGCACCACCGGGTCGACGGTGGTGTGCGGGCTCGACCCGTGACCGCCCACGCCGTGCAGGGTGATGGCCAGGTTGTCGAGCGCCGCGAACGACGGACCGTCGTGCAGGCCGATGGTGCCGGCCGGGATGGGCGCCACGTGCTGGCCCAGCACCACCACGGGCGTGCCGTACCGCTCGTACAGCCCGTCGTCGAGCATCGCCCTGGCCCCGGCCCCCACCTCCTCGGCGGGTTGGAACACCGCCAGCAGCGTGCCGGCCCACGTGTCGCCCGTGGCCGCCAACTCCGCGCAGGCGGCCAGCAGGCAGGTGACGTGCACGTCGTGCCCGCAGGCGTGGGCCACCCCTTCGACCGCGCTCGTGTACGGCAGACCGGTGCGCTCGGTCACGGGCAGCGCGTCCATGTCGGCGCGCACCAGCACGGTGGGACCGTCGCCGTTGCGCAGCACGCCCACCACGCCGGTGCGGCCGACACCCGTCTCCACCTCGAACCCGGCGGTACGCAACGAGTCGGCCACGATCGCCGCCGTGCGCTCCTCCTCGAAGCTCAACTCGGGGTGCCGGTGCAGGTCCTCGTAGAGCTCGGTCCAGGTGGTGCTGATCGCCATGGGCCGAGCCTACGGAC
>DAIMFV010000232.1:0-5717 GCA_036724365.1 Acidimicrobiales bacterium | reverse complement strand
TGCATGGCAGCCAGGATGTCGGCGCTCACGCCGTTGGTCTCGAGCGCCGGATCGAGCGAGTCGGTCCACCCCCGCCGGCGGTTGAGGGTGTTGGCCTCGCCCTTGAAGGCGTTGAGGGCGGCGGCGAGCGGCACGGTGACGGAGTCCCACGCCTCCAGCTCCCCGCGGTAGGCCGCCTGGCGCACGGCGGGGTGGGGGTCGGTGGCCAGGCCCCGCACCACGCTCATGGGCGACACGTCGGGGTCCCGGCCCGGCACCGTCACCGTGGCGGTGAGCCGGGAGGTGATGTCGGCGTGCAGCCTGGCCCACGCCCGTCCCCCGGTGAGGGCGAGCTGGGCGGCCAGGTCCTCCTCGGCCTCGCTCATCTGGTGGCGGGCGGCGGCGGCCCCCCGCTCCAGGGCGTAGGCGTGATCGGCTGCGAACGGGCTGCGCCGCCCCAGCTCGGCCAGGTCGAGGCGGGCCAGCCACGCGTCGAAGCGGGTGTCGAGCGTGGCGAACGGCGCGGTGCTCGCCTGGTAGCGGCTCTGGGCGCCGGTGGCGGCGTCGTCGCGGGCATCGGTGGACGTGTGGGCGTAGAGGTACGAACCCACCAGGCGCATGTCGGCCAGCAGCCGGTTGAACGCCCCGATCACCTCGTCGGCGGCCGCGACCACGTCGTCGGTGACCGCCAACGGCTCGCCACCGCGGATGCCGAGCTCGTCGAAGCGCTGCTGGAGACGACCGATCTCGGCCGCCACCGCCTCGCTCGCCCCCGTCAGCTCCCGGGAGGTCACCGACGGGAAGAACCCGCTCACGTCCCACCGGGGCAGGTCGTCGGCCGGGTCGGTGGCGATGGGCTCGGAGGTGACGGTCATGGCCGCCAGTGTGCCGGGTCCGACCCCATCCCAGGTTCGGGGCACCACCGGTCGCCACACCACCACCCCTGCCCTCGACCCCGGCGGCCGGGCGTCGGGAGCCGGTCGACAGGAGGGGCGTGATCGCTCACACTCCACCAGGTGAGCTCCCTGCTGCCCGACGAGGGCGAGTTCCTGGAAGACGGCTGGTCGCCCGATCTGGCGGCCGAGGATTCACTCGTGCGCCAGGCGGTCCTGGTCCACGCCGGGCTCGCCGTGGCGTTGGCGCGCGCCGTCGACCGGCCCTGGCACGACGGGCCCGACTGGGCGGGCGGGTGCAGCACCACCAGCAGCGTGTTCAGCAACTGGGCCATCGTGAAGCGGCCCGGGCTGGACCTGGCGGCGGTGGCGGCCGAGGTGCTGGACCTGTTCTCCGACGGCGAGCCGTTCGTCTTCTTGAGCCCGTGGCCCGCCGCCGGGGTCCCGGCGCCGGGTCTGCACCTCGTGGGCCACCCACCGCTGATGCTCCGGCCCGCCGGCGGCGCGGGACGCGGCCCCACGGTGGACCTGGACGTCCGCTGGGCCACGACCCCCGAGGACCTGGCCGAGGTCGAGCGGGTGCTGGTGGAGGGGTACCCGCTCCCGGAGCTCGATCCCGTGCAGCCGGGCGAGGTGTACGCCCCCGCGCTCCTGGGCGACGGCGCCACCCGGTTCGTCCTGGTCGGCGACGCTGACGGCCCGCTCGCCACGGCCACCGCCTTCTCCGGACACGGGCTCACCCTCCTGGAGGGCGTGGCTGCGCTCCCCCGCGCCAGGGGGCGGGGCGCCGGAGCCGCCGCGGCCTGGGCGGCCACCACCGCCTTCCCGGACCAACCGGCGGTGCTGCTGGCCAGCGACGACGGCCAACCGGTGTACGAACGCATGGGCTACCTGCGCATCGAGCGCTGGACGGCCTGGATCCGACCGGGTCGCCCCTGAGGCGTGCCGTCCGCCGAACCCGCCGACGCGGACTGCCCGAACAACTAGAACGCGTTCTAACATCGACCGCATGCACCTCTCCCACACCGAGGAACAAGAAGCCCTCCGCGACGCGGTCGCCGGCTTCCTGGACAAGGCCTCCGATCCCGAATCGGTCCGCGAGTCCGAACCGCTCGGCTGGGATCCCAAGGTGTGGGACGGCCTGACCGCCATCGGCGTGCCCACCCTGGGCGTGGCCGAGGAGCAGGGCGGCTCCGGTGCCCCCCTGCGAGACCTGGCCGTGGTGGCCGAGGCGTGCGGCGCCCGCCTCGCATCGGCCCCGGTGGTCGAGACCATGGTGGCGGCCCGCCTGCTCGCCCGCTTCGCGGCGGCCCACGCGGTCGCCGCCGAGGTGCTCGCCGCGCTCGCCGAGGGCGGTGCCCCCGTCACCCTCGCCGTCCGACCGGCCCGAGACGGAGTGGCGGCCCTGGTGCCCGGTGCGGCCGTGGCCGAGGCCGTGCTGGCCCTGGACGGCGACGACCTGGTGCTGGTCCGCCTCAGCGGCGGCGTCACGTCGCCCACCAACCTCGGATCGGCACCGCTGGCCGACGTCGACCTCACGGGCGACGGTCGCACCGTGCTGGCCTCGGGCACCGACGCCGTGACCGCCCATGCCCGCGCCGTCGACGAGTGGCGGGCCCTCACCGCCCGCTGGTTGGTGGGCCTGGGCCGCGACGCGCAGGCGATCGGCGTCCAGTACGCCATCGACCGCAAGCAGTTCGGCGTGCCCGTCGGCTCCTTCCAGGCCGTGCAGCACCGCTTCGCCGACCTGGCCACCGACCTCGACGGCGCCGACCTCCTCGCCAACAAGGCGGTGTGGGCGCTCGACGTGGGCGACCCGGTGGCCGACACGTTCCCGTCCATGGCGTTCTGGTTCGCGGGCGACGCCGCCCAGCGCACCGCGGCCTGGTCGCTCCACGTGCACGGTGGCTACGGGTTCATGGAGGAGTACGACATCCAGCTCCACTTCCGTCGGGCCAAGGCCACCCGCCTCGTGCTGGGCGACCCCCGCCGCGAGCTCCAGGAGCTGGCCGGTCGGCTGTGGGCCGACCCCGCCAGCGGCCCCATCCCCGGATCGGGCTTCCGGCCCACGCGCGGCACCGGCTCCGCCGACGTCCCGGCGCCCTCGTCCGCCGGCGACGACCAGGGCGGGTTCGACTTCCGCCTCGGACCCGACGTGGAGGCCTTCCGGGCCGAGGTGCGGGCGTTCCTCGCCGAGCACGTGACCGACGAGGTCATCGAGACCGCCCACCACACCGGCACCATCCACGACTGGGGCCTGCACCGCAAGATGGCGGCGGCCGGCTGGATCTCCGCGGGCTGGCCCGCAGAGTTCGGCGGCCAGGGCCGCTCCCCCCTCGAGATGAACGCGCTCACCGAGGAGATGTACCTGTCAGGCGCCCCGGTCGACGGGCTCGGCGTGGCCTCGCTGGTGGCCCACACCCTGCTGATCGACGGCACCGAGTGGCAGAAGCAGACGATCATCCCCGAGATCCTCTCGGGCCAGGCCATGTGCTGCCTGGGCTACAGCGAGCCCGATGCAGGCTCCGACGTGGCGTCGGTGGCCACCAAGGCGGTGCGCGACGGCGACGAGTGGACCATCACCGGTCAGAAGATGTTCACCACCCTGGCCCACGAGGCCCATTACGTGTTCCTGCTCACCCGCACCAACACCGAGGTGGCCAAGCACAAGGGCCTCACCATGTTCGTGGTGCCCATGGACACCCCCGGCATCTCCTTCACGCCCGTCCACACCATGGGCGGCGAGCGCACCAACATCACCTACTACGACGACGTGAAGGTCGACGACAAGTACCGGGTGGGCGAGGTCGACGGCGGCTGGAAGGTCATGATGACCGCGCTGGTCTTCGAGCGGAACTCGGCCTGGTACGGCGAGCTGGTGCGGCTCCTCGACCACGCCCTCACGTGGGCCCGCACCGCCCCCTCCCCCGAGGGTGGCGCCATGATCGACGACCCCCTGGTGCGTGAGCGCCTGGCCCGCATCGCCATCGGCAACGAGGTCTCCAACCTGCTCGGCTGGCGGGCCGCCTGGATGGCCGCCAACCACGACCTCCCTGGCGTGGAGGGCACCATGGCCAAGCTGTTCACCACCGAGCACTACCAGTTCGCCGGCAACGAACTGATCGACGCCCTCGGGGCCGACGGCCTGCGCCGCCACGGCGACCCCACCGCCGGACCCGATCTGGTCCACGGCTGGATCGAGGCCATCTACCGCCACTGCCAGGTCACCACCATCTACGGCGGCACCAGCGAGGTCCTTCGCGGCATCATCGCCGAGCGCGGCCTCCAACTCCCCCGCAACCGCTAGCGCCGCACTGCCGGGCCCACGCCGGCTGAGCGCCTCGTCCGAGGCTGGTCTCCCTCCCCGGCACCGAACGCACCGGTCGAGGCGACCCGACAACTCGGAACAGCGCCACCACTATTCCGGATTAGTGATCTAAACTCGGAACATGGCCACCCTGCACCCGGGCCCCACGTGCTTCGGACCACCCCACCGCGAGCGACGGGCGCACCCCACGACCCGGTCCCGCACCCCACCCTCGGCGGGCGCCGCCGTGGCCCCGGCCCGATGAACGACCATCGATGGCCGCCGCACCGGGTCGAGACGCGGCCCTGGCGCCAGACGCTTCGCTCAGGCCCACGTGAGGACCGCGTGCTCGATCGGGTCGACGCATCGGTCCCACCCCACATCGCACCGCTGCCCGTCCCGGTCGACGGACCCCTGGCGGCAGCCATGGAAGCGGCCGTCCGTGAGATCGTGGCCCTCGACCACGCCCATGGCCCCGTGCTGGCACCGCTCACCCTCCTCCTCCTGCGGACCGAGTCGATCGCCTCGTCGAAGATCGAGCAGGTCGAAGCGTCCACTGACGACTATGCGAGGGCCACACACGGCGTGAGGTCCAATCCGTCGGCCACCTCGATGGTGAACGCCACCCGCGCGCTCACCGCGATGGTCGACGCGGTAGACCGCACCGGAGCCGTCGAGCAGCGCTTCCTCACCGAGGCACACGCCATGCTGATGGCGGACGACCCGTCGGAGGCGGAGCAGGCCGGTCGCCTGCGAACGGTCCAGAACTGGATCGGTGGCAGCGACCATGCGCCACGGGGAGCCCTCTACGTCCCCCCGCCACCCGACCTGGTGCCTCAACTCGTCGATGACCTCCTCGCGTTCTCCAACCGAGCGGACGCCCCTGCCATCGCGCAGGCAGCCATCGCCCACGCGCAGTTCGAGTCGATCCACCCCTTCACCGATGGCAACGGCCGAATCGGCAGGGTGCTGATCAACGCGATCCTTCGCCAGCGCAGGGTGACCACCAGCATCGTGGTGCCGGTCGCCTCCGCCCTGGTCGCCCGCCGCGATCGATACTTCGATCACCTCGACGCCTACCGGGTCGGCGAGGTGGAGCCGATCATCGCCAGCCTGACGGTGGCCGCCGAGATCGCCGCCCTCGAATCACAGCGATCGGCAGGCAACCTCGCGGCCATCCCCGAGCGCTGGCGGGACCAGGTGGGGCGGCTCCGGACCGGAAGCGCCACCGCCCGCCTCCTCGACGTGCTCGCCACGAACCCGGTGCTCTCGAGCACCGAGGCGCACGACCTGATCGGCGGGCCGATGAGCGGCGCCTACGAGGCAGTCGCACGCCTCCACGACGCCGGTGTGCTCCGCCCGCTCACCGACCGCACCCGCAACCAGGTCTGGGGCGCGGCCGCCATCCTCGATGAGCTGGACGAGCTCAACATTCGCATCGCCACCGCCGCGCGCCAGACACCCATCGGACTCTGAGCCGTCCCGTCGGGTCTGCCCCCGGTGGCGACCGGTCCTCCCCCGCCGCCGGCTACGAGAAG
>DAIMFV010000231.1:0-5733 GCA_036724365.1 Acidimicrobiales bacterium | reverse complement strand
TGTTGGGGTCGAGCGTGGGGGCCGGCGTCGGGGCCGAGCCGGTGGGGGAGTGGGCCTCGCGGCGGTGCCTGTCAGCGTCGTGCTGCGGGGTCGGGTAGTAGATGCACTTCGGGCAGCGGGGGAGCGCTGCCGCCGCCGGTTGTGGGGTGGTGGCTTCCGTCGGGCTGAGCATCTCGCTGCAGTGCTTGCACTTGATGGCCGCGGCGAGGATCTCCTCGGCGCAGAACGGGCAGGTCTTGGTTGGCGCGTCGGTCATTCCCTCATCCCTCCCTGGGGGTGTTAATCAGGCGTGTTGGGCGTCGAGGAGGGCTTGGACGTAGCCCTCGACGCGGAGAGGCGGGCGATGGTGTCCTTGTTGCGGTCGCTGACATCGGCCAGCTCGCGGAGGCTGGCACCGGCGGCGAGGGCCACTCGGACGGCGAGCGCCTCGTCTGCCTCCGCTCGCTGGCGTCGCTTCACCGCCTGCCGGACCCGCTTCACGGCGGCCTGCCGGTCAAGCTCGTGACTGGTGTCAGATGCGTGGGCCTGGCGGGGGGTGGTCATATGTCCTCTCGTGTGGTCGACGTAGACGTGTCTGACGTCTAGACGCCGTTGTACCCCAGTCTGTACCCCACTCGCTGATTGGATGGGGTCCAACGAGCGTCGGCCTGGCAGGGAATCCGCAGGTCATCAGCCTCGGTGGGGCCCGCGAACGGGCCTAGACCTCACTTACAAGGCAGATGTCGGGGGTTCGAGTCCCTCTGCGCCCACTGTTGTGGAAACGACAACGGTGTCATTTGAATGGCGATGTCAGCCCGCCGGACGGAGTGTCTCGAACACGGCCGCGAGGTCGGGGCCGAGGCACCCTCGCATCCAAGGACCTGCTGGAATGCCTGAACACTGGGGACGCCGAGGCGCTCGGCATCGACCTCCGCGAGACCAAGTACACCGTGTTGGCCGACTTGCCGACGGCCACGGAGAAGGCCCGACGCGACGCTCCGACGATCGCCGTGTGCGAGGTCTCGCACCGTCCGCCATCCTCGCTCGGTGCGATGCAGCCGTGGGAGGATGATCCGATGGACCTCGGGCATGGGATCGAGATCGGCGATGAGGCGGTGGCTTCGTTCTGCGCCATGCACGGCGTGAAGCGTCTCGCGCTCTTCGGTTCGGTGCTAGGCGAGCAGTTCACGGATCAGAGCGATCTCGATGTGCTGGTCGAGTTCGAGCCAGATCGCACCCCGGGCCTCCTGGGGCTGGCAGCGATGGAACTCGAGCTGGAGGCGCTTGTTGGTCGTCAGGTCGACCTGCGGACCTACGGCGACCTGAGCCGGTACTTCCGTGATCGGGTGGCTGCCGAGGCGAGGCCGATCTATGCAGCCTGACGATGAGGTTCGCATCCGGCCCCTCATCGACGCGGCCAGTACCGCTGCGCAGTTCGTGGAGGACCGCGACCGTGCTGACCTCGACACCGACGAGATGCTGCGGCTGGCCCTCACGAAGCTGGTCGAGATCGTGGGTGAGGCGGCGAAGCAGGTCACGCCATCGGGGCGCGCCGAGCTTCCCGATGTGCCCTGGTCCGCCGCGGCTCGGACGCGGGACCGTCTCGTGCACCACTACCTCGATGTGCTCTGGCAGACGGTCACCGAGGACGTCCCGGAACTCCTCGCACGCCTGCCCGACCTCGATTCCTGATCGCCGGGGCTGGCGTCGGTGCCATCCGCATGCCACTCCGGATGGGGAGCAGGGTCGAGCGGATCGGTGCCGTAGAGAGGACCTCGTCCCCGTCCGAGTACGAGTTGCGACCCGGCATCGGCGTGGGCCACGAGTCGGAGGAGACGCCAGCCACAGCAGGAGCGTCTCGCCATATCGAGGGCGTCGAGGTCTCATGCCGACAACCTGACGAGCGTGCCACGAGCCGTCTCCTCGCTGGGCCACACCGGTGGTGAACACTGTTAATCTGACGCTCGCCGTCCGACCCGGTCGGCGCCGAGCAGGGGGAGGGATCGAACATGGGCGAGCTCCGTACCACCAGGCGGCCGCGGGTCCTGCTCGGTGTCTTGATCACCCTGGCCCTGCTCGGGGCCTGTGGCCAGAACTCCGACGACGCGGGCGCGCCGTCGACGACCTCAAGCCCTCCGCCGGTGCGTGCGACGATCCCGGAAGCGGTCCAGGAGCTCGACATCGACGGGACCGAGTACGCCTTCGAGATCAGCCCGAACACCGCTGGCGGGTTGAAGCCGGGTTGGACCCGGGTGCGATTCCACAACGACGGTGCCGAGGCGCACCAGGTGATGTTCGCCCACATCAAGGAGGGCGTGGACCTGTCCGATCTCGCCGAGGCCGGGGCCAACGACTCATCGGGCGCCGGTGCCATCGAGTTCGTGGACATGATCGGCGGCGTGAGCTACATCGGCGCCGGTCACGAGACCACGGCGATGGTGGAGTTGACCGAGGGACTGGTGATGGCGATGTGCTACGTGCCCGACGCCCAAGGTGTCGCCCACGCCCTGATGGGCATGACGGCCCCGCTGACCGTCACCCCACCGACGGAAGGATCCTCATCGCCGTCCGACGAGCCGGCCGACGATCAGGTGGTCGGGACGATCGAGCTGTCCGCGGATGGGTACCGGGTGCCTGAAGACCTCGGCACCGGCTGGTACCACGTGACGAACACCGACTCCTCCCTCCACGAGTTGTCGCTGTTGCGTCTCGGCGAGCCGGTCGATGACGAGCAGGCGGCCGATCTGGTTGGCCGGCTGGCGGCGAACGAGCCGCCGACGGTCGACATCGAAGCCGTCGGCGGCATGGGCGCCGTCTCCCCCGGGTTCGACGGCTACCTCTATCTCGACCTCGATCCCGGCAGTTACATGGCCGTCGACTTCATGCCCGATCCGGGCGATCCTCGGCCCCACATGCTCGACGGCTACTACACCCGCTTCACCGTCTGAGGTGCAATCAGCCCGGAGAGATGGATCGCAACATTCCCAGGTGGTCGTTGCCATCGATCAGGGCGTCGAGGTCGGCCCCAACCAGAACGAGCTCGTCATCGGAGAGTGGGCCAACCATCTGCTCAAGAGCCGACCGAAGATCCGGTTTCGAGTATGACGCCCTGCTCCTCCTGGGCGACAACGTCTACCCGACCGGTGATCCGTCGCGCCTGCCGGCCACGGTCTTCGAGCCGTTCGCAGCGGTGCTCGGCGGCCCCACCCAGCTCGAGGCCATCCTCGGCAACCACGACGTGAAAGACGGGCACGGACCGGTTCAGCCGACTTCACGGACACCTCGTTCTCCTGGCACCACTTCCTCGACATCGGGGTGTTCCGCGATCGGCTGGTCCTGCGGGCCGTCGGCCAGAACGGGCGCGTGGCCGATGAGGTGGTCCTCCGACCCTGACCTCTGATCGAGGTGGACGAAGGATGTCCTTGGCGCCGCCAACGAGATCACCTCTGGCGGGAACCGGAAGCCGGCGAAGGCCACCGAACCCGGCTGGAACGACGGGCAGGAGCGGCCGCGCTTCAGTTCACACGGTGTGGCGGCTCGCCTCGAGCAGCACCGCGATGCCGGCGATCATTCCGTCGAGGAGCTCGTCGAGCGACGGAACCAGTTCGGGACACGCGATGAGCCCGATGTTCATCTCCCCGTTGTTCGACAGCACGGTGATGTTGAGCCCCGTGCCCTCCATCAGCGGACCGAACGGGAACATCGCGGTGACGCGGGCGCCGGCCATGTACAGCGGAACGGGTGAGCCCTTCACGTTCGACACGATCAGGTTGTGCACCGGCGCCAGGCGGTCAGCCAGACCCGACACGGAGTACAGCCGAGTGGTCAGCTGGAACAGCGACGCCGGGATGAGCTCGATGATGTCGCTGATCAGGTGGGTACCGACCGACTCCTGGACCTCCTTCGCGCCGAGGCTGCCCCGGTGGATCGACAGGAGCTGCTCGACCGGGTCGGCGATGTCGACCGGCAGGTTCACGAACATGTTCGACACCTGGTTGGCCGCCGGGGCCCCGCCGTGGCCGTGGGTCGACACCGGGACCGAGCACACCAACGGCCGGTCCGGGAGCTCGTCCCAGGTCTGCAGGTACTGGCGCAAGCCGTAGCTGCACGCCGCCAGGACCACGTCGTTGACCGTGACGCCGAACGCCGCCCGGATGGCCTTGAGGTCCTCCAGCGGGGCCAGGCCGAAGGCCACCTGCCGTCGGGGACCGATGGAGGCGTTGAACCGGGTGCGGGGCGCGTTGACGGGATGGGCGACCGCGTCGGCACCACCGAGGCGGCGTCGCATCGCGGACTCGCCGAGGTTGACCATCGACGTCGCCGCGCCGATCGCGGCCCTGACCGGTCGCAACGGGTCGGTGAGCCGGTTCCACGACGCCGCCATGGCGGCCTCGACGCGGCTGGGAACCGGCGCTGGTGGATCGTGCACCCCGGGCCGGCGTGGCGCAGGGGACGGCTCCAGATCCAGCAGCTCCGCCATGATCTCCATGCCCGAGACGCCGTCGACGATGCAGTGGTGCATCTTCATCGCCACTGCGACGCCGTCCCCCTCGAGCCCGTCCACGAACACCATGTCCCACAGCGGCTGGTCGCGACGCAGCGGCGTCGACGCGAACTCGCCGACGAGCTCCGCCAGGTCGTCGGCCGACGCGGATCCGTCCATCGCACGGTGGTGCAGGTGGTCGTCGAGGTCGAAGTCGGGGTCGTCGATCCAGGTGGGATGGTCGATCGACATCGGCACCTCCACCAGGCGCTTACGCAGCACCGGCATGAGGTGCAGACGGCCCTCGATGAACGAGCGCAGCGAGTCGAAGGAGAACCTGTCCGGCGCAGTCGATGGATCGAGCAGCAACAGCCCGGTGACGTGGAGGTGGACCGTCGGCCCCTCCAGGTAGAGGTACCAGGCGTCTGCTGCGCTCAATCGGCCCACGTACATCCCCCGGATGCTCGACCCGAAGGGGGAACCATACCGGCCATCGTGACCCTGAGGACTGGCGCAACGGCGGACCGCCGCCGACGTTCGACCTGGCCGACCTGGTAGATCGAACCGACCCCCAAGCGACTCGGGCGGCGGCACCGGTCGTGGCGGTGGCGCGTGCTCAGAGGTTGGTCCGGTAGTCGTAGGCGACACCGGCCGCGAGCGCCGTCTTGCTGACGAGCCGTCGCGCAACCTTGGCTCCGGTGCCGGAGTCGGTGTTGCGCCGAACATGGTCGGCCCAGATCGTGGCGGCCCGAGGTAGCGCGCTGTCGGCGATGCGCCGAGTCGGGTTCCAGAGGTCGGCGGCGAACAGTGCGGGCTCGTTGCGGATCTCGCGGTGCTCGACATCGATGAGGAGAGCGACCTTCGGTGTCCGGTCGCGAAGGCGCATCGACTCGAGCAGCGCGTCGTCGGTGCACACCCGGGCGGTCCCGCGAACCTCCGCGACGTGGTGGCTTCCGGGCTGCATGGCGAGCAAGGCGATGCGCGGGTCGTCCATCAGGTTGTGAAGGGTGTCGGTGCGACGGTTCCCGGGTCGGTCGGCGATGGCGATCGTGGTGTCGTCGATCTGGCGGACCAGGCCCGGGGGATCCCCCTTGGGGCTCGCGTCGGCGTGGCCGTCAGCATCGGTCGACACCAGCACGACGAACGGCGCGTCAGCGAGAAACGCCGCGACCGTCGGAACCGCTGTGCTGCCACCCGGCTTCGGGGCTCCTGGTGTCGTCCACAGCTCGGATCGCATGACCGCCTTGGCGCAGTGCAGAAGTGCTTCTTCC
>DAIMFV010000230.1:0-5760 GCA_036724365.1 Acidimicrobiales bacterium | reverse complement strand
CGTCGGTGAGCCCGGTGACGGTGACGGGGGTGGTGGCGTCGGTGGTGGTGCCGTCGCCGAGCTGCCCGGAGGCGTTGTTGCCCCAGCAGGCGACGCTGCCGTCGTCGAACAGGGCACACGTGTGGTCGCCGCCGGGAGCCACCTGCACCACGCCGTCCACCGGGTTGCAGGCGGACAAGGCCAACACGAACCCGATCGCCAAACCCACCGTCACCAGAACCCGCCGCATGGCGTCTCCCCCCGGTCGAACAGACCGTCAGTGTCGGCCAGCGGTACCGCACGGGTCAACACAACGCTGCAGGGCCGCGCTCCCCGGCCGGAGCCTCGAGCGGGCCCGGCCACCCACAGGCCGCCGCCCGATGGGCTTTCGACACACGATCCGCGACGAGCGTGTGGTGCTCACCCCCGCGGGTGCGCGGGATCCGACAGCGCCCCGCCACGCGACTCCGTCACGAGACCCCGGGGCGGTGGCTGCGCTCCTGCACGGACATGTGGCGTTGCCGGGCGGTCTGCCCCCGGGCAGGCACGCGTTC
The DNA here is from genome assembly GCA_036724365.1 of Acidimicrobiales bacterium. GTDB lineage: Bacteria > Actinomycetota > Acidimicrobiia > Acidimicrobiales > Iamiaceae > Aquihabitans. The sequence goes on along the minus strand of DAIMFV010000230.1, from coordinate 5,227 downwards.
CGGCCAGGCGTTCCGGAAGTGGCCGATTCGCGTTCCGGGCTCCGATCGACCACCCACGCTGACCTGGGGCCCCGCAACTTCGCGCCGTCCCCGGTCAGAGCGGGTCGCCCACCGCTTCCACCTGGTCGCGCTCCACCGGGCGGTCGTCGGCGGCCACTGCGTCGGCCACCGACGCGGCCTCGCCCTGGACCCGGGCCACCAGGGCGTCGATCAGCTCGGCCAGCTCGTCGGGTCGTTCCTGCATGAGCTGGTGACCGGCGCGGGGCAGCACCACCAGCTCGGAGCCCGGCATGAGCCGGGCCATGGCCCGACTCGCCGGTACCGGGGTGAGGACGTCGCGGGTGCCCACCACCACCAGCGACGGGGTGCGGGTGGCCCGCAGGGCGTCGCGGGCGTCGTGCTCCACGATGCCCAGGAGGGAATCGATGAGGTGGGCGTCGTGCATGGACGTGGTCATCTGGTGGACCACGTCGACGGCCCGCGGGTGCGGGCGATCGCCGAACACCAGGCGCACGGTGGGACGCGACACCACGCGCCGGGTGGGCAGGGCCGCGCCCCGCTCCACCTGGCCCTTGCCGCTGGTGAGGAGCCGGCGCATGGCCCCCTCCAGGTAGGGCGGCACGGTCTGGTGGGCGGCGGTGGCCACCAGGGCGATGGCCGCCACCCGCTCGCCGAGCACGTCGGGGTGGTCGCCGCAGAAGCGCATGACGGTCATGCCACCCATGGAGTGGCCCACCACCACGGCGTCGCGCAGGTCGAGCACCTCCAGCAGGGTGGCCAGGTCGGTGGCCAGGCGGGGCAGGCCCAGGCCGAGGGCGCCCACCTGCGACCGGCCGTGGCCGCGCAGGTCCACCGCGATCACGCGGTAGCGGTCGGCGAGCTGGTGGAACTGCGGGGCCCACACGTCGTGGCGGAGGGTGACGCCGTGCAACAGCACCAGCGGGCGGCCCTGGCCCTTCTCGGCGTAGTGGATGGTGCCGCCGTCGGGGGTGGGCACGTCGCCCTCCACCACGCCGTCGGGCAGGTCGAACAGGTGGTGCGACAGCGGTCGACGGCGACGACCCGGGTCGGGCGAGACCGGACCCGAGGCCTCGACCGGGTGCGTGGACCGGTAGAGGCCCAGCGCGGCGGCGCCGGCCGCCGCGCCCGCGGCGGCGAGGGCGAGGGCCTTGCCGGTACGGCGGTTCACGACGCGCCGTTCGGAGCAGGACGGGTCACGTTGCCTCCCGGTAGCAGCGGGGCACGCGGAGGCTGACCCCGCACACCACCTCGTAGTTGATGGTGCCGAGACGCTCGGCCCACTCGTCGGCGGTGATCTCCGCCGGGCCCTGACGGCCGAGGAGCACCACCTCCTCGCCCACCTGGACCGACCGGTCGCCACAGTCCACGAGCAACTGGTCCATGGTCACGGTGCCGGCGATCGGGAGGCGTTCGCCCCCGATGAGCACCTGGGCGCCCTCGGAGCCGAGCCGGCGGTCGACACCGTCGGCGTAGCCCAGCGGCACGGTGGCCACGGTGGGGTCGGCGGGGGGGCGGTACCGCAGGCCGTACGACAGCGCTTCGCCCGCCGCCACCCGCTTCACGTGGGAGACCCGGGCTTTGAGCGACAGCACCGGGCGGAGGGCCACCCGGCGGTCGAGCGCCGGGCTGGGGGGCAGGCCGTAGATGCCGATGCCGCAGCGCACCAGGTCGTACCGGCTGGCCGGGTGGGCGATGGCTGCGGCGGTGTTGGCGGCATGGCGCAGCGGCACCTCCACCCCGGCCGCCGCGAGCTCGGCGAGCACCCGCTCGTAGCGGCGCAGCTGTTCGGCGGTGAAGGGGTTGTCGGGCTCGTCGGCCACCGCACAGTGGGTGAACACCGAGGCCAGCCGCAGCTCGGGACGGGCGAGCACGGCTCGGGCCAGACCCACCACCTCGTCGGGCTGGGCGCCCACCCGGTGCATGCCGGTGTCGACCTTGAGGTGCACCTGCACCGGGTGCCGCGGACCGTGGGCGGCCACCGCGGCCGCCAGCTCCTGGACACCGGCGGCGGTGTACACGGTGGCGTCGAGGTCGTGGCGCACCAGGTCGTCGAGCTCGTCGGGCGAGGCCTGGCTCAACACGATGATCGGACCGTGCAGTCCGGCCTCTCGCAGCTCGGCGCCCTCGGCCGCCAAGGCCACGGCCAGGCGGTCGGCGCCGCCGGCCAGCGCGGCCCGGGCCACCTCCACAGCACCGTGGCCGTAGCCCTGGGCCTTCACCACGGCGCAGACGCGGCTGGGGGCCACCAGGTCGCGCAGGACGCCGACGTTGTGGGTGACGGCTCCCAGATCGATGTCGGCCCAGGCGGGGCGCACCGGGTCGGTCAGCCCTCGCCGTCGGCGTCGCGGTGACGGTCGAGCAGGCCCCGGAGGATGTCGACCCGGGCCACGATGCCCACCAGGCCGCGGTCGCCCACCACGGGCAGGCGGGAGATGTCGTGGTCGTGCATCAAGGTGGCCGCCTCCTCCACGGTGTCGTCGGCACCGATGGTGATGGGGTCGGGCTGCATCACGTCGTCCACGGTGCTCCCGAGCGACTTGCGGAGGTCCTCCTCGAACTGGCGCTTGGCGCTGGGCAGTTCCAACGTGGCCCCCAGGATCGAGATGACCGTGGGGAAGTGCAGACGGCTGCTCTGCACGATCAGGTCGCCGGTGGAGAGCATGCCCACCACGGTGCCGTCGGCGTCGACCACGGGAGCGCCGTCGATGCCCCGGTCCACCATGGTCTCCATGGCCTCGTGGGCCTGGTCGGTGGGGGCGAAGGTGAGCACCTCGCGGGTCATCACCTCGGAAACGGGGGTCTCGCTCGACATTCAGGCTTCCTGCAGTTCGGAGAGGACGACGGGGAGGAGGGCCACCAGGTCCGATGCGACCAGGCCCCGGGGCCAGGCTAGGGCGCCGGCCCGGCCGTGGAGATGTGCTGCGGCCGCGGCCGCCCGGGGGGCGGAGAGCCCGGCGGCCAGGAACGCCGCCACCACCCCGGTGAGCACGTCGCCGGTGCCGGCGGTGGCCAGCCGGGCATCGCCGCTGGTGACGGCGAGCACGGTGCCGGTGGGGTCGGCCACCAGGGTGGTGGGGCCCTTGAGCAGGACCACCGCCCCCACGTCGGCGGCCAGGGACCGCACCGCGGCGAACCGGTCGGGCGGCGGTGGCGATCCGGTGAGGGTGGCGAACTCGCCGTCGTGGGGGGTGAGCACGACGGGTCCGGCATCGGGGTGACGGCCGGCCAGCACCTCGGCCACCGATGCGCCGAGGGCCGAGAGCCCGTCGCCGTCGACCACCGTGGGCAGCGACGCCCCCGTGAGCACCCGGCGGATCTGCTGCACGGCGCCCGAATCACGGCCGAGCCCCGGCCCCACTGCGAGCGATGAGAAGCGGTCGAGGCCTTCCTCGAGCAGGGCCGCCGCCCAGCCGTCGGACGGCATCGGGGTGATCACGCACTCGGTGGGCGCCCCCGGGTCGGTGTCGGCCCCGGGGCTCGACAGCCGCACGTAGCCGGCCCCGGCCCGCAGCGCCGCCGCGGCGGCGAGGTGGGCGGCACCGGTCATGCCGAGCGAGCCGGCGACCAGCCGCACGGCGGACCGCCACTTGTGGGCGTCGACGGGCCGGGCCGGCAGCCAGGACCGCACCGCGGCGTCGTCCACCACATGGGCCGTGGCCGACGACACGTCGAGGCCGATGTCGGCCACCCGCACCGCACCGGCGAGCGCGGCACCGTCGGCCAGCAACAGCCCCGGCTTCCAGGCTGCGAACGTGACGGTGACGTCGGCCGCCAGGGGATGGCCGGCCGCCACGCCGGTGAGCCCGTCGACCCCCGAGGGGATGTCGACGGCCAGGACCGGCGTGGCCGGGTCGGCGGGCCGCGGCGAGCGGTAGGTGCCCGTGAAGCCGGTGCCGTAGGCCGCGTCGATCACCAGATCGGCTGCCGGCAGGACGTCGGGCGCGTCGGCGGCGTCGATCACGTGGCAGCGCACCCCGCGGGAGGTCAGGCGCCGGGCCGCCTCCCGGCCGTCGTTGCCGTTGTTGCCCTTGCCGGCCACGACCACGACCCGCCGGCCGTAGCTGCCGCCCAACAGGTCGAGCGCCGCGCGCGCCACCGCCCCGCCGGCCCGACCGATCAGCACCTCCACCGGTTCGGGCGCGGCCGCGTCGATCGCACCCATCTCGGCGGGGGTCACGATCGCATCCACCCCCCAATCCTGCCCCACCCCGCCCGGATGACGAACTGGGAGGGAGAGAGACGGCGGCCATCGAGACGGTGGCGGACGACCGGTAACGTCCTCGGATGCCCCTGGCGAGCATCGTCCCCCTGTCCGATGGCCGCAGCCTCGGGTACGACGACGTGGGCGACCCCCACGGGGTGCCGGTGCTGTTCGTGCACGGTGCTCCCGACTCGCGTCGGGCCCGTCACCCCGACGACGGCGTCGCCGGCGACCTGGGCGTGCGGCTGGTGGCGGTGGACCGTCCCGGCGCCGGGCTCTCCACGCCGAACCCGTCCGGCACGCTCGGCTCGTTCGCCGACGACACGATCGCCCTGGCCGACGCCCTCGGCATCGAGGCCTGGCGCACCTTCGGCTGGTCGGCGGGCGGTCCGTACGCGCTGGCGGTGGCCGCCCGCCATCCCCAGCGGGTCCGCCGGGTGGCGGTGGCGGCCGGCCTGGTGCCCTTCGAGGCCTACGCCACCCCCGGCATCCTCGACGACGCCGACGGTGGTCGGCACCTGGTGGCCGACCTCGGCGCCGAACTGGGAGCAGCAGGCATGGCCGAACTGGCCGCCCCGATGCTCGCCCCCTTCCCGTGCGACCCTGCGCTTGCCCGGGAACACGTGCTGCAGGGGGCCGATGCCGGGCGCCTCGCCGACCTGGAGTCGGTGCCGGGCGCGGTCGACGCACTCGCCGCCGGCGTGCTCGACGCCGTGGCCCACGGCCTGGCCGGGCTCACCCGGGACCTGGAGCTCCAGGTGGAGGCGCCCGACGTCGACTGGGCCGCCGTCACCTGCCCGGTCGACCTCTGGTACGGCGAGCGCGACACCACGTCGCCGCCGGCCTTCGGGCGCTGGTGGGCGGGCGAGCTCCGCTGGGGCGAGCTCACCGTGGTCCCCGGAGCCGGGCACCTCGTCGCCCTCACGCACTGGGAAGCGATCCTCACCCGCCTGGTCGCTCGAGCCGACGGCTGAGCCCGGCGAACTCCACGCGCCAGCCCGACCG
>DAIMFV010000229.1:0-5769 GCA_036724365.1 Acidimicrobiales bacterium | reverse complement strand
ACCCGCCGCCAGGCCACGGCCAGCGCCACCACGGTGAGCACCAAGGGCAGGTCCAGCAGATGACCGTGCACGTCCCCGAACAGGAAGGACCACGCCGGGAACTCGGTGGGCGCCGGCGACCCGGGGATGGTGCGACTGAGCGCCCACCAGTCGAGCCGACCCTGCTCACGGCCCAGGAGCCGACCGACCACGGAGGGCACGATGGCGGCGTTCGGCACGACCAGCAGCGCCACGGCGGCCAACGTGCCGGCGCGGACCGGACCGCGGCCCGACCCGACCCGGTCCACGCCCGCCACCCCGGCCACCGGCCCGGGCCCCGCACCCCGGCCCGCATCCCACCCCGACCAGCGCCGACCCGAGGCCAGTGCCGCGCCCGCGGTGTAGGCCGCGCCTGCGGCCAGCAGGGCCACGACCGGCAGGGCCAGGTTCATGGCCAGCGACGGTGTGGTGCGCGCCAGCCGGGCCGGCACCGACAAGAGCAGGTACCCGCCGTAGTGGTAGTTCAGGGTGCCGCCGGAGAACCAGGGGTCGTACGGGGGAAGCGTGCGGGTGCGCAGGACCGCGGTGAACATCGACAGCTCGAAGGGCTTCTCCCCACCCCGGTACGGGTGCCAGAGGTCCGGGTTCGCCGCCCGGAGCAGCAACATCGCCCCGAACGCCACCAGGCCGAGCACCTGGGCGCGCACCAGAGCCGGTCGACGGGTCCGCCAGAGCGCCACCAGCTCGGACCGGCGGTGCCGGGCCTGCAAGGCCGCCACGGACGCCCACGCCACGACGGCCACCAGGACCGTGGCCCGGGTGAGCGGGGCACCCAGCCAGGCCACGAGCACGAACACCGTGGCCGTCACCACGACCAGGCCCACCACGGGGGCGATCCCGAGCCCGGCGTCGGGCAGGCGCCGGAGCACCGGCGCCAGCACGACGAACGCGGCCAGCCCCACGAGCTGCACCACGGCCAGCCACACGAGCGCGTGCAGCAACGGGTGCCCGTCCCCGTCGAACTGATCGGCGTAGGTGCCCGCCCGCCGGTTCTCGGCCCACTCGGCCTCGGGGAGCATCGTCCCGTTGGCCGAGCCCGCCGCCGGCGCCACGGGCACCGCGGTGGCCGCCGCCACCGGATCCAGCCGGGCCAGCACCTCCCGCTCGGGCACCGCGCGGACCTTCCGCCAGATGCGCACCTCGGGGTGGTCGTAGACCGAGAACGCCTCCTCGGCCCCCCGCTCGTCCAGCCGGAACCAGGTGCGACCGAACAGCTCGATCCGGGGCGGGCTGGAGAAGGTGGCCACCCGTTCGAAGCCGAGCGTCCCCGCGTCGAGCGCCTCGAAGAACGCGATGGTGGAGGGGAACCGGGCCGGCAGCCGGGTCACCGAACCCCAGACGCGGGGCGAGGACTCCACGACCAGGTCCACCGTGGTCAGCTGCCGGGCCAGCCGCTCGGTCTTCTCCACCGAGTCCACGCCGAACAGGTCGAGCTGCTCGGACCCGTAGGCCGAGGGGTCGACCCCCTCGACGGCCAGGGGCAGGCCGTCGTCCCACGCCTCCACCGTGAGCACGTGGCCCGGCTCGACGTTGGCCGCGATCCAACGCGACGCCTGCACCCGGGTGTGGGCGCTGCCGTACACCCCCGCCACGAACGCCACGCCCCAGAGCACCGTGAGCCCCACCAGGCCCAAGGCGGCCACGGTCGGGGCCCAGCGCCGCCACCTCGCACCGTCGGCGACCACCCGGGCCGCCAGCCAGGCGATGCCGAACCCGGCGGCCGCGTGGAGAGCCGGAAGCATCGGCACGAAGTAGCGGCCCGAGGTGACCGGCTGGCGCAACACGAACAGGAACGGCACCACGACGGAGGCCACGACCACGGCCGCCTCCCAGCGGCCGCGGACCGGCCCGGCACCCGACCGCGGACCCCGGCCGACGAAACGTGGGCCGACGAGACGTCGAACCAGCACCAGCACACCGACCAACGCGGCGAGCACCGTGCCGGGCCCCACCGTGAAGCGGAGAAGCCAGTCGAGGGGCGTGAGGACCGGCACCCGGCCGGCCCAGGTGATGGCGGGTGGTAGGTCGGCCATGGCCAGCTCGGTGGCTCGCCGCTGGTCCTCCCAGAACTGGGCGTTCAGCCCCAACCCCAGCCCGTCGAAGGCGCCCGGGTTCAGCACCCGGAACCCCACGGCCATGCCCAGGGCCACCACCACCAGTCGGACGGCGTCCGCCGGCCGGCGGCGGGACACCGCCAGCCACCCGCAGAGCCCGACGGGCACGAGCGCCAGGCCGAGACCGGTGAACTTCATCGCCACCAAGGCTCCTGCGGCGAGCCCCACCGGCACGCCCGTGCGCACCGCGGCCCGCCGACCGGCCCCGCGGTCCAGGCGGAGACACGCCCACACCGTGAGCGCGGCCGCCAGGCCGACGAACGGCTCGGACCCGAGGAAGTGGGCGTGCTGGATGGCCAGCACCGAGCAGGACGCCGCGAGGGCGGCCAGGACCCCCGCTGCGTCGCCGCCCAGTCGGCGCCCGATGAGGGCCACCACCACGATCGCGAGCACATCGGCCAGCGCGCCGAGCAGGCGGCCCACCAGGTCCACCTGGTACCGATCGTCGAAGCGGGGCGCTCCGGCCTCGTCGAGCAGTGGGACACCCAGGCGGTCCGCCGTCGACACCACCGTGGCCGCCGGCTCGTCGCCCCCGACCGCTCCCCGGTGGAGCCACCCGGCCACCGACCGGCTCCACGCCAGCGGCGCCGGCCCGTACACGAACGAGTCCGATCCCCGGTACGCGTTCGCCGGCGACCGCTGTCCGTCGAGCCAATCGAGGACCGGACCGGCCAGGGTGCCGTGGGGCACCGGATCGGGAGACTCGGCCAGGGCCGAGGCGGTCAGGGACCAGTGTCGCTCGTCGGGGTGCAGGTGCTGTCGCTCGTCGAAGTCCAGACCCCAGAGGCGCAGCACCAGACCCACCAGCACCACCAGGCCCACCGTCGCCCACCAGGCCGCCCGGAACCGCCGGCCGGGGCGGCTGGGCCCATCGGGGCGGCCGGCGCCCGGGACGGGCCCGGTGCTCACCAGCGGTGCGCTCACCGGGGGCCGACGGCGTACACGCGGTACTCGCCGCTCGAGAAGGCCAGCGCGCCGTGCTGCGCCCAGAAGTCGTCGGACGCCTCGTACTCCCAGCGCTCCCGCGGCCCGATGACGACCCAATCGACGCTGCGCCGCGCCGCGACGTCGAGCGCACCAGGGGCGCCGGAGAGCACGGTCCGGGTGTCGGCCAGCCGGATCCGCCAGTCCTCGATGCCCAGGTCATCCACCCAGCCCGGGTAGGCGAGGACCGCGGGCACCCCGCTCGAAGCCGCCACCGCCGACGTGTTCGACGCGCCGTACACCAGCACGTCGCCCGGCCGCGCCGCAGCCCGCAGCCACTCGGCCGCCTCCACGTCGCCGCCGTCCACCCAGGGGATGGCCGTGTCCCGCTGCATGGCCCGCAACGTGGCGCGCGCCCGGGTGACCGTGAGCAGCACCACCGCCACGACGCTGGCCACGCGGAGACCCGCGCCGGTGGCACGCGCCCGACCCGAGGCGTGCTCCCCTGCCGCCCGAGCCCCCCAGCGGCGCCACGGCCGGGCCAGCAGGTCGGCCACCACGATGCAGCCGGCGAGTTGCCAGAACAGGAAGAACTTGGTGTTGTTCCACTCGCCCGGGTGGAACGCCACCAGGTTGGGGACGAGGAACCACAGCCACAACGGTGCGGCCAGGCGGCGGAGTCGCGCCGAGCCCAGCCCCAGCAGCGAGACCGCCAGGAAGAGCGGGAGCAGCAGGCCCACGTTCCGGAACCAGAACCACGGCCACGACTGGTCGGACTGCACCGCCATCCACCCCACCAGCCACCGCATCTGGTTCGACGGCGGACGGATGGCCACCAGCAGCGGCAGGCCCACCAGCGCCGCCGGCCCCAGGAACCACCACCACGTGGCCCGCCGGTCGATCACGAAGGCGAGGGCACCGAGGGCCAGGGCGGTGACCAGCAGGTGGGCATGGGCCAGGCCCGACGCGCCGACCAGCAGGCCGGCGAGCAGGAACCCGCTGCGACTCCACCGGGGCCGGGACGCGAGCAGCAGCAACAGGGCGCCGAGGCCGATGGCGATGCCGAGCTGGGTGGACCGCTGGGCGTAGAGCGACGCCGAGATGGTGTTGTCCACCCAGAGGTGACGTTCCGGCATGCGGGCATACGTCTCGGGCAGGTGCCACAGCATCCGCCACCCGCCCTCGGCCACGTCGTCGGCGACGAAGTACCAGGCCCCCACACCCCCGGTGAGAAGGAAGAGCACCACGCTCAACCCGGCGGTGAGGCGCGAGCCGCACAGACGGCGCACGGCGCCGAACAGCAGCGGCGGGATGGCCACCGCCAGCAGCCAGGAACCGAGCACCAACGACCGGGTGAGGTCCAGCCCCGTCACGGTGAACAACGACGAGGCGAAGTCGGCCAGCACGTGGTACTTCAGCGGCTCGCCGTCGGCGAGAGGCAGGTTCCAGCCCCGGTTGTCGCCATGGGCGAACGATCCCGCGTAGGCCAGGTGGGCGGCCCAGTCGCCCCACACGGCCAGGTTGCCGGCCGCGATCCCCCCGTCGGCATCGTGCTGGTACGCCAACGACAAGATCCTGGTGGTGACGGCGGTGCAGGCCACCGTGAGCAGCACCAGCGGGCGCAGGCTGGCCCCGGCCCGACACGGGAGCTGCAGCCGCCGCCCGGCGGAGGCCACCTCGTCGAGGAGCACCTCCCCACGCATCAGGACGGCGAGCACCCCGGCGGCCCCGGCCGGCCCCAGCCCAACGGCCAGCGCCGCCCAGCCCATGCCGAACGCCTGGAAGCCCACGAGCGACCCGGCGGCGACCGCCACCAACCCGACCACCACACCGAGCGGGATGCGCTCCTCGAGCCGGAGCGGTACGTCGACCCACAACGTGAGGGCGGTGCCCAGGGCGGCGATGAGCAACACCAGCCCGGCGGCCACGACCATGGGCGGCGAATGTACCCGTCACCGGACCCCGCACCGCCGGACACCCCGAAGGACTACCCTTTCGCCAGGCATCGAACCGGCCCGGCCGGTGAGGTGCGTCCATGATCGCCGCGGGAGGCGAACGCGATGCGCTGGTTGACCCCATGAAGACCCGCCTCACCAACACCGGGCTGGTGGTCGTCCTCGCGCTGGCCTTCAGCCTGTACGTGGCCGGGCTCAGCCGGTCCACCCCCGGCGGGCCGCAGGTGGTGTCGGCCGGCACCACCCAGGGCACCGCCGTGTCCGAGCCCGACCAGCAGCCGGCCGAGGGGCTCGTGTTCCTCGCCGACGACGACGTGGTGGTGGTCGCGGCAGACGGCACCCCCACGGCCACGCCCACCCGGACCCCCACCCCGATCAACGTGGGCAACTTCGTGTGGAACGACCTCGACGACGACGGCCGCCAGGACGCCGGCGAACCCGGCATACCCGGCGTCACCGTCCAGCTCTGGAACAGCGACAAGAGCCAACTCATCGACAGCACCACCACCAACGCCAGCGGCAACTACACCCTCATCGCCCCCCTCCCCGGCGACTACCGGGTGCGCGTGGTGCTGCCCAGCGCGGCCGACGCCTTCACCACCAAAGACGTGGGCGCCGACGACACCGACGACTCCGACATCAACCCGAACGGCGCCAGCCTCGGCTTCACCGACGTCGTCACCTTCGGGTCCAACCTCATCTCCATCACGAGCCTCGACGCCGGCATCCAGGTCTTC
>DAIMFV010000228.1:0-5817 GCA_036724365.1 Acidimicrobiales bacterium | reverse complement strand
CCCGCCGCCCCCGCCGCGGACGATCCGCCCGAGGAGCCGCCGGCGGAGCGTTCCAACGACCACGGGTTGGCGGTGCGGCCGAACAGCAGGTTGTCGGTGTCGGCCTTCCACGCCAGCTCGGGCGTGTTGGTCTTGCCCACGACCACGCAGCCCGCCTGGCGGAGCCGGTCCACCAGCGCGGAGTCGGCGCCCGCCTCGGGACCGTCGGCGAACAACCGCGACCCGAACGTGGTGCGGTAGCCGATCACGTCCTCGGTGTCCTTCACCCCGATGGGCACCCCGGCCAACGGCCCCGGGTCCTCCCCGCGGGCGATCCGCTCGTCGACCTCGTTGGCCTGGGCCCGCGCCGACTCCTCGTCGACCGCCACGAAGGCCCCCAGCGTGGGGTTCAGCTCGTCGATGCGGCTCAGGGCCACCTCGAGGAGCTCCCGGGCCGACACCTCCCGGCGCTGCACCCGACGGGCGAGGTCCTCGACGGTCTCGTGACGGAAGTCCATGCGGCCGACGCTACGCGGCCGGTGGCGACCCTGCGCCGGGAACCGGACGCCTGGAACCGGAGGCCCGGCCCGGGGCAGCGGTCAGGCGCGGTCAGTAGCCCAGGTCGGGGTCGATCAGCCCGACCAACGCCCGGCCGGCGCCGTACGCCGCCACGTTGGCCGACACCCGGGCCGACAGGAGCGGCTTGGCCATCTCCGGGGTGTTCCCGGTGTGCGGCGTGATGATCACGTTCGGCCGATCCCAGAGCGGATGACCATCGGGCAGGGGCTCGGGATCGGTGACGTCGAGCCCGGCGCCGCCCACCTGACCGGAGTCCAGTGCCGCCACCAGGGCATCGGTGTCGACGTGTTGGCCCCGCGCCACGTTCACCACCCAAGCCCCCGGGGCCAACCGGGCCAGCTCGGCGTCGCCCACGATCCGCCGGGTCTCGGGCAGGAGGGGCAGCGCCAGCACCAGGGCCTCGGCCCCGGTGAGCGCCTCGGCGAGCCGATCGACCGACACCACCCGCACCGACCCGGCTCCCGACCGGCCGGACCCGTCGGACGCGCCGGGCATACCGACGAGGCGGCCGTCGTCCGGGCCGGACGAGCGCCGCACCACGGTGACCTCGCACCGGAACGGGGCCAGCAGCGACACCAGCACCCGGGCGATCCCTCCCCCGCCCAGGATCGTGACCCGGGCACCGAAGAGGTTCCGACCCTCGCCCCGGCCCCAGGTCTCCGCCCGGGCGTAGGCCCCGAGGTGGCGGAAGCCGGCGAGCAGCAGGGCCAGGGCGTGCTCGGCCACCGGGTCCGCGTACACGCCCTTGGCGCACGTCCACACCAGATGCCGACGGGCCCGGATCAGCTCCACGTACGGCTCCACGCCGGCCCAGGGCAGCTGCACCCAGTCCAGACCGGGGGCGGCGTCGAGCGCGGCCGCCAACTCGCCGGGCTGGGCCGGCGCCGTCCACACCAGGGCGGTGGCGTCGGCCGGCGGCACCAACACCCCGCCGGCCGAGGTGACCGACTCGTCGATCCACGGCGCCGACCGCGGGGCCACGGCCACGCGGGGCTCCGGGTGGGGCGGGAGCGACGGAGCAATCAGTGAAGGCGGATCAGGGGGTGGAGCGGGTGACGGCGACACGGGCCGACGGTACCCCTGGTCGCGTGACCAACGACCGGATCTGATGCGGCCGAAGCCGAGAGACGGCCGTACGCTCGACCCGTGCCCGAAGCCGTCGCGCCCGCCCCGGATCCGGCGTCGAGCCGTGTCCCGGTGCCCGGCACGGCCCGCTCGGCCTTCCAGCACCGCACGTTCCGCACCATCTACCTCGGAGCGCTGGCGTCCAACGTCGGCACCTGGATGCAGAACGTGGTGCTGGGTGCCCTGGCCTACAGCCTCACCGGCTCCGCCGTGTTCGTGGGCATCATGACCGCCGCCCAGCTCGGCCCCCTGCTCCTGTTCTCGGTGGTGGGCGGCATGCTCGCCGACTCCTTCGACCGCAAGAAGGTCCTACTCACCCTCAGCGTGCAACAGGCCGTCTTCTCGGTGCTGCTCGCCGCCGTCGCCCTGCCCGCCGACCCCAACCGCACCCTGATGGTGCTGGTGGTGCTGTGCATCGGCATCGGCAACGCGCTCTACGCGCCCGTCTTCAGCGCGGTGGTGCCGGTGCTGGTGCCACGAGAAGACCTCTCGGGTGCCATCTCGCTCAACTCGGTCCAGATGAACGCCTCGCGGATCGTGGGCCCTGCCATCGGGTCGCTCATCTACGCCCGGTTCGGCCCGTCGTGGGTGTTCCTGCTCAACGCGGTGAGCTTCGCCGCCATCATCGTCACCCTCACCCGCGTGACCCTCCCGGCGGCACCGGCCACCGGCGGGCAGGGCCTGCACCGGCTCCTGGAGGGGGTGCACGTGGCCCGGGCCGACCGGGTGGTGGGTCAGTGCCTGATCACCATCTTCACGTTCTCGTTCCTGTCGCTGCCGTTCATCACCCAGATGCCGAAGATCGCGTCGACCCACCTCGACATCGCCCCCAAGAGCGGGGCCTACGGCTTCCTCTACGCCTGCTTCGGGCTCGGAGCGGTCATCGGCGCGCTGTCCATCGGCACCGTGTTCGCCGGCGCGTCCATGCCACGCGTCACCCGGCGGGGCCTGGTGGGCTTCGCCGTCATGCTCGTGATCTTCGGCTCGTTGCGCAGCGCCCCGGCCGCCTACGTCACGATCCTGCTCCTGGGCTGCGTCTACTTCGCCGTGATCACCTCACTGTCCACCGTGCTGCAGGCCGGCCTCGACGACGCGGTGCGGGGCAAGGTGATGGCCCTGTGGATCATGGGGTTCGGGGGCACGGTGCCGTTCGGCGGGCTACTCGGCGGTTGGTTCATCGAGCGCAGGAGCATCGAAGCCATGGTGCTGGTGGGCGCGGTGGTGGCCGTGACCCTGGCCGCGGTCATGGACTACCAGCCGCGGGCAGCCACCGCACTCGTCGACGACCCGGCCGACGACATCGCCCTCACCGACTGAGGACGCTGCCGACCGGCTCGCCGGCCGGCAACGGATCGGTCAGGGCCCGACGGGGTGGAGCAGCAGGTCCACCACCCGCTCCAGACCGGCCGAGCGGCTCGCCTTCACCAACACGGCCACGTGCGATCCGCGTCCCGAGCCCACCAGTCCGGCGGCCACCGCCACCGCCGCCGGCTCGGCCACGTGGTGCGCCCCCCGTCCGTAGCGGGGCTCGGCCACCGCCACCACCTCGATCCCCAGGTCGGCCGCCAGGGCCGCGATGGCGTCGTGGTCGGCATGGGCGGTGGGACCCAGTTCCGCCATGGTGCCGAGCACCGCCACCCGGCGGTCCGCGGGGAGCGCCGCCAGGGAGCGCAGAGCCGCGGCCATCGAGGTGGGGTTGGCGTTGTAGGCGTCGTCGAGCACCCGGGTGCCGTCGACCGCGGTGCGCAGGTGCATCCGGCCCGCCGACAACTCGGCCCGGGCCAGGCCCTCGGCCACCGCCTCGGGGGATGCGCCCAGGCCCAGGGCCGCCGCCGCCGCGCCGAGCGCGTTGGTGACCTGGTGCTCGCCCGCCACGCCGAGCAGCACGTGGACCGGGCCCCACGGGCTCCGCAGCACGAAGCGGGCGCGGAGCTGGTCGTCGACCTCCAGGTGGTCGGCCCGCACCTCGCCGTGGTGGCGACCGAACGTGAGCACGCGGGCCTCGGTGCGCGACGCCATGGCCCCCACCAGCTCGTCGTCGGCGTTCAGCACGCCCAGGCCCGACGCCGGCACCGGCTCCACCAGCTCGCCCTTGGCCGCGGCGATGGCGGCCAGCGACCCGAAGTGCTCCAGGTGGGCTCCGGCCACCACGGTGACCACACCCACCGAGGGCCGGGCGACCTCGCACAGCTCGGCCACGTGCCCGATGCCCCGAGCCCCCATCTCGACCACCACCACCCCGGCGTCGTCGGGGGCGTCGACCAGGGTGAGGGGCACGCCGAGCTCGTTGTTGAACGACCCGACGCTCGCGTGGGTGCTCCAGGTGGTGCCCGCCACCGCCCGGAGCAGATCCTTCAGCGACGTCTTGCCCACGCTGCCGGTGATGCCGATCACCTCGCCGGCCAACCGGCTGCGGGCGCGGCGACCGAGATCGGTGAGGGCTCGGGCGGTGTCGTCCACCCGCACCGCGGTGGCCGCCCCGATGGGTCCACTCGTGAGGTACGCCGGTGCCCCCTCGGCCACAGCGGTGCCGATGAAGTCGTGCCCATCCCGACCGGCCACGATCGGCACGAACAACTGCCCGACCGTCAGTGACCGGCTGTCGATCGACGCGCCCTCCACCTCGGTCTCCCGGCCGAACACCTCGCCGCCGGTGGCCGCCGCGATCTCGGACGTGGTGAAGCGCACGGGGCACGACGGTACCGGACCCCGCCGCCACCGGACCTCGCCGGCCACCGGATCCGCCGGGTCCCAGGCCACCCCGGGCCCCGCCGTACACTCGTCGGCCATGGCCGATCCCCGGATCAGACTCGTGGTGCTCTACGGGGGGCAGTCCGCCGAGCACGACGTGTCGTGCATCTCGGCCGCCCACGTGGTGCGGGCCCTGGACCCGCAGCGCTACGAGATCGATGCCGTGGCCATCACCCCCGACGGTCGCTGGGTTCGCTCCGCCGAGGTGCAGCGGGCATTGCGGGCCGGCCCGGCCGAGCTGCCGGCCACCCTCGACGCCACCGGCGGCGAGGTCGATCCCCGCCCCACCCTCACCCCCGACGCCGACCGGCAGGTGGTCGTCCTTCCCGTGCTGCACGGGCCCCGCGGCGAGGACGGCTCCGTGCAGGGCCTGCTCGAACTGCTCGACGTGCCCTACGTGGGCACGGGGGTGCTGGGGTCGGCGCTCAACATGGACAAGGCCATGGCCAAGACCGTGGCGGCGGCGGCCGGCCTGCCCATCGTGCGCCACCTGGCGGTCCGCGACGCCGCGGTCGACGACACCCTCGCCGCGCGCGTCGACACCGAGCTGGGCTGGCCGGTGTTCGTGAAGCCGGCGAACATGGGCTCCTCCGTCGGTGTCTCCAAGGCCACCGACGCGGCCCAACTGCGGGCGGCCGTCGCCACCGCCACCGCCCTCGACGAGTGGGTCGTCCTGGAGGAGGCGGTCACCGCCCGCGAGATCGAGGTGGGCGTGATCGGCAACGAGGAGCCCCGGGCGTCGGTACCCGGCGAGATCGTGCCCACCCACGACTTCTACGACTACGACGACAAGTACCTCGACGGAGCCGCCGAGATGATCGTGCCCGCCGACCTGCCGGCCGACGTCGCCGAGCAGGCCCGCCACCTCGCGCTGCGCGCCTACGCCGCGTTGCGCTGCGACGGTCTGGCCCGGGTCGACTTCTTCTACGAGGAGACCGCCCCGGGCGGCGGGCCGGGCCGCGGGCTGTTGTTCAACGAGATCAACACCATGCCCGGGTTCACGCCGTACTCCATGTTCCCGTCGCTGTGGGCCGCCACCGGCCTCGACTACGGCGCGCTGCTCGACGAGTTGGTCCGGCTGGCGGTGGCCCGGCACCGACACCGCGCCCCCCACCGTCGTCTGGCCTGAGCGACTCGGTCGTCGTGGTGCACCGGGTCGGCCACGACGGCCCCACCACCTGAGACGACGCTCCTATGGATGTCAAGGGGTGGTTGGGCAGGCCTCGAGTTGTCGGAACAGTTGGCGGGCGACGTAGCGCTTGAGGCAGCGCTTGATCTCGCGGTCGGTCTTGTCGACGCGTCGTCGTTCGGCGTAGGCGCGGGTGGCTGGGTCGTAGCGAAGTCGTGAGAGGACAACGACGTGGATAGCGCGGTTGAGTTGTC
>DAIMFV010000227.1:0-5836 GCA_036724365.1 Acidimicrobiales bacterium | reverse complement strand
CACCGAGATGACCGCGGGTGCGGCCAGCCGGTACACCAGCTCCTCGCCCATGGCCGCCAGGGCCAGGGCGCAGAACAGGGCGAACTCGTCCTGGTACAGGTAGACGGCCAGCAGCGACACCAGCACGCCGGTGGCGAGGATCCAGAACCACGCCGCCACGCGCCGGAGCGACGACCGTCCGAACAACCGGTCTCCGCAGGCCACCGCCAGAGCCAGGCCGGGGATGATGGACAGCGACAGGGACACCCCGCCCATCTCGATGTGGGGCGAGAAGCCGGCGAGCACGAAGACCTCGGTGACGGTGGTGATGGCCGCGGCCACCAGGACGATGCGGCGACGGCTGCCCGGCTGGCCGATGTCGGGCCCCGGCTCGTCGGGGGGCACGATCGGCGGGAACAGGCGCAGGTGGCGCAGGCTCATGCGGGGGCACCGCCCGCAACACCGGCAACGCCCAGCGGGGAGAGCTCGCCCCGCTCGGCGGCCAGGGTGGCCTCCAGCGCCGAGACCGCCACCTCGATCATCTCGTCGGCGGGTTCGGCGGTGGTGATGGTCTGGAGCCAGGACCCGGGCGCCATCAGCGCCCGGCCCAGCGGCTGGTGCTGGTGGCGGCCGGCGAACCGGATCGCCTCGTAGGCCACGCCGGCCACGAGCGGCAGGCCCAGCACCCGGGAGGCGATCAGCACCGGCCAGGTCGGGTGGCCCACCAGGGCGTGGGCGAACACGGTCACCAGGACCACCACCAGCAGGAAGGCGGTGCCGCAGCGTGGGTGGCGTCGGTCGAACGTACGGATCGACGCGGTGTCGAGCGGGCGGCGGTGTTCGAAGGCGTGGATCGTCATGTGCTCGGCCCCGTGGTAGCCGAACACCCTGCGCACCTGGGCGGAGCGGCCGAGCAGGAACAGGTACCCCACCAGGATCCCCAGGCGGATCAGTCCCTCCACCACCGAGAACGCGAGCCCGTTGGTGATGCCCACCGCCTTCACGATCACCGCGGGCAGCAGCCCGAACACGCCCAGCACGAGCACGAACGCGAGCACCGCGGTGGCCACCAGGCCAACGGGGTGGAACGAGGTGCCGTCGGACGCGCCGCGAGCCTGGGCTCCCCACATGGTCCCCCGCGTGCCGAGCAGCGTGGTGTCGTACAGGGCGAACACGCCCCGCACGAGCGGGATCCGGCGCAGGACGCCCGGCTCGGGCAGGCGACGGCTGGTGGTGACGATCGTGCCGTCGGGCCGGCGGACGGCCGCTCCCCAGGCGGTGCCCCGCCGCATCATCACGCCCTCCACGAACGCCTGGCCGCCGATCGGCCCGACGGTGGGGTCTGCAGCTTCAGTGGCGCCCATGGTGGCCCTTCGGTCCAGTGCCAGCGGCGGACACCCTACAAGCGCACCCCTTCGACCCGACGTCGTCGCGGCCAGGTCGTGGTGCAGTCGTGGCGCGGCGTGTCGTGGCGCAGCGTGTTGTGGCGAGGTCGTGGCGTCGTCCTCTCGGCCCGCAGGCCCCGCCCCCGTCCACCGACGCGCCGCTGGCCTGCGGATACCCTCGGTCCGTGGCCGAACCTCGAACACCACCGCGGACGACCACCTGCGAAAGCGCTCGATGAGCGGCACGGCCAGCGAACCGTCGGGGTCAGGCGGCGCGGCACCGTCCGAGCGGTTCTCCCTGGGCATCTCAGAGGGCGGGCGGCCCTGGCGACGCCACCCCGCCGACGCCGCCCGACTGGCGGCGTCGGTGATCACGGTGCTGGCCGGGTTGGGGCTGGTGGCGGCGTTCCCCGGAGACCTGCGCGCGGTCTCCGCCGACCTCGTTCGCCTGGCCCGTCACGTGCCGGACGTGATCCAGGTCGGCCTGATCGGCGTCGTCCAGTTGCTCGCGCTGGCCACGCCAGTGGCGCTGGTGGCCATCGCCCTGTGGTGGCGCCGGCCCATCCAGGTGGGGGTGGCGGTCCTGGGTTCTGCGGTGGCGGGGGCGGCGGTGGCCGCGCTGCAGAACTGGCTGGACCGGGCCACGCCCCCGTCCGTGGAGCAGGGCCTGGACATCCGCAGCTGGTTGACCGGCGCCGCCTTCCCCTCGGCGAGCTACCTGGCCGGGCTGGCGGCCGGCATCACGATCCTGGCGCCGTCGTTCTCCCGGCGGTGGCGGCGGACCCTGTGGATCTGGATGACCACGCTGTGCATGGTGCGGGTCTTCACCGCGGTGGCGGTGCCCCTGCACCTGCTCACCACGGTGGCGTTGGGCATAGCGGTGGGCTCGGCGCTGCTCGTCCTGCTCGGCTCGCCGGAGCGGCGCTTCGACATCCTGGCGCTGGTGCCGGCCCTGGCCCGTACCGGGCTGGTGGTCCACGACCTGGCGCTCGACGAGACCAGTGGTACCGGTCTGTCCCGCCGGCTCCGGGGCACCGTCGAGGGTGCCCCGGTGGTGGTCAAGGTGGTGGGCCGCGACGAGCGCGATGCCGACCTGCTCGTGCGCGCCGTCCGGGCCCTGCGGGTGAAGGGCCTGGACGAGGACCGGCCCGGCTGGTCCCCCGCGGCCGCGGTCGAACACGAAGCGCTCTGCAGCCTGCTCGCCACCGGCGCGGGCGTCCGCGCCCCGACCACGATCGGAGTGTCGGAGACCGTCGACGGAGACGGGCTCATCGTGTCCACCGATCCCCGGGGCCGGGCCCTGGGTGTGGTCGAGGAGGCGGAGCTCACCGACGAGGTGCTGGGCCAGGCCTGGGCCCAGCTGGCCCTGCTCCACGGACGGGGTGTCGCCCACCGTCGCCCGAACCTGCACCACTTCGTGGTCGACGATGCCGGCGACGTGCACCTCCGTGGGTTCCGGGCCGCTCGGGTGGCCGCCGACCTCCACCTGCTGGGCACCGACGTGGCCGAGCTGTTGATGGCTCAGGCCGCCCGGGTGGGTGTGGAGCGGGCCGTGCTCGGCGCCGCGGACCACATGCCCAGGGCCGAGCTCGAGGCCGCCCTACCCATGGTGCAACCCCTGGCGGTGTCGGGGTCCACCCGCGCCGAGGTGAAGCAGCACGCCGACAAGGGGCTGTGGGACGAGGTGCGCGACGCCCTGCAGGCCCACCTGGGCATCGAGTCCTACGAGCTCACCAAGCTCGACCGCATCAGCTTCGGGAAGCTGGTCAGCCTGTTCGGCGGCACCGTCCTCGTCTACGTGATGCTGGCCTTCGTCTCGAACTGGGCGGCCATCCGAGAGTCGCTCGGCGACGCCGACTGGAGCCAGCTCCCCGGCCTGGTCGCCCTGGCCTTCGTGGGCTTCGTGGGCGGCGTGTGGTCGCTCCAGGGCGCCGTGATGGTGTCGTTGCCCTTCTGGGAGACCCTCCAGGTGATGTACGCCCAGTCGTTCCTCAACCGCTTCACGCCCGCCAACGCCGGGGGCATGGCGCTGCGGACCCGGTACCTCCAGCGCCACGGCGTCGACCTCACCCTCAGTGCGGCGTCGATCGGGCTCACCAGCCTGGCCAGCGGCGCCATGCAGCTGCTGTTCCTGGTGGTGTTCGCCACCTGGGCCGGTTCGTCCGAGGACCTGGGCTTCAGCGTGCCCGACACCGCGGCGATCGCCCAGGTCATCCTGGCGGTCCTGGCCCTCGCCGGTGGCCTGTACCTGTTGCCGTGGGGTCGCAGGATCCTGGGCAAGGGCTTCACGAGCGTGCGGGAGGCCGCTGGTGAACTGATCGGGCTGGCCCGCGATCCGGTGAAGGTGGTGAAGCTCTTCGGCGGCGCCGGGTTCTCCAAGATCACCACCATCCTCGCCTTCACCGTGTCGGTGCACGCCTTCGGGGTGGACGGGATCGCCTTCGCCACGCTGGCGTTCGCCTACATGACCGCCAACACGGTGGCCTCGGTTGCGCCCACCCCGGGGGGCGTGGGCGCCATCGAGGCGGCGCTGGTCGCCGTGCTCACCGGCCTCGGGGTGGAACCCGCCACAGCCCTGTCGATCGTGTTGGTGTTCCGGCTGGTCACCTATTGGCTCACCGTGCCGGTGTGCTGGTTCTTCCTGGGTCTGGTCCGCCGCAACGGCATCGTCTAGTCGGGGCGTCCTCCCGCGCGGGTCCTCTGGCGGGGTTCCGGGCCCCGGATCAGAGCTGGCGACCCATCCGGAGGATGTCGGTGAAGGTGTGGCCTTCGCCCACGGGAAGGACCCGGGGGGCATCCGCCTCCGCCTTCGCCTCGGCCGCGGGTGGCACCCGCTCGGGGTGGAGGATGGCGTCGAGCACCCGCACCAGGTCTCGCTGGTGGAAGGGCCGGCACAGCGCCTGGTGGGCCCCGGCGGCGATGGCCCGGTCCTCGGTGGCGGGGCCGTCGACCAGCGCCACGACCGCGGCCGGGTAGCCCCGGGTGGTGAAGGCGTCGGTGATGGCGGCGACGTCGTCCAGGCTGGTGGACTGGGTGTCGACCACCACCACGAGCGCCAGCTCGTGCACGGCCGCGTCCACCACCTCGGGCGGATCGGCGGCGTCGAGGCGGACGGCCCGGTGCCCGGCTCCCTCCGCCACGCGGGCGAGCAGCTCGCGGGCGTCCGGATCGGGCTGGGCGACCAGGACGGTGGCAGCGCCCTCCCCGGCCAAGCCGGTCAGTCCTCGACGGTGGTGAGCATGCCGGCGGTGCGGTCGGCCTCGCCGGCCTCGAGCGCCTCGAGCAGGTGCATGGCGATGTCGGCCACCTTGACCTCTTCGTCCTTGCCCAGGCCCTTCACGCCGTCGTCGATCATGATGTAGCAGAAGGGGCAGGCGGTGGCCACGCGGCCCGCGCCGGTCTCGACCAGCTGCTCGGAGCGGGCATCGTTCACCTTGGTGCCGATGGTCTCCTCCATGAACATGCGGGCGCCGCCGGCGCCGCAGCACATGCCCTTGGTGCCGTTGGCCGAGGCCTCCACCAGGTCGATGCCGGCGAGGCTGCCGATCACGTTGCGGGGGGCCAGGTAGACGTCGTTGTGGCGACCCAGGTAGCAGGAGTCGTGGTACACGATCCGCTCCTCGAGGCGGGCCTCGGAGAGGTCGAGCTTGCCCTGGTCGATGAGCCACTCCAGGAACTGGCTGTGGTGCACCACCTCGTAGTTGCCGCCGAGCTGGGGGTACTCGTTCATGAGGGTGTTGAAGCAGTGCGGGCACTGGGTGATGATCTTGCGCACGCCCATGCCGTCGAGGGTCTCGATGTTCTGCATGGCGAGCATCTGGAAGATGTACTCGTTGCCGGAGCGTCGGGCGGGGTCGCCGGTGCAGTTCTCCGACGGGCCCAGGATGGCGAAGTCGACCCCGGCCCGCTGCATGAGCTTGGCCATGGCCTGGGTGACCTTCTGGTTCTTGTCGTCGAAGCTGCCGGCGCAACCCACCCAGTACAGGTACTCGTGGTCGAAGGCCTCGGAGCCGTCGACGATCGGCACGTCGTCGACCTTGGCGGTCCACGCGGCCCGGTCGTTCTGGCTCATGCCCCACGGGTTGCCGGAGTTCTCCATGCCTCGGTAGGCGCCGCCGAGCTCGGTGGGGAAGTTGGACTCCATGAGCGACAGGTAGCGCCGCATGTCCAGGATCTTGTCGAGGATCTCGATGTTCACGGGGCAGATCTCGTCGCAGGCCTTGCACGTGGTGCAGGACCAGATCTCCTCGGGGGTGATCCGCTCGAAGAGCGAGCTGGACCCGATGGTGATCTCCGAGACGGTGCCGATGGGGGGCGACACGGCGGGCGTGCCCGAGGCGGCCATGACCTCGCCGGTCTTGAGGACGATCTCACGGGGGTCGAGCGGCTTGCCGGTGGCGTGGGCCGGGCAGACGCTGGTGCAGCGGCCGCACATGGTGCAGGCGTCGGTGTCGAGCAGCTGCTTCCAGGTG
>DAIMFV010000226.1:0-5843 GCA_036724365.1 Acidimicrobiales bacterium | reverse complement strand
GGCCTGGCGGTCACCGGCCTCGGCCACGCCCACCCGGTGGTGGCCGAGGCGGTCTCGCACCAGGCCCACACGCTGCTCCACGTGTCCAACCTGTTCGGCACCACCGTGGGGCCCGAGGTGGCCGCCACGCTCGACCGGCTCCTCGGCGGCGGAGGCCGCGTGTTCTTCTCGAACTCGGGTGCCGAGGCCAACGAGTGTGCGCTCAAGCTGGCCCGCAAGTGGGCCGGTCACGGCCGTCACGTGGTGGTCAGCGCCTTCGGGTCGTTCCACGGCCGGACGCTCGCCACCCTCCACGCCACCGGCCAGCCCCAGAAGCACGAGGCGTTCCAGCCCCTGCCCGAAGGGTTCCGCCACGTGGCCTGGAACGACGTGGAGGCCCTGGAGGCGGCCCTGGATCCCACGGTGGCGGCCGTGCTGCTCGAACCGGTGCAGGGCGAGGGCGGGGTGAACCCGGCCTCGGCCGAGTACTTCGCCGCCGTGCGGCGGATCTGCACGGAGCGGCAGATCCTGTTCATGGTCGACGAGGTCCAGACCGGGCTCGGCCGAACCGGGTCGTGGTTCGCCCACCAGCAGCTCGGTGTGGTGCCCGACGTGGTGACCATGGCCAAGGCCCTGGGGAACGGCATGCCCATCGGCGCCTGTTGGGCCCGGGCCGACGTGGCCGAGGCGTTCGTGCCCGGCGATCACGCCACCACCTATGGCGGCCAGCCCCTGGCGGCCTCCGCGGCGCGGGCCACCCTGGCCGTGATGGAGGCCGAAGACGTGCCCGCCCGGGCGCGTCGGGCCGGGGCGCGCCTCACCGAGGAGCTCCTCACCGTGGCGGGGGTGGCTTCGGTCCGGGGCCTGGGCCTCCTGCTCGGGGTGGAGCTGGCCGACGGCCTCGACGCCCGGGAGGTGGCGGCCGACGCCCTCGCCCGGGGGCTCGTCGTGAACGCCGTCACCCCCACCGCCCTGCGTCTGGCCCCGTCGCTGTTGGTGTCCGACGAGGAGATCACCCGGGCCGTGCAGCTCATCGCCGCGGCGCTCCACGCCCGGCTCGACCAGCCCGAGGACGCCCCGTGACCAGGCACCTGCTCGACGTCGACGACCTGAGCGCCGCCGAGCTCGACGAGGTCCTGGATCGCTGCGTGGCGGCCGAAGCCCGGCCGGTGCTGGCCGGTCGTGGGGCGGCTCTGGTGTTCGAGAAGCCGTCGAACCGCACCCGCAACTCCACCGAGATGGCTGTGGTGGCCCTCGGCGGCCACCCGGTGTACCTGAAGCAGGACGAGGTCGACATCGACGGTCGGGAGTCGGCCGAAGACGTGGCCCGGACCCTGGCGCTCTACCACTCGGTGATCGCGGCCCGGGTCTTCGACCACGGCGTGCTGGAACGGATGGCCGCGTCGGTGTCGGTGCCGGTGGTCAACCTCTTGTCGGACCGCAGCCACCCCCTGCAGGCGATCGCCGACCTGCTCACCATCCGGGCCGAGTTCGGCGACGTCGCCGGACGCACCGTCGCCTGGGTGGGCGACTACTCCAACGTGGCCCGATCGCTGGCACTCGCATCGGCCATGGCCGGGATGGGCGTGCGGTTCGCCTGCCCCCGGGGCTACCAGCCCGGAGACACCGACCTCGACGCCTTCGCCGCCCTCGGCGCCGTCGAGGTGGTGAGCACCGACGACCCCCGCGCCGCGGTCGAGGGGGCCCACGTGGTCGTCACCGACGCCTGGTACTCCATGGGCCAGGAGGCCGAGGCGTCCGAGCGGCGGCCGGTGTTCGAGCCGTTCCGGGTGGACGACGCCCTCATGACCGGCGTGGCCGACGACGCCATCTTCCTGCACTGCCTGCCCGCCCACCGCGGCGAAGAGGTCACCAACTCGGTGCTCGACGGTCCCCGCAGCCGGGTGTGGCCCGAGGCCGCCAACCGGCTGGCGGCAGCACGCGGCGCCATCGAGTGGCTGGTGGAGCGCTCCCTCGCCGGGCCCGACGGCTCGGGCTCGTGACCGACCCGAACGGGGGCCGGGGCCCGTCCCCCCGACTCTCCAAGACCCAGCGCCAGCACGTGGTGGCCCGACTGCTCGCCCGGCACGCGGTGAGCAGCCAGGAGCAGCTGGTCTCGCTGTTGGCCAGCGAGCAGGTGGTGGCCACCCAGGCCACGGTGAGCCGTGACCTCGACGACCTCGGCGCCATCAAGGTGCGCACCGACGGCGGCGAACCGGTGTACGCCATCCCCGACCTGCCGCGGGACCAGCGGGTTCCCGACGACCACCTCCGACGGACGCTGGGGGAGTGGGTCGTCGAGGTGGCCCACTCCGCCAACCTGGTGGTGGTGCGGACACCGCCCGGCACCGCCAACGTGGTGGGTGCGGCGCTCGACCGGGCGGCGTGGCCCGCGGTCGTCGGTACGGTCGCGGGCGACGACACCATCTTGGTGGTGGCGTCCGAAGCGGTCGGTGGCGCCGGACTGGCGGCGCAGCTGCGCGAGGTGGCGGGCCTGTGACCCGTTCACCTGCCCTGCCGGACCCCACCCAAACCACGTCCGGTGTGCCGGGTGTGACCCGGGAGGGCCCGGTGGGTGAAGATCGAACCAACCCGATGAACAAGGAAGCATGAACGTGGCAAAGCGCGTGGTACTCGCCTACAGCGGTGGTCTCGACACCTCCGTGGCCGTCCGCTGGATGATCGAGGAGCTGGGCGTGGAGGTGGTCGCCCTGGCGGTCGACGTCGGTCAGGCCAGCGACGACTGGGACGTGGTGCGCGAGCGGGCCCGGGCCGCCGGTGCGGTCGACGCCATCGTGGTCGACGCCCGCGAGGAGTTCGCCGAGCACTTCGTGGCGCCCGCCCTCAAGGCCAACGCCATGTACGAGGGTCGCTACCCGCTGGTCTCCGCGCTGTCACGACCCGTGATCGTGAAGCACCTGGTGGAGGCGGCCCGGTTCCACGGCGCCGACGCCGTGGCCCACGGGTGCACCGGCAAGGGCAACGACCAGGTGCGCTTCGAGGTGTCCACCCGGGCGCTGGCGCCCGACCTCGAGGTGATCGCCCCCGTGCGGGGCTGGGGGATGACCCGGGAGGACTCGATCCTCTACGCGTACCGCCACGAGATCCCGATCCAGGCCACCAAGGAGAAGGTGTACTCGATCGACGACAACCTCTGGGGCCGGGCCATCGAGTGCGGCGAGATGGAGGACCCGTGGGCGGTGCCGCCCAAGGGCGTGTGGCTGCTCACCCAACAGACCGCCACCGAGCCCCGCGACGTGGTGATCGGCTTCGAGCGCGGCGTCCCCGTGGCGATCGACGGCGACAAGCTGGGCATGGCGGAGATCATCGCCCGGCTCAATGACGTGGTGGGGTCCTACGGCTGGGGCCGCATCGACATGGTCGAGAACCGCCGCGTGGGCATCAAGAGCCGGGAGACCTACGAGTGCCCCGCCGCCCTGGCCCTGATCATGGCCCACCGGGACCTGGAGTCGATCTGCCTCGAGCGTGACCTGGAGCGCGAGAAGGCCCGCTTCGAGCCGCGCTACGCGGAGCTGATCTACGACGGACTCTGGTTCAGCCCGCTCAAGAAGGCGCTCGACTCCTTCATCGACTCCAGTCAGGAGTTCGTCACCGGCGAGGTCCGACTCCACCTCGAGCCCAACTCGTGCGAGGTCACGGGCCGGCGCTCCGAGCACTCCCTCTACGACTACGAGCTGGCCACCTACGACGCCGAGGACCGCTTCCGCCACGAGGATTCCGCCGGCTTCGTTCGCCTCTGGGGCCTCAGCGTGCAGACCTGGGCCGCCCGCCAGGGCGTCAAGTCCACCGAGGGCCTGTCGTCGTGACCGGCGGCGGGGGAGTGGAGCCGGGCGAGGGCCTGGGCGAGCGCACCCTCTGGCACGGGCGCTTCGCCTCGGGGCCGGCCGAGGAGCTCATGGCGTACACCGTCTCGCTGCCGTACGACCAGCGCCTGGCGGCCGACGACATCGCGGGATCCCGGGCCCACGTCCGGGGCCTGGTGCGTGGTGAGCTGCTCGACGGAGACGAGGCCGCAGCCGTGCTCGCCGCCCTCGACGACGTCGAGCGCGAGTTGACCGACGGCAGCTTCGTGTTCGTGGCCAGCGACGAGGACATCCACACCGCGGTGGAGCGACGGGTCACCGAGATCGCCGGCCCGGCCGGCGGCAAGCTCCACACCGGTCGCAGCCGAAACGACCAGGTGGCCACCGACCTCCGGCTCTACACCAAGCGGGCCCTGCTCGAGGTGGCCGAGCGGGTGCTGGCGTTCCAGGAGGCGTTGCTGGGGCGGGCCGACGAGGTCGGCGACGCCTACCTGCCCGGCTACACCCACCTGCAGCGGGCCCAGCCCGTGCTGCTGGCCCACCACCTGCTCGCCCACGGCTGGGCGCTGGCCCGAGACGTCGACCGCCTGCTCGCCACCCGGGCCCGGGCCGACGTGTCGCCGCTGGGCGCGGGGGCCCTGGCCGGCAGCTCCCTCCCGCTCGACCCGGCGGGCACCGCGGCCGACCTCGGCTTCGCGTCGGTGTTCGACAACTCGCTCGACGCCGTGGGAGACCGCGACTTCGTGGCCGAGGCCCTCTTCGACCTGGCGCTGCTCGGCGTGCACCTCTCCCGCATCGGCGAGGAGGTGGTGCTGTGGGCCACCGACGAGTTCGGGTTCTTGCGGCTCGACGACGCCTACAGCACCGGCAGTTCCATGCTGCCCCAGAAGAAGAACCCCGACATCGCCGAGCTGGCCCGGGGCAAGGCCGGACGGCTCATCGGCAACCTCACCGGCCTGCTGGTCACGCTCAAGGGCCTGCCGCTGGCCTACAACCGGGACCTCCAGGAGGACAAGGAGCCCCTGTTCGACTCGGTCGACCAGATCCTGCTCGCCCTCGGCGCCCTCACGGGGCTGGTGGCCACCTCGACGTTCGCCACCGAGACCATGGCCACGGCCGCCGACTCGCCGTATGCGGCCGCCACCGATCTGGCCGAACACCTGGTCCAGATGGGCACCCCGTTCCGGGAGGCCCACGCCATCGTCGGTGAGATCGTCCGCACCGCCCTGGACGGCGGGGGCACCATGGCCGACCTGGTGGCCGCCCACCCGAAGCTGGGACCCGACGCCGTGCAGCTGCTGGGTCCGGGCGTGTCGGTGTCGCGTCGCACCACCCGGGGTGGGGCCGGGCCCGACGCGGTGGCGGCCCAGATGGAGCGGTTCCGGGCCCGGTTGTCCGCCGATCGGGCCCGCACCGCCGGGGGCTGACCGTGACCCCGTCGGCCGGCTGGCCCCACCGTGAGCGGGTCAAGGTCCGCTACGCCGAGGTCGACGCGCAACAGGTGGTCTTCAACGCCCACTACCTCACCTGGTGCGACGTGGCGAGCTCGGGCTGGGCGGAGGCAGCCGCCGGGTGGACCGGGGTGGGCGACCCCGTCGACTGGATGGTGGTCCGGGCCGTGATCGAGTGGGCCTCCTCGGCCGCCTACGGCGACCTCGTCGACATCGACTGCGGCGTGTCCCGCTGGGGCAACCGGTCGTTCGACGCCGTCTACCGCGGCACCGTCGACGGCCGGCCCGTGTTCGAGGCCACCATCACCTACGTCACCATCGACCCGGGCACCAAGACCTCGGTGCCGGTGCCCGAGTCGCTCCGCTCGGGCCTGGGCGACGTCCCCACCTGATCCGGCCGTCCCGGGTGCGCCGGACCCCGCCGGTGGTTCCGCAGTCGGCCGGGACACGAACCGTAGGCTTCACGGGCCATGCTCCTGCTCCAGAACACCATCCAGCGCTACGCGTGGGGCCGTCACGACGGCATGGCCGAGCTGGTGGGCTCCGATCCCACCGGGGGCCCCGAGGCCGAGCTGTGGGTGGGGGCGCA
>DAIMFV010000225.1:0-5853 GCA_036724365.1 Acidimicrobiales bacterium | reverse complement strand
TGTCGGCGGCCCTGTTCCGCCACTGGCGGGCCGGGGGAGCCCGGGCTCTGCCGCCCGTGGCCCACCTCGACCGCACCCTGGCTGCGGTGGTCGACCCGCTCACCGACGACGACCTGCACCTCGCCTTGTGGGCCGCCTACGAGCTGCACCACCACGGCTTCGCCGGCCTGGCCGACGACCTGGAGTGGGACGGGCCGACGCTCGCCTTTCGCGCCGCGCTGGAGCGCACCTTCGAGGCGGCGCTGCGGGCCGAGATCCCGGCCGGTGACCTCGACCGGGATCCCAGGGAGGCGTTGGTCGCCGTCGCCGCCCGGGGCGGACCTCCCCTCGCGGCCACGGTGGCGAGGTCGGCCACCCGGGACCAGCTCCGCGAGATCGCGGTCCACCGGTCCGCCTACCAGCTGAAGGAAGCCGACCCGCACACGTGGGTCATCCCCCGGCTTCGGGGTCCGGCCCGTTCCGCCCTCATCGAGATCCAGGCCGACGAGTACGGCGGCGGCGTCCCCGGTGCCGCCCACGCCGAACTGTTCGCGCTGGCCATGGCGGAGCTGGACCTGTGCGCCGACTTCGGCCACTACGTGGACCGGCTGCCCGGCGTGACCCTGGCCACGGACAACCTGATCGACCTCTTCGGCCTCCACCGACGGCTGCGCGGCGCCGTGGTGGGCCACCTGGCGCTGTTCGAGATGTGCTCGGTCGCCCCCATGTCCCGCTACCTGGCCGCCGCCACCAGGCTCGGGGGGCTGCCGGCCACCGAACGCTTCTACCGCGTGCACGTGGAGGTCGACGACCACCATGCCCAGTTGGCCCTCGACGAACTGGTGGGCCGCCTCGCCCACGACGAACCCGACCTCGCACCCGACATCGTGTTCGGGGCCGAGGCCCTGGCCCGGGTGGAGGCCCGCTTCGCCGCCCACGTCCTGCACGCGTGGAGCCGAGGCCGGTCATCGCTGCGCCAGCCCGGTGAACCGCCTCGACCCGGGCCGCGTCAACCCGGACAGAAGCGAGACGCCCTGGACCAGCCACGCGTCGGCCCCGCCACCCGGATGCGGAGTCGACGCGTCGGATCCGACCGGCTCCGTGCCGCGGACCCCACCCCGTTGCGAACCACCGTCCCCGTCCCCACCTCCTGAGGAGCACCACCATGGACATCATCACCCACCTGACCAAGGAGCACCGCGAGGCCGAGGGCCTCATGGCCTCGCTCTCCGAGAGCGAGCCGGGCCCCGCCCGCAACGCCCTGATCCGAGAGCTGGAGACGGCCCTCGCCGTGCACATGGCCGTCGAGGAGCAGTTCCTCTACCCCATCGTGGTGGAGCGCATCGGCGCCGAGGACGCCGACGAGGCCAACAACGAGCACGACCTGGCTCGCGACAGCGTCGCCACCCTGTGGCAGATGGCCGACGAGCCCGGCTTCGGTGCCGCGGTCGACTCGCTGAAGGGCGGCATCGGCCACCACGTGGAGGAGGAGGAGCAGGACCTCTTCCCCAAGCTGCGGGAGGTCGCGGCCACCGACCTGGCGAAGATGGACCCCGAGCGGCTCGAGGCCGCGGTGGAGGCCACCCGGGCCGAGCTGTACGAGAAGGCCAGGGCCGCCGGCGTGGAGGGCCGCTCCACCATGACCAAGGACGAGCTGGCGAACGCGGTGGCGGGCGTGGACCCGTCGTAGCCGGTCGACCCACCTGAGCCCGCCCGCCCACCCGAGCCCGGCTGCGCCCCCGATCGGGGTGCGGTCGGGTTCGGGTTCGGGCTCGGGCCGGTTCAGGCGCCGATGACCGGCGGATCGGGGTGGCCCAGGGCCTCGCACATGCTCCGGTAGAAGTCGAGCACCAGGGCGGCGTCGATCACCAGCTCCACCCGACCCTCGGCGTCGAGGTTGAGGTTGGCGCCATGGATGAGGAACCGCACGTCGGTGACCTCGGTGTTGGTGTCGGGCACCACCAGGGTGTGCTGCGAACCGGCCGGCTCGAAGAGGTACGAGCCGGCGGTGTTCACCTCGGGGTACTCCGCGTACTTCCACGATCCACTCACCGTGAACGCGAACACCGCACCGGTGTGGCGGTGGGTCTGCACCATGGTGCCGGGCTGGAACCGGTTGCGGATCACCCAGAACCCGGCATCGAGGTCGACCTGGAGGAGCTGGAGCTCCTGGCCGGGGCCGAACTCCACGAACGGCAGCTCGTCCTCACCCCGGTGGAGGGCGGCGGGGACGGCGGCGAGAGGGACCGGAGGCGTGCTCATCCCCCCAGCCAACCACGACCGGAGCCCGGCCGCAGGCGGCCCAGTCCCCGAACGACCGCCCGACGCCACCGGGGCGGCTTGGGTTCGGGCGATCGCAGCTCCAGCACCTGCAGCCCGTCGACCACCCGGTCGTCCACCTGGTCGGCGCTGCACAGTCGCCACCAGGATCGAACCCGGCGCAGGTCGGCCAGGGCGGCCGCGTCGGACGACCACGGGGGATCCGGGTCGTCGAGCAGTGCTGCGAAGTCGAAGCCCTGGCGCAGCAGGGCCCGGACGAAGACCTGCTGGCGTCGGATGCGGGCCAGGTCCGACGCCGGGACCGCCGCGTCGCGGCCGTGGCGGGCGCCGAGCCACTGGTGGATCCGTTCCCCGCTGAGCTCCTCGCGGGGTGGTTGGAAGTCGACCGGCTTGCGGCCGTCCTGCACTCGCGTCCGGGGATCGAGCGGGTACCAGAACCGCAGCGGTTCCGTCACCGGCACGGAGACGACCACGTCCGCCAGCGCCCGTTCGACCGCGGCCCGGGGCACGCACACGCTGTGGTCCACCGCCATCCCGAGGGAGGCGAGGCCGGTCAGCAACCCGGCATGACCACCGGCGCAGAAGGCCCCGTTGATGCGGTCGCCGATGGGCTCGCACCACACGTCGCGGGGCACCCAGAGCAGGCGCCGGCGGCGGGGCTGCACCACCACGATGTTGTCGGTGCGCTGGTCGAAGCCGTCGCGATCCATCACCGTCACCACGGTCGCCACACCCACCTCCTCGCGTACCCAACGCCCGTCCGGGCGGGCGCCGGACGACACCGGACCAGACCGTAGATGGCGGGCTCCTACGATCGTCCCCGTGGGAGGAGCAGGCCACCGCGTCGACGTGATCATCCCCACGCGCAACCGGCCGCAGCTCACGGCCGAGGCGGTCGACGCCGTCCGGGCCCAGACCTTCACCGACTGGCACCTGTGGGTGGTCGACGACGCCAGCGACGACGACACCCCGACCCACCTGGCCCGCCACGTGGCCGGCGACCCGCGGGTCACGATCCTCCACCGCACCGAGCACGGCGGCGCCAACCCGGCCCGCCAGACCGCCCTCGCCGCATCGGGCGCACCGCTCGTGGCCACCTGTGACAGCGACGATCTGTGGGAGCCCTCCAAGCTGGCGCTCCAGGTGGCGGCCTGGGATGCCGAGGCGGCGCGTGCGGGACAGGTGGGCCCGGTGCTGTGCTGGCACGACGCGATCGACGCCGGCGGCACCCGGCGCGGCCAGGTGCTGCGGCCGCGCCGGAGCCGTCGCTGGCACCCCTTCACCCTCTACAACACGAGCACGCCGCTGCTCTCCCGGGCGCTGCTGCTCGAGGTCGGTGGCTTCGCCCCGGTGGAGCCCTACCGGCTGCGGACCACCGACCACCTCGACCTGTTCCTCCGGCTCACCAGCGGGCACGACATCGTGGTGGTGCCGGAGGTCCTGGTGCACTGCCGTCACCACGACGGCTCCCGCAACAGCGATGGCGAGCGCACCCTCGAAGCCGCCGAGGAGGCCGAGGCCCTTCTCCACCGGGTCGACGCCGACCTGGCGGCCCGACGGCCGGCCACGAGAGCCTGGCTCCACGCCGCAGTGGCGGGCCGCTACCTGGAGCTCGGTGACCGACGACGGGCGGCCGGGTTCGCGGCCACCGCGTTGCGCGCGGGTGGGCCCGGAACGACTGCGGCGATCCTCGCCCACTACGGACCGTGGGCCCTGCGCCGACAGGTCGCCGGGCTGACGGGCCGGGACAGCAAGCCGTGAGCAGCGGGCCGGCGATCACCGTGGTCGTCATGGGCTACCGCAACGAGGCCACCATCGTCGCCGCGGTGACGTCGGTGCTCGGCCAGGAGACCACCGACCCGGTCGAGGTGGTGGTGGTCACCTCCGGTGGCGACGGTTCGGCCGCCCTGGTGCGGTCGGCGTTCCCGGAGCTGGCGCTGGTGGAGTCAGCCAGCCGCCTCCTGCCGGGCGGGGCCCGCAACGCCGGGGTGGCCGCCGGCCGCGGCGACATCGTGGCGTTCCTCGCCGCGGACTGCCTGGCCGAACCGGGGTGGGTACAGGCCCGTCTCGCCGCCCACCGGGCCGGGCACCCGGTCGTGGCCGGGGCCATGACGTCGGCGCCGCCGCACCGCCCCAGCGCCGTGGCCTCGCACCTCGCCCTGTACTGCCACCGTCTCCCTGGCCGCCCGGCCGGGCCGGTGGACCCCACCGACCCCGCCGCCCACGGCCTCTCCTACGACCGACCCGTGCTGGACCGCCTCGGCCCGTTCGACCCCCACGTGCTCGTGGGCGAGGACACCGCCGCCGCCCGGCGACTCGGCGAGCTCGGGGTGCCGATCTGGTTCGAGCCCCGGGTCCGCACCGCCCATCGCGGTCCGACCGGGACCCGGGCCATGCTGGCCGACCACCACCGCCGGGGCCGAGTGGCGGCCCAAGCCGCGGGTCCCTCGGCCCGGCAGGGGTCGCGCCTGCGAAGGGCCATGGCCCTGCCGGCGGCCACGGCCGTGATCTCGGCCCAGACCGCGGCCGCGGCCTGGCGCAACGGCCGGGGCGAACGAGCCCGCCTGGTGGTCACCCTGCCCTGGCTGGTGGCGGCCGTGGCCGCCTCGCTGGCCGGCCCCCACCGGGAGCGCCTTCGTAGCGATCGCTGACCACCCCCGCCCGACCCCCCCCCTCGACCCCCCGCCCCGCCCCACGACCCCCCCCCCGCCGCCCCGCCCCCCGCCCCGCCGCCCCCCCCGGGGCCCGTCGCACCGCCTGTCCCACCATCCGCCCTGCCAGCTCGTACCAGCAGCCCAGCCAGGCGGCGGTGGCCCCCGCCACCACCCACGGGAGCGACCGGCGGTACTCGCCCCGGAGGTCGCCACCCCAACGGGCCACCTCGCGGTGGGTCCAGCGCAACCGGCCCGGCAGCCACCGGACGGTGCCGCCCACGAGCCGTCGCGTGCTCATCTCCCCCACGGCCCGTGCGTCCAGCAGCAACTTGGCCCGACCACGCCCCCGCTGGGCGTGGTGGACCACGAGCACCCCGGCCGTGCGGCACGGGCTGTGGTGCGTGGTCTCGCAGGTCGCCTCCCGCCACGCCCCGTACCCGCGCGCGAACAGCTCCTCGTTGATCACCGAGTCCTCACCGGCGCGCCGGTCCTCGGGGAAGCCGCCCACCTCGGCAAGCAGGCCCCGGTGGTACGAGCAGCGCGGTGGCGGCGACTCGAACGCGAACGACGGGCGCCCGGGCAAGAGGCCGGCGTTGTCGAGGAAGTACGACGCCCAGCCGGCACGGGTGGTGGTGCCGTTGCGCATGGTCTCGGTCACCATCGGCCAGCCCCGGCGGTGGGCGGCCAGACGGGCGGCCAGGCTCCCAGGCGCCAGCTCCACGTGGGATCCGGGAAAGGTGACCCACCGGCCCCGGGCGACGCGGAGCCCGGCATTGCGGGCCTGGCCCGGCAGCGCCGGCCCGTCCAGGGCGATCACGGTCACCCCCGGGCTCGCGGCGCGCACCGCCTCGGCGATGCGCTCGCCCCCACTCGTGACCACGATCACCTCGAAGGGGTCGTCGAGCTCCTGGCGCGTGGCGGCGGTGACGGCCCGGAGGAT
>DAIMFV010000224.1:0-5875 GCA_036724365.1 Acidimicrobiales bacterium | reverse complement strand
ACCGTCGGCCAGCACGGCGCAGGCGTGGTTGGTGCCGGTGGCCACCGAGGTGGCGGTGGTGATGCCCGCCACCGCCACCGCCGGCGCAGCGGTGTGGGACCGGGACCCGTCGCCCAGCTGGCCGGAGTCGGCGCGTCCCCAGCACCACACGGTGCCGTCGGCCTTGCGGGCGCAGGCGAACTCCTCACCCATGGAAACCTGGCTCACCGAGCCGAGGGGGCCGCAGGCGGCCAACCCGAGCAGGGCGAGCCCGGCCAACAAGGTGGCGGTGACGGCCCGGCGGGGCCAGCTTGGATGCGACATCTCGTCCTCGTCCTCGTCGTCGTGGTGGCGGCGACCGGCGAACCCCGGCCCTGGCCGGAGTGTGCACGAGGTGGGATGTCGATGGCATGAGTACGTCACTACTCATGGCGCCCGAGGTGAGGTGAGCTCCGGGGCGGAGCCTCAGGCTGGCGGCCGGCCAGCCGGACCGCCGCCCGGGGCGGCTCGGCCGGAGGACGTGATCGGGGTCAGCGGCCGAACCAGCGCTTGCGCGCGGCGCGGGGACCAGAACCGCACTGGCAGCGGTCGTCGGGCTTCACGTCGCCGAGCACCTGCTCGACGTGGTTGCCGCAGCCGGCGAAGGTGGGACGGGAGCAGGTGGGGCAGGTCACACGGGAGCACATACCCCATAGGGTATATCGCCACGAATCCTGATGCAACCGCAGTTCCGGCCGCCCGGCCGCGCCGCGGGTGCCCCGGCGGCGGCCGGGACGCGCCGCCGGTGCGGTTCACAGCGAGATCAGGGCGGCGAGGAGCTGCTCGGCCGCGTGGTCGGTGAGGTGGTCGAGGAGGTCGAGCAGCACCTGATCGGTGTCGGGTTGCTGGCGGAGCATCCACCGGGAGAACGAGCCCTGGTCGAACCACGCCGCCAACGGCACGGTGCGGCCGCCCGGCGGGCTCGGGGTGGCGCCCGTGATCTCGGTGGCCACGCTCTGCAGCAACCGGGACCACGACGACTCGCGATCCAGCGAGCAGGTGCTGTGGGCCAGGGCCTGTGGGGTGGGCACCGCTCCGCAGGGGTCGGCCAGGGGGTGCACCCGGGCCACCTGTTCCCAGGTGAGCGGCGGCAGGCGGTCGATGCCGGCCGGCCAGGCCAGCGCGGCGAGGTGGGCGATCCAGGTGGCCTCCACACAGGCGCTCACCGGGTGCTCGGGGGCCGGCGTGGGCAGGCCCAGGGTGCGGCGCAGGGCATCGGCCCCCCAGCCCTGGGGCTGTTCGGCCAGGAGGATCGGCTCGGCGCCCGGTCGCTCCAGGACCGTGGCGGCCGCGCCGTCGGTGTCGGCGAGCACGGTGACCGCCACCGGACCCTGGTGGGCCGGGCCGTACTCCTGCCCGGCCGACACCAGGCCGACGGCCCGGACGCCGGGGTCGGGCCGCCAGCCGATGAGGACGTCGGTGGGTGACGGGCCGTGGCCCCCGATGGGCCACAGGGCGAGGTCGAGGTGGTCGGGGTGGGTGCGCACCACCACCACCAGGTCCTGTTGGAGCGGTGTCGCGGCCTCGTGGACCAGGTTGGCCAACTCGGCCACCGAGAGCGGATCGGTCGGGCCGGGTGCGGCAGTTGGGGTGGGGGACGGGGGGCCGGCAGCGCGCGACATGGGAGAGACCTCCGGAACGGGGGGGTGTGTCCGGCGGTCCGGGCCCGGAGGCGAGGGGACTGCGATCCTCGGGACCAGTGTGCCCGGGGGTGGTGACAACCAAGCCGGGGACTCACCGCGAACGCCGGACACCTGTGTCCACAGCGCTGACCGTGCCTGGTCGGCGGGAATGGCAGGCCGACCAGGCGGGATGGTGACGGAGCGGCATTGCTCATCGTTCGTCTCCCTGTTGGGTGAACCGGCGCTCCCCGAGTACGCGGGCGAGGCGCGCCTGCTGCCGTGCTGCGTTGCGGGCAAAGAACCTGGAAGCCACGTGGGCAGGGATGCGGCCACCGAGCACGGTCGGCTCGAACGTCATCGACCAGGTGTAGGTGGTGCCCAGCACGTCGGGCACGAACGAATGCGTGGCAGTGGTGATGAACGGCCGATCCGGTCGAAGGGTACGGAACTGCATGAGCTCACCCGGATGCCAGGCGGTGGTGTCGCTCACTGCGCGCATCGGGATCCCGAGCGCACGGAACCGGATGGTGTTCCGGACCCCAAGGGCCATCGTGCCGCCATCCGGCTCGTACGAGATCACGGATGGGTCGATGAGGCGCGCCGAAGCCGGATCGGCGAGCAGGTCGAAGACGACCTCGGGGGGGTGCGGAAGCAGTGTGGTGGCCGAGAACCCGGTCATGGCACGTCCGCTCGAATGGCCAGGAGAGCGGCGAGTTCGACGCGGTTGGATATGTCGAGCTTCCGATAGATGGAGGTGAGATGGGTCTTGACGGTTTCCCGGCCGACCACCAGCTCGGTCGCGATCTGGGGATTGGTCCGTCCGGAGGCTGCCAGTCCCGCCACCTGGCGCTCGGTGGCGGTCAGGGCATCCCATCCCACCTTCGGCCGGTCGCGGCTCCCACGGAGCCGGTCCGCCAGTGCGAGGGCGTCGTCGATGGGCATCCGACGCCCGGTGTCGGTCTCGTCGGCGAACGTGTCGCCGAGAGCGGTGCGCACCATGGCCAGGGTGGCCTCGTGATCGGACTGCCATCCCAGACGGATCGTCACGGCCGCCCGGGCCCGCGCTGCCCCTGCGGCGCCGAGCAGTCGGGCCGCGGCCTGGTGGCGGTCGGTGTCCGCCAGCAGTGCGGCGAGGACCTCCAGCGCCGCAGCCAGCGTCTGCTCGGCACCGAGGACCGCTGCCCCGGATGCTCCCGCCCAGGCGTGGTCGAAGGCAGCGCGATGGCGTCGATCGCGCCGGTCGAGCACGGCGAGGAGGATGGCGGTCTCGGCGCCGGTGGCGAGGTTGCCGATCGCGGATGTGTCCTCCGCCGTTCGGTCGAGGAGTTCGCGGGCGGTGGCCCGGTCGTCCAGCGCCATGGCGACGAGGGCGCGGCGATGTCGGGTCCGGACCCGGAAGTAGGGGTAGGGCTCGACCAGTCCCGCGAGTTCGGCGAGCATCGGCTCCGCGCCGGCGGCGCGGTCGGTTGCGATCAGGATGTCGGCGAGCGCGCCGATGATCAAAGGAACGTGTTGGATCTCGCCCGAGCGCAGATAGGCACCGAGCAGCTCGCGGGCAGCCGCCTCGTGCACGAGACCGCGACCTCGTACCGCCTCGGCACTCATGAGCATCGAACGCGGCGCTGCTGTCACGTTGACGTGCGTCAGCTGGGCGAACTCCCCTTCGAGCTCCCGGCAGGTGGCTTCGATCTCTGCGTAGCGTCCGGCGGTGTAGTCGATCACGGCTCGGCGCGACAACGCATCTGCCACGAGCTGGGGATTGCCCAGCCGTCTCGCCCGGGCCTCCATGTGGTCGAGCAGCGGCCTGGCCTGATCGATGCGTTCGAGCATGATCCAGCAGAACGCGAGCCCGCATTCGGCGTAGGTCTCCCAGTACGACTCACCGACGGCCCCGCACCGCTCGAACGCGTCCTGGAGCACGAGCCGGCTGCCCTCGGGGTCCGAGAAGCACTGGTGGGAGCCGCGGATGACGAGGGCCACTGCCGTGTGACGGGCGTTGCCGAGGTCCTCGGCGGTTGCTGCCCACCCCTGCAGGGCCAGGTCCATGCCTGCAGGGTCGCCCGACGCGTGAGCCGTCGTCCACACGTCGGCGAATCCGAACGCGAGACGATCGGCCGGTTCAGCCCGGGTGAGGTGCTCCCGAACCACGTCGAAGGTGTCGCGCATCTCCGAGCCCAGACCGTCCCACACCCAGAACCACCCGAGTGAACCGACGATCGCAGTGGCTTCTGGGATCGAGTCGGTCGCCAAGGCAAAGTCGAGCGCAGTGCGCAGATCGGCCAACAGATGGCGGCACTGCTCCACCCGGGGCAGAGGATCGGGTCCTTCGAAGTCCTCACTCGCGCGACGACAGAACTCGACCACCCACTGCAGGTGAGCGCGACGCACGGCTTCGGCGTCTCCCGAACCGATCAGTCGTTCCAACGCGCGGATGGTCTCCAAAAACCGGTACCACGTGGTTCCGTCCGGTCCCGGCTCGGCGACCAGCATGGACCGCCGGGTCAGCGAGCCCAGCCGCTGGAGCGTCGCGCCCGCCGCTCCCCCGGACGACTCGGCCACCGCAGCCGCGGCGCTCGGTGGGAACGGCCCGGTGAACACGGAGAGGTGATCGAGCAACCCACGGTTCGTGTCGTCGAGCAGGTCGTAGCTCCATGCGATCGACGCCTCGAGCGTGCGTTGGCGGCTCAGGTGGCCCGAAGCGGAGCCTGTCAGGAGCTGGATCCGGTCGCCGAGGCCATCGGCGACCTCCCGGGGTTGGGCCACTTCGAGGCGCGCCGCGGCCAACTCGATCGCCAGCGGCAGACCGTCCAGACGACGGCAGATCGAGATGATCGCGTCGGCGGCTTCGGCGTCGATCACCAGTTCGGGCCGGACGAGTCGCGCCCGGTCGACGAACAGTCGGGCGCTGTCCGTTCGTTCGACGGCCGCGATCGGGTCCTCGGGCGCAGCCTCGGGTAGCGGGAGCGACGCCGCCCGGAACACCGCTTCGCCGTACGCGCCGATCGGTTCGCGGGTTGTGGTCAGGAGCGTGGTCTCGGTGGCCGCGACGAGCTCTCGGATGAGCTCTGTCACGGGTTCGAGCACCTGTTCGCAGTTGTCCAACACGAGGAGGTCTCGGCGTCCCGCCAGTGCGCCGGCGATTCGGCCGTCCCCGGTAGCGATGTCGGCGGGGAGACCCGCGCCACTCGCGACTGCACTCCACATGTGCTCGCGTCTCCGGGCCGAGCTGAGATCGACCCAGCAGACCTGGTCGAACTGCTCGGCCGCTGCGGCGCCTGCCTCGATCGCCAGCCGCGTCTTGCCCACGCCGCCGGCACCGACGATCGAGATGACCCGGTGCTCGTGGAGCAGCCCGATGACACGAAGGACATCGTCGCTGCGGCCGAACAGGTTCGTGGGCCGGCGGGGCAGCGGAACGACGGTGCCGAGGACGCCACGGAGTGGAGGGAACGCGGTCGACGTACCCGTTCGCTGCAGCTGCACGATGTGCATCGGGCGCTCGATGCCCCGAAGCCGGTGCTCACCGAGGTCGATGGCGGCCAGACCGAGATCGCCGTCCTCGGTCGACAGCTCCCACGTCGAGGAGGTCGTGAGCACCTGGTCGCCGTGGGCCGCGGCGAGCAGGCGGCCACACCGGTTCAACGTCGGACCCACGTAGGTGCCGTCGGGCCGCTGGTCCACGTTGCCGGTGACGACCGCGGCCCGGAGCCGCATCGTGGGAACCTGCAGCCGCTGGTCCGCCAGCGCCTCCTGGATCGCCACGGCAGCTGACGCCGCCGCTGAGGATCTGCGGAACACCGCGACCGTCGAGTCGCCGCCACCCTGCTCGACGGCGAACCACCCGTCGTGGTGGGTCACGATGCTGCGCACCACGTCGTGGGCCGCATCGAGCGCACGCCGAGCCTGTGCGGGATCAGCGTCGAAGAGTCGTGTCGAACCTTCGGCGTCGGTGAACAGGAAGCTCAGCGTTCCGGCCCACTGCGGGACATGCGTACCGAAGCGGGGTCGCGCCGTCACCTCGTCAGCTTCCATCGGATGTCGTCAGCCCGCAACGAGCATCGCGTCGATCTCGATGACCAAGCCGGGTTGCCACAGCGCCGCAACACCCACGAGCGTGGCTGCGGTGACCGGGTAGTCCTGGCCGAGCACCTCGATGGCGGCGCCGACGATCGACTCGAACACCTCTGGCACCAGATCGACGACGTAGATCGTGAGCCGAACCACGTCTTCCAGGG
>DAIMFV010000223.1:0-5925 GCA_036724365.1 Acidimicrobiales bacterium | reverse complement strand
TCTTGTGGTTGATCTCGTAGGCGAAACGACGGCGGCCCCACTTGTCGGTCTTGGCCACGGTTCCACCGGCAGCCTCGACCTGTGCGGTCACCGTGTTGATCACCTTGGAGACATCGGACTCTTCGAGCCCGCCGTCGCAGATGACCATCAGTTCGTATGCTCGCATCGCGAGCCTCACCTCCCTCTGGACCCGGCGTGGCCGGGGCCCCAACGGTTGGGGCAGGGTCTGCAATTGGACCGTCTGAAGCTAGCGGACACCTGCGGTTCGGACCTCATCGCGCCATCCTCCCCGAGGGGTGTGACAACGAAGCCCGACGGGCATCCGAACGGCGTCAGCCGGCGTCGGTGCGGGCCGGGCAGGGCTCGTCGCTCACCGCCAACACGGCGTCGCGGGGCCCGGGCGGACCGCCGTCGGCCCCCACCACCCCGACCTCGGCCAGCTGGCCCTGGGGCACCTCGACGGCGTAGCGGAACGGGGCCGCCGCCGCGTACACGGGGCAGTTGGGCTCGTCGTCGGGGCACGGTTCCATGTCGGCCACCGAGACCAGCACGCCATCGGCGTCGAAGTAGGCGATCGACAGGGGCAGGCGGGTGTTGCGCATCCAAAAGCCCGTGGCCACGTCGTCGTCGAACGAGAAGACCATGCCGTCGTGCCCGCCCAGCTCGGGATCGGTCACGTACATGAGCCCGGCTGCCCGCTGCTCGGAGCTGGAGGCGGCGAGCAGGCACACCTCGCACACGGTGCCGTCGGCGGCGGTGATGGTGGCGGCGACCGCACCGAAGCCGCGGAGCGGCGTCCGACCGTCCACCTCCTCGTCGGCCCACTCACCCACCAGGCCAGCAGGTGTGGTGGGTGCGATGGCCACCGGCGAGTCCGACGACCCGCCGCAGCCCGCCAGCGATGCGGCAACCAGCACCACGAAGGCGACGGCGGCAGCCGAGCGGGACTGCGGTCGGCCCGATCGGCGGGTCATGGACGGGTCCCCCTGGCGCACGGTCGGACGCTACCCCTCGGGATCCAGACCCGCCGCCACCCGGGGGAGATCCTCCGCCAGGGCGGTGAGCCGACGCCCGGTCCCGGCGGCGGCAGCCACGGCCACCGCGTCGGGCGCCACCACCTCGATCGCCTCGCCCGCGCCCACCAGGTCGGCGCGGGCCGTCTCGAGGTCGGCCGCGCCGCCCACCGCGCACCAGCCCAGGGCGGCGGCGCCCAGGGCCGTGCCGGTCACGTCGCCCCCCACCAGCACCGGACGATCCAGCCCGGCCGCCAGCACGGTATGAATGTCCAGGCGATTCAACTGGGCGGCCCGCACCTCCCCCACCCCGCCCACCTCGACCACGGCCTCCACCCGTCGTACCAACGCCGCGATCTGGAGGCCCACCCCCTCCACCGCGGCCCGGGCCACGTGGGCGGGACCGTGGTGGTGGCACAGCCCGAGCAGGGCCCCGGCCCGCTCCGGCTCCCACAACGGCGACCGCTCCGGGGCCAGGAACGGCACCACGACCAGGCCGTCGGCACCGGGGGCCACCGCACCCGCCGCGTCGAGCAGGTCGTCCAGCCCGGCGCCACCCCCCACGGTTCCGCCAGTGCACCCGGACCGGTGGCCCCCGCCCCGAGGTTGGACACCGGCCCGTCGGCGGCGCCGAGCACCACCGGCAGGCCGGCCGCCAGACCCAGCTCCGTCGCCAGGTGTGGGCGTAGACCGACGACCTCGGTGGGTCGGCGCACGCGGGGCAGGCATGCGGCGTCGATCCCGGCCGCGGCCAGCGCCTCGGCATCCCACGTCCCGGTCTCCAGCGAGCACAGCCCGGTGCCCCCGGCCGACGACCGCTCGGTGACCACCTCGCCCGTGAGCCACCAGAGGACCCAGTCCTTGAGGCCGAGCCACCGGTCCACCCGGGCCACCACCTCGGGGTGGTGACGGGACCACCAGGCCAGCTTGGCCCGCGGGGTCATGGGGTGGTGCGGGGTGCCGGTGCGGCGGGGCAGGTCCCCGCCGGGATCGGCCGCCCGGTGGGCCAGCACCTCGGCGATGGCCCGCTCGTCGGCCCAGGTCACCAGGGGCGTGCACGGAACCATGGCCTCGTCCACCCCCACCAGCGCGTGCATGGCGGTGGTGACCGACAGTGCCGCCACCTCCACGTCGGCACCGAAGCGGACCCGGGTGGTCGCCAGGCAGCGGCGCAGGGCCTCGGACGCCGCGGTCAGCACCGCGTCGGGATCCTGCTCGGACCGTCCCGGCGCCGGGTGGTGGGTGACGAGCGAAGCGGTGGCCACCACCGGCGGCGGGGCCTCGCCGGCCGGTCCGACCACGGCGAACGCCACCGCCTTCACCTCGGTGGTCCCCACGTCGAGCGCCACCACCGCGGGGCCGCCCGCCCCTCCAGGGCCCGGCGACGGGCTCGTACGCTGCGGTGGTCCACCTGCCTGCTCGATCGGACCAGCATGCCCCAGCCCTCCCCCGACGCCGTCGCCGTCGCCACCCTGGGCGGGGCGGGCGGGGTGCTGGACGACGAGGCGGTGCGGGCCTTCGTGCACGACCGGGTGGGTGCGCTCGACGTCGCCGGCCGGTCGGTGTGCGTGCTGGTGCCCGACGCCACCCGTTCGTGCCCGCTGCCGTTGCTGCTCGGCGCGGTGCTCGACGCCCTGGAGCCCCGGGCCTCTCGGGTCACGGTCGTGGTGGCCCTGGGTACCCACGCGCCGATGGCCGCCGAGCGCCTGGCCGCCCACGTCGGGTTCGACCAGCGGACCCCGGCCGCCACCACCACCGCCCTGAACCACGCCTGGTGGGACCCCGCCACCTTCGCCACCGTCGGCACCATCGACGACGCCACCGTCGCCCGTCTCACCGACGGTCGTCTTCGGGTGGGCACCGCGGTCCGCGTCAACCGGGCGGTGGTAGAGCACGACCGCACCCTGGTGGTGGGGCCGGTGCTGCCCCACGAGGTGGTCGGCTTCTCCGGCGGCACCAAGTACCTGTTCCCCGGCGTCTCGGGCCAGGAGATGATCGACCTGTCGCACTGGGTGGGCGCCCTGGTCACCAGCCCCGAGATCATCGGCACCCCGGGCCCCAC
This sequence comes from Acidimicrobiales bacterium, assembly GCA_036724365.1. Taxonomy (GTDB): domain Bacteria; phylum Actinomycetota; class Acidimicrobiia; order Acidimicrobiales; family Iamiaceae; genus Aquihabitans. Next base: position 2,850 of record DAIMFV010000223.1, on the reverse strand, counting down.
CCCGGTGCGGGCCCTGATCGACCGGGCCGCGGCCCTGCTGCGCCGCCCGGTGGACGCGGTGTGCGTGGTGACCGAACCCGGGTCCCAGCGGCTCCACTCGGTGGCGATGGGCGAGGTGCACCAGGCGTGGGTCTCGGCGGTGGCGGTGTCGGCGGCCACCCACGTCCGGTACCTCGATGCCCCGATGGCGCGGGTCCTGTCGCTGGTGTCCACCCGCTACGACGACCTGTGGACCGGGGCCAAGGGCTTCTACAAGGTGGAGCCGGTGGTGGCCGACGGCGGGCAGGTGGTGCTCTACGCCCCGCACCTGCGAGAGATCGCCCCCCACCACCCCGTGATCACCGAGATCGGCTACCACTGCCGCGACTACTTCGTGGGCCAATGGAACCGCTTCGCCCACCTCCCGTGGGGCGACCTGGCCCACGCCACCCACCTCCGCGGCGCCGGCACGTGGTCCGCGGCCGACGGTGAGCGCTGCCGGGTCACCGTCACCCTGGCCACCGGGATCCCAGAAGCCGAGGTGCGGGCCGTGGGTCTCGACCACCTCGATCCCGACGCGGTCGACGTGGCGGCGTGGGCCGCCGATCCCCACACCCTGGTGGTGCCCGACGCCGGCGAGGAGCTGTACCGGCTGCGGGCCCCCTGAGTCGTCGTACCCGCCGTAACCTCGCCCGGTCCGCCCACCACAGGAGGCGCAGCGGTGCAGGTCGGCATGATCGGGTTGGGGCGGATGGGGGCGAACATGGCCGAGCGCCTGCGCCGGGCCGGTCACCGGGTGGTGGGCATGGACCCGGAGGCCGACGGGGCCGACGTGACCACCCTGGCCGAGCTGGTGGCCGCCCTCGACGCGCCCGACCAGCCCCGGGTGGCGTGGTCGATGGTGCCGGCGGGCGACGTCACCGCCGCCACCGTGGCCGAACTGGCCGAGCGGCTGGCGCCGGGCGACGTGGTGGTCGACGGCGGCAACGCCAACTTCCGTGACTCCCTGGCCCGCGCCGAGGCCCTGGCGGCCCGGGGCATCGGGTTCGTGGACTGCGGCACGTCCGGCGGGGTGTGGGGTCGGGACGCCGGCTACGCCCTGATGGTGGGCGGAGCCGACGAGCACGTGGCAGCGGTGGCTCCGCTGCTGGAGGCGCTGGCCCCTCCGTCGGGGTTCGCCCACGTGGGACCGGCCGGCGCCGGGCACTTCGCCAAGATGGTCCACAACGCGGTGGAGTACGGGATGATGCAGGCCTTCGCCGAGGGCTACGCCCTCCTCGACGCCGCCCCGCTACCGGTCGACGTGCCCGCCACGCTGCAGAGCTGGCAAGAGGGCAGCGTGGTGCGCTCGTGGCTGCTCGACCTGTTGGTGCGGGCGCTCGACGAGCGGCCGGGCCTGGAGGGCGTGCCGGCGGTGGCGTCGGACTCGGGCGAAGGTCGCTGGGCGGTGACCGAGGCGGTGGCCGCCGGCGTACCGGTGCCGGTCACCACCGCGGCCCTGTTCGCCCGCTTCGCGTCCCAGCGCCCCGACGACCCCGCGCTGAAGGCGATAGCCGCCCTCCGCAACCAGTTCGGCGGCCACCCCCTCTAGGACTCCCGCCGTGGCCAGCGACGACGAGCCGGAGCATCGTTCCGGAAGGCGCACCACGATGCCGATCACGGATCGTGGCGACCCGCGGCGTGAGCGCGCATCATCGGCCCGGATCCGCAGCCAGCGGCCGTGGTACCTTGTGCCGGTGCTGAGAAGCCAGCCTCGGTGGGAACAACTCCCTTGGCGTCTCTGACCAAACGCACCGACGACGGCTTCTTTCGTCTGATCGACGGCCAACGGGAAGCGAGCCACCTGTTGGGTGAGCCTCGCGTTCACGCAGCGCTCGCCGACTTCCTCCGGCCTTTCTTGACCGACCCGACGGCGCGTCGCGCCATCGAGGAGTCGCTGCTCAACTTGAACGGGCCAGAGCACCGGCGCCAGAGAGGGCTGATCGCGAAGGAGTTCACCCCGCGAGCCGCCGAGCGGGTCCGCCCGATCTCCCACGACACGGCCCATCACCTGCTCGACGAGCTCATCAACCGCGCCGAGTGCGATGTGGTCGGAGAGTTCTCGTGGCCCTACGTGACCGCGGGCATCTGCGACTTCGTGGGCTTCGACATCGAGGACGTGGACGCGATATCGGCCTCGATCCACCAGATCGCAACTGCGAGCGAGTCGCTCGGCACCCGCGGACCGGAGTTCGAGGCCGGCTTGATTCGCCTCCTGGACTTCAGCACGACCGCGCTCGCCGCCCGGCGCGATCGACCCAGGAACGACTTCTTGAGCACTCTGGCTCAGCTGGTGGCAGACGGATCGCTCACCGAGATGAGCGCCGTGTCGCTCTCCACTGGCCTCCTCTCGGCAGGTCATGAACCGACGAGCAAGCAGCTCAGCAACAGCATCGAGGTACTCGTCGGCTACCCGGACCTCTGGGAGGCGATGGGAGCTGGCGAAGTCGCCGCCAAACCCGTGGTGGAGGAGTTGCTCCGGGTCCGCTCGGCCAACCGGGGAGTCCATCGGCGCATCGCCGAGGACTTCGAATGGCGGGGAGCCCAGTTCACCCAGGGTGAATGGCTTCGCGTCGACATCGATGCCGCCAACCACGACCCGACCCGCTTCGACGACCCATCAGAGGTCAACCTCGAGACGAATCCGGCTGCTCACGTCTCGTTCGGTCGAGGAGCTCACATCTGCCTGGGAGCGGCCGTGGCGCGAGTGCAGCTCCAGGAGGCCCTGACCGCTGTGACCCAGCGCTTGGAGGTGCCCGAGATCCTCGAGTTCGTTCCCGGTACGGGCGAGGGCCTGGTAGGCCCCCGTTTGCTCCGGATCTCGGTGAGATC
>DAIMFV010000222.1:0-5932 GCA_036724365.1 Acidimicrobiales bacterium | reverse complement strand
GCCGGGCGCCCCTTCGAGCGGGCGCTCGACCGTTTCGCCCACGGTCTGAGTGGCGTGGTCGACGGGCCCATGGGGTTCACGTTCCAGGCCGACGGGCGACGCCGCACCGTCGGTCCCCTGCCGGCCGCGCTGGCCTGGCCGACCGAGCTCGACGGAACGGACCGGACCGAGCCGCCCGATGGGTTGATCCCGGGGGATCCCGACGCCTTCCACGGCGACCCCTGGTCGCGTGCCATCGCCGCCGGGTCGCCGGCGTGGGCGTTGGTGGATGACCTGCCCGAGCGGCAACGCGCCGCGGCCGCCGCGCTGGGCGTCGGAGTCGTGGTGGTGGTACCCGTGCCCGACCCGGCCCACGACCTGCCCGCCCTGCTGGTCCAGTGCCCCTACGCCCCGCAGATGGCGGAGATCCACGCGGCAGCCATGGCCCTCCGACCGCTCCAGGCCGTGGCCATCGGGCTCGAACGCCGACACGCCGTGGCCCAGCTCCAGCACCTGGCCCACAACGATCAGCTCACCGGTCTGGCCAACCGGGCCCGGTTCTTCGAGCGCCTCGCCGAGCTGTACGCCACCGGTGCGCCCTACGGGGTCTGCTACCTGGACGTGGACCGGTTCAAGCGGGTCAACGACACCCACGGCCACCAGGCGGGAGACGCCGTCCTGCGGCAGGTGGCCGACACCCTGGTTCGGGTGGTGCAGCGCGCCGACGTGGTCGCCCGCCTCGGTGGCGACGAGTTCGCGGTGGTGTGCGACACCGGCGACCCCGAGGCCATGTCGGAGGTGGCCGCCGCCGTGGTCGAGGCGTTCCGGCCGGGCGTGGAGGTCGACGGCGTGGTGTACGACGTCGGCGTGAGCATCGGCGTGGCCGCCGGGCCGGACCCGCCCGACGAGCTGGTGGCCGCGGCCGACGCCGCCCTCTACGACGCCAAGCGCGACGGTCGCGGCACCTGGCGCCTGGCACAGCCCCGTCCCGTCGACTGAGCCTCCGGGCGCTGTCAGTCTCGACGCGGCTGGCTCGAGACCAGGAGCAGGTAGATCGTGTCGGTGATCGGGTCGGCGGCCACGGCGGTGAGGCCGCCCCGCTCGGAGTAGAGCCGGCTGCGGCCGGGGTTGTCGTGCGGTGCCACCCAGACCGTCGTGCCATCGGTGGTGTCAACGAGGCGCACGGTGCCCGTCCGCCAGTGCTGGACCACGGCGCGGTTCGGCCCGGCCAGGAACAGGGTGCCGAAGTGCGGCAGCTCGCGGGACCACGCCTGTTGCCCGTCGTCGATGTCGTAGGCCGCCAACGTGGCGCTCTCGTTGATGTCCCCGGCGAAGCGGAAGGCGCCGTTCGTCTGATCGTTCACGATCACGAGGTCGGCCGTCGTCACGACCTCGTAGCCCGGGACGTCGCGCTCCCAGAGGACGGCGCCCGAGGCCCGATCCGTCGCGGTGAGGGCTCGGCCCTGGTGCACCCCGTCCTCGCGTTGAGGCATCGACTCGGAACCGATGGCGATGGGATCGGCGGCCGCCTCGAGTAGGTCGGTGAGCACCGTCAGGTCCACGGTGGACGCCCGCCCTGAGGTGGGGTCGAGCTCCACGGTGTCCCCGTCACGGATGGTGAACAGCCGGTCGCTGACCCCGGTCACCAGGCCGCCGTCGGCGCACCAGCGGTGAGCGCCGTCGGCGGCGTCGAGGGCCTGGATCCGGCCGTCGCCGGTGAAGACCACGAGCGAACCGTCGGCCAGGGCCAGACCCGCCGGGGTGTCGGCCCAGTCGCCGTCCATCGGCGTGACGAGCCGGGACCAGCGCAGGTCGCCGGTACGGGCGTCGACGGCCAGGACGGCGCCCGGCGGGTTGCTGAACCCGCACTCGTCCCCGGTCACCGTGGGCGGCGGAGCGGGTGTGCGATAGGGGTCGGTCCACCAGCGGTAGGCCAGGACGGCACCGCCCACCAGTGCCACCCCGACGAGCACGACGACCACGACCGGGCTGGCGCCACGTCGCCGTGTGCGCTCCTCCGGCACCTCGCGCACCTCATCGCCGGGCGCTTCGTCGTCGCTCGCCATCGTGTCCCTCGGGCCGGTCGCGGAGGGTCAACGTACCCCTGCTGCGGGGTCGGGACCGGTCGCCCGGGACAGGGGCGCGCCAGCCGATGGGAGCCCGGCCGTCGGTTTGGCGGCAGGTGGTTGCGGCTGCAACCGTTCCCGGGACCTGACGCGAACCTGACGCGCGTCGAACCTGACGATCCGGAAGGACAGCATGCTCGACGAAAGGCTCGACGACATCTACGGCGAGGTGCTGCGGCGGAACCCGGCCGAGCCCGAGTTCCACCAGGCCGTGCGGGAGGTGCTGGGGTCGGTGGGCCCGGTCCTGAGCAAGTTCCCGCAGTACACCGACCAGAAGATCATCCAGCGCATCTGCGAGCCCGAACGCCAGATCATCTTCCGGGTGCCGTGGCAGGACGACCAGGGCGACGTCCACATCAACCGGGGCTACCGGGTGGAGTTCAACTCGGCCCTGGGGCCCTACAAGGGCGGCCTGCGGTTCCACCCATCGGTGTCGCTGGGCACCGTGAAGTTCCTGGGGTTCGAGCAGATCTTCAAGAACGCCCTCACCGGCATGCCCATCGGCGGCGGCAAGGGTGGCGCCGACTTCGACCCCAAGGGGCGCAGCGACAACGAGATCATGCGGTTCTGCCAGAGCTTCATGACCGAGCTGTACCGCCACATCGGCGAGTACACCGACGTCCCCGCCGGCGACATCGGCGTGGGCACCCGCGAGATCGGCTGGATGTTCGGGCAGTACAAGCGCATCACCAACCGCTACGAGTCGGGCACCCTCACCGGCAAGGGCCTCTCGTGGGGTGGGGCGCTGGTGCGGCCGGAGGCCACCGGCTACGGCGCCGTCTTCTTCCTCCAGGAGATGCTGAAGGTGCAGGGGCGCGACGTCGAGGGGCGCACCTGCGTGGTGTCAGGCGCCGGCAACGTGGCCATCCACGCCATCGAGAAGCTCCAGCAGCTCGGCGGGCGGGTGCTGGCGTGCTCGGACTCCCAGGGCTACGTGTACGACCCCGACGGGATCGACCTGCCCACCCTCCGGCAGGTCAAGGAGGTGGAGCGCACCACGTTGCAGGCCTACGCCGGGTACCGGGGCGGCGCCGTGCACCACCCGCGGGGCAACATCTGGGAGGTTCCCACCGAGCTGGCCCTGCCGTGCGCCACCCAGAACGAACTGGCTGCGGCCGACGCCCGCATGCTGGTGGCCAACGGGTGTCTGGCGGTGGCCGAGGGCGCCAACATGCCCACCACTCCCGAAGGTCTCGAAGTGCTCCGGGCCGGTGGGGTGCTGTTCGGACCGGGCAAGGCCGCCAACGCCGGGGGCGTGGCCACCTCGGCGCTGGAGATGCAGCAGAACGCCGCCCGTGACTCGTGGACCTTCGCCCACACCGAGGCGAAGCTGGCCGAGATCATGTCGTCGATCCACGAACAGTGCGCGGTGACGGCCGAGGCCTACGGCCGGCCGGGCGACTACGTGTTGGGTGCGAACGTGGCCGGCTTCGTGAGGGTGGCCGACGCCATGGTGGCGCTCGGGCTCATCTGATCACCGAGCCGGAAGCTCCGTGGCCTTGCGGCCCAGGGCCTCGACGGCCTTCTGCAGCGATTTGCCCACGCCGATCCGAAGGAGTGGGGCCAGGGGGCGGAGGGCCGGCGACGGGGTGAGGGCCATGGTGTAGGTGATCCGCGTGCGGTCGTGGCCGATGGGGGCCAACACGACCCGTTCGACCAGCTCGCGGAACCCGGCCGGCTTCATCGACGTGCCGGTGAAGGCCCACAGCTCGGGCTCGTCCCAGGCGATGAAGCGCTCGTCCACCGAGGCCCCACCCCGGAGGCGCACCGTGCGGGTGGAGCCCACGCCGTGCTCGGGCGTGGACGTCGGCTCGCACGACACCAGCGACGGGCCGAACCACGACGGCCAACCGCGGTGGTCCACCAACACCTGCCACACCTGCTCACGGGTGGCGGCCACGGTGGTGGCGGCCTCGATGCGGATGGGGGCGGTGTCGGCGAAGCTCAGGTCACGCTCATTCATGGGCCAACTCTTGCCGGTCTCGTAGGGTCGGGACCATGTCCGTCGTGAAGATCAACGCCATCAGCGTCCCACCCCAGGCCGGCCCCGAGCTCGAGCGCCGCTTCGCCGCCCGTGCCGGCGCGGTCGAGGGGGCGCCCGGCTTCCTCGGGTTCCAGCTGCTCCGCCCGGTGCAGGGCGACGACCGCTACTTCGTGGTCACCCACTGGGCCGACGAGGAGTCGTTCGCCGCCTGGCGGGACGGCGACGCCCGGGCCGCCCACGCCGGTGGACCCGGCGAACAGGCCAAGCCGGTGTCGTCGGGCGCGTCGCTCCTCGAGTTCGAGGTCGTGCTCGACGTCAAGCCGTCGACCTGACGGCAGGGCCTGGGGCTGGAATCGTTGGGCCGCCGGCCAGTCAGGTCTGTCAGGTCAGCGAGCGGACGACCGCCACCAGGGCGGTGAGGTCCTCGTCGGTGATGCCGCCCGGCGTGCTGAGGGCCACCCGGTCGGCGGTGGCGCCGTAGCGGGCCACCAGGCGCCGGGCCACCGTCTCGGGGTCGCCCCGGAGCACCACCGCATCGAGCAGGTCGTCGTCGACCAGGGCGGCCATCTCGTCCCACCGACCCTCACGCGACAGGCGACGAAGCTCGGGGTGGATGGCGGCGCGGTCCTCGGTCTCGAGGACGGCGGCATAGGCCGGAGTGGACCCGTAGAAGCCGATGTTCCAGCGCGCCGCGGTGTCGAGCTCGGCCTGGCGGGCGGGATCGGAGCTGCACGCCACCACCGACTGGCCCACCAGGGTGAGGTCACCACGGGCCCGGCCGGCCTCGGCCCGGGCGGCCTCCACCCGAGGGAGCGTGACCTCGGCCAGGTGGCGGTCCGACGTGAACGGGTGGATGAGCAGGCCGTCGGCCACTGACGCGGCGAGGGTGACCATCTTGGGCCCGAGTGCCCCCAGCCAGATCGGTGGCGGCCCGCAGGAGAGGGGACCGGGGGCGAACGCCATGGTCATCAGGGTGTGGCGGGTGTGCTCGCCCTCGAACGCCAGCGGGACCCCGTCCTGCCACCGGGCGTAGATGGCCCGGAGGGCGTGCACCCACTCGCCCATGCGCTCGACCGGGCTGGACCAGGTGGCCCCGTAGCGCCGCTCCACGTGCGCCTTCACCTGGGAGCCGAGGCCCAGCGAGAACCGCCCGTCCGACAGCTGAGCGAGGTCCCAGGCCTGGTGGGCCAGATGCATGGGGCTTCGCGGGAACGCGATGGCCACGTTGGTGTACAGGTCGCAGCCGGTATGGGCGGCCAGCACCAGCGGGAAGAACACGTCATGGGAGCCCTCGAAGGTGAACAACCCGTCGACCCCGGTGGCTGCCAGTGCCTCGGCCCGTTCGTGGAGGAGCGGGGGTGGGACCAGGAGGCCGGCGTCGATCTTCATCGACCGCACACTACGGCCGGTCCGGCCTACCGCCTCAGGGCTGCGCCCACTCGGGGACGGTGCCGGTCTCGGGGTCGAAGTGGTCGAGCCAGTGCGCCAGCCCGGCCGGGTCGACGAGGGAGTCGGGGTGGTGGCCGGGCAGGGCCGAGACGATCATGGCGGGGAGGGCCACGAAGATGAAGCTCACCGACCAGACCAGCAGGCGGACGTGGGCGTCGGGCCGCCAGAACCGTCGCTCGTGCCACAACATCACCCAGGTGCCGAGCAGCGAGCACCCGGCCAGCACCACGCCCGCCACCCAGGTGGCCCAGGCGTAGCGCAGGCGGCCCCCGCCGTCGGGGCCGACGGAGCGCTGGTAGACGTCCCAGGCCACCGACTTGTGCTCCACCTCCTCGGCCAGGTGCCACAGGAAGAGCGTGGTGGCGGTGGGGTCGCCGCCCCGCAGCAGGCGGGT
>DAIMFV010000221.1:0-5943 GCA_036724365.1 Acidimicrobiales bacterium | reverse complement strand
GCTCGGGCAGTTCCTCGCTGCGCTGCGGAGCCCGAACGGCGTTTGCGCCGTTGGCGTCGGTGGCCGCGAGCCCGAGGCCCGCTCGCGCCAACGCCGCAAACGGTCCTTGTCACGGCACCAGTCAGCGGGGTGCGTCGGCGTCGCGGGTGAGGTCGGGGCGGGTGCCCGGGGAGGCGCCGGTGGGGTCCCAGTAGCGCACGATGGTGGACTGCGACGCCATGGCCATGAGGGTGCCGTCCTCGGCGTAGAGGTGCACGGTGCCGTGGCCGAACCCGTTGCCGATGCCGTCGACCTGCACGTCGATGAGGATCCACTCGGTGGGCACCACCTGCACCACCCGCAGGGTGTTGTCGAGGCTGTTGCCGCCGGCGTAGGCGCCCAGGGCCTGGCCGATGCCGAACGGCACGTAGTCGCCGAGGATGGCGAGGGCCACGGCCGACGGCTCGGTGAGGTCGGGGATGCGCACCCACAGCGCGGACCGGCCGTTCTCCACCGGGTTGCCCGGCAGCGACTCCCAGTCCCGGGCCACGGCCAGGCGGGCCTCCAGCCGGTTCATGATCGACTCCTCGCCCGGCAGGCGCAGCGACCGGGCCGGGCAGTCCTCGGGCCGGGGCACGTCGAGGGGCCGGGCCCACGCCTGGTCCGACGCCGTCGACCGGGCGCCGAGGGCGGCGTTCACCGTGAAGATCTCGCGGTCCTCCACGTGACCCACCACCCGGGCCTGGGTGCTGTTGCGTCCCGCCACGGCCACGGTGACGTCGAGATCGAGCACCGACCCCGGAGCGGCGTAGGACAGGTACTGGGCGGTGGCCCACACCAGCGGCCGGCCGGTGGTGTTCTCCAAGGCCAGGATGGCGGCGCCGAGGCCGCACCCGCCGAACAGGAAACCGCCCATGGTGGACAGGCCGGTGGTGACCGGCAGGTACCAGCGGTGCGGGTTGTGGGTGGCGGTGAGGCCGAGGAACTCCTGTGCGTCCACGGCGCCCGACCCTACCGGGGCCCCAGGGGCCCACCGACGGGCGGCCCCCGGACCAGATGGCGGGCGAGCTGACGGACGAGACGGCGGACGGGGTGACCGACGACAAGCCAGACGAGATGACGGACGAGATGACGACGGACGAGATGACGGCAGCGCCGGTACCGCCTACGGTCCGCCCACCACGTCGCCACCGCACCGAGGGGGAGCTGGCCCATGGCCATCCAACACGTCGTCATGTTCCGGTTCCACGAGGGCACCGATCCGTCGGCCGTCGACGCCCTGGCCACCGGCCTGCGCCGCCTGCCCAGCCTGATCCCCCAGGTGGCCACCTACGCGGTGGGCGCCGACCTCGGCATCACCGAAGGTTCGTGGGACTTCGCGGTGTCGGCCCGGTTCGCGTCGGTCGACGACTTCCACACCTACCGCAACCATCCCGAGCACCAGGCCGTGGTCACCGAGCACCTCCAACCGATCACGGCCGAGCGGCACTCGGTGCAGTTCGAGTTCTGATCGACAGATCGATCCCACCGAAGGAGTGAGATGACCGGTACCGATCTTCCCTGGCTGGGCGACGCCTGCTCGCTCGTCGACGCCTTCCGCTCCGGTGAGCGCTCGCCCACCGAGGAGCTGGAGGCCACCCTCGGGGCCATCGCCGCCAGCGACCTGGGTGCCTTCGTGTGGCTCGACGAGGAGCGCGCCCGGGAGCGGGCGGCCGCGGCCGACGTGTCGCTGCCCCTCGGCGGGGTCCCGGTGGGCATCAAGGCGCTCGAGCCGGTGGAGGGGTGGCCCTACACCGAGGAGTCGCTGGTGTTCGCCGACCGGGTCGCCGACCACTCGTCCACCGCCCACACCCGGCTGGTGGAACAGGGCGGCATCGTCCCCGTGGGTCAGACCCTGGCGTCTGAGTTCGGCGGGCTCAACATCTCCACCAACAAGATCCACGGCACCTGCACCAACCCGTGGGGCGAGGGCCGCACGGCCGGTGGCTCGTCGGGTGGCTCGTCGGCCGCGGTCGCCGGCGGCCTGGTCACCATCGCCTCGGGTGGCGACGGCGGCGGGTCCATCCGCATCCCGGCCGGCTTCAACGGCCTGCTGGGCATGAAGGGCACCGCCGGGCGCATCCCCCGCGGCCCCAAGACCCTGATCCACCCCATGACGGTGGTGCTGGGCTGCCAGGCCCGGTCGGTGCGCGACGCGGCCCGCTGGTTCGACGTGGCCAGCGGCTACGACTCCCGCGACCCGTACTCGCTCCCCCGCATCGACGGGTGGGAGCGCGATCTCGGCACCCACCCCCTGCGCGGCCTGCGGGTGGCCATCGCCCCCACCCTCGGGTCCGCGGTGGTGCGCCAGGAGGTGCAGGACCGGGTGGTGGCGGCCGGCGAGGCCCTGGCCCGAGACGCCGGCCTCACCGTGGTCGATCTCGACGTGCAGTTCCCCAAGCTCGACCTGGCCTGGGCGCTGGGCAACCTCACGGGTCTGCGCATGGACCTGGAGGGCCTGTGGCCCGAGTGCCGCGACCTGCTCACCAAGGAGATCGCCTTCGGCCTGGACATGGCCGAGCAGTTGGTGAACCTGGAGACCAACGCCCGGGGCGAGGCCACCCGCACCCAGGCCAACGAGGCCATGGCCGCCATCTTCGACCACGTCGACCTGGTGATCTGTGCCACCAACCCCGACGTGGCCTTCCCCGCCCACATCTCCACCAACACCCGGGTGGGCGACCAGAAGGTGGACCTGGGCAACAACGGCGCCCTCACCATCCCCGCCAACATCTCGGGCAACCCGGCCGTGTCCATCCCGATCGAACCCCTCGACGGGCTGCCGGTGGGCATGCAGATCATCGGCCGCCACCACCAGACCAGCTCCTGTTGGACCTGGCCCTCCAGGTGGAGCGCTCCTGCCCGTGGCCCCTGGTGGCCCCGGGCGCTCCCCGCTGAGGATCGCCCGGGTGTGACCGCCCAGGCCTGTGACCACCATCACCCCCGCTCGGTGCCTTCGCCTCTTGGCAACCGATCGAACAGGTGTACGATGGTCCCTGCAAGGCCTCGTTGTCACACCCCCTGAGGAGACTGTCGACATGGCAGAGCAACTCCCCCTCACCACCACCGCCGGCGAGTTCCGCCGCACCTGGACGCTCGATGAGCGCACCCGCGAGGCGGGCCGCCGGGGCATCGCCTCGGCTCGGGCCGCCCTCGCCGCCCATCGTCCGGCCGACGACTCCCGCCGCCAGGCCGCCTGACCGTCCCACCCGGCGATCCGCCTTTTCTTGACCGTACGGTCAAGAACGGGTCTACGCTGCACCCATGACCTCCCAGACCGACGTCGTCATCGCCGAAGCCGTGCGCACCCCCGTGGGGCGGCGCAACGGTGGACTCTCCACCAACCACCCCGCCGACACCCTCGGCGCCGCCCTGTCGGCGGTGATCGACCGCTCGGGCATCGCCCCCGACCAGGTCGGTCAGCTCGTCACCGGCTGCGTGAGCCAGATCGGTGAGCAGGCCTTCAACATCGGCCGCACCGCCTGGTTGGCCGCCGGCCTGCCGCTGTCGGTGGCCGCCACCACGGTCGACACCCAGTGCGGCTCGTCGCAGCAGGCCACCGGAGTGGCCGCCGCGTTGGTGAAGGCCGGCGTGGTCGACGTGGCCGTGGCCGGTGGGGTCGAGGCCATGAGCCGGGTGCCCATCGGTTCCAACGCCAAAGGTGACTTCGGCGTGCCGATCCCCAAGTCGTACTTCGCCCGCTACGAGTTCACCTCGCAGTTCGAGGGGGCCGAGCGCATCGCCGACAAGTGGGGCATCACCCGCGCCGACGCCGACGAGTTCGGCTTCCGCTCCCAGCAGCTCGCGGCGGCGGCCTGGGCCGACGGTCGCTACGAGAGCCAGATCGTGCCGGTCGAGGTGCCCGAGTTGGGCGAAGACGGCAAGCCCACCGGCGCCACCCGCACCGTGAGCCGAGACGAAGGCCTCCGCGAGACCACCCTCGAGAAGCTGGCGTCGCTCAAGCCGGTGGCCCGGGAGAACGGCGTCCACACCGCCGGCTCGTCGTCGCAGATCTCCGACGGGGCCGCCGCCCTGCTGCTCACCACCCCCGAGCGCGCCGGCGAGCTGGGCCTGCGCCCCCGGGCCCGCATCGTCGACACCTGCCTGGTGGGTGTCGACCCGGTGCTCATGCTCACCGGCCCCATCGACGCCACCCGCCACCTGCTCGACCGCACCGGCCTCACCATCGCCGACATCGACACCTTCGAGATCAACGAGGCCTTCGCCTCGGTGGTCCTGGCCTGGGCCAAGGAGCTCGAGGTACCCATGGAGAAGGTGAACCCCAACGGCGGCGCCATCGCCCTGGGCCACCCCCTGGGCGGCACCGGTGCCGTGCTGATCACCAAGGCCCTGCACGAGCTGGAGCGCACCGGGGGCCGCTACGGCCTCATCTCCATGTGCTGCGGTGGCGGTCTGGGCACCGGCACCATCATCGAGCGGCTCTAGCACCCGCTGGGGGTGGGGGCCGGGTCGCCGGCCCCCACCATCCACCCCACCAGCAGCCCCACCACCCCCCCCCCTGCGGCCCCGGCCGACGATCGTTCCGCCCACCCGGAGGTCGCCGTGCACCGGCTCGCCCCATCCCCCGTCCGCTCCGGCGGTGCCGCCCGGCCTACCGGGGCCACCCCGGCCACGCCGTCGGCGTCGGTCTTGCCGGGCTTCGTCGTGCTCGTCGCCCTCGCCGCCCTCGTCGGGCTCGCCGGGCTCGTGGCCCCGGGGTGCAGCCGCCCGGCCGTCCCGGCCACCGCACCGGTGCCCGGCGGCGGCACCGGGCTGGTGGCCCACGTCGACCACGTGACCGACGGCGACACCGTCACCCTCCGCATCGCCGGTGCCGAACCCGAGCGGGCCCGGCTCCTGGGCATCGACACCCCCGAGACCGTCAAACCCGATGCGCCGGTGGAGTGCTTCGGCCCCGAGGCGTCGGCCCGCACCAAGGTCCTGTTGCCCGAGGGCACCGAGGTGCTGGTGCAGCGGGATGCCGAGGCTCGCGATCGCTACGGCCGCCTGCTCGTGTACCTGTGGCGGCGCACCGACGGGCTGTTCGTGAATCGGACCCTGCTGGCCGAGGGCTACGCCTCGGTGTTGAGCATCGCCCCCAACACGGCCCGGCGGGCAGACCTGGCCGCCGCCGAACGCGGGGCTCGGGCGGCCGGTACCGGGCTGTGGGGTGCGTGCGGCGACCCGGGCGGGCGGTAGCGTCCTCGGCGATGACCGAGCTCACCGAACGCCTCGGGCTGGGTCCCGACGCCCGGGCCGTGATCATCAACTGCGACGACCTGGGCGTGAGCCACGCCACCAACGCCGGCATCTACGAGGCGCTGCGCACCGGTGAGGCCACCAGCGCCTCGATCATGGTGCCGGCCCCGTGGGCCCGAGAAGCGGCGTCGCGCTACCGGGGCGAAGACATCGGCGTCCACCTCACCCTCAACGCCGAGCACGACCGCTACCGCTGGGGCCCCATCACCCACGCCCCGTCCCTGCTCGACGGAGACGGTGGCTTCCCCCGCACGGTGGCAGACCTGTGGGACCACGCCGACCTCGACGAGGCCCGCCGCGAGCTGCGGGCCCAGGTGGAGCGGGCCATCCTGTGGGGGTTCGACGTGAGCCACCTCGACTCCCACCTGGGGTCGCTCCAGCACCGCCCCGAGTTCTTCGACGTCTACCTCGACCTGGCGGTGGAGTTCCGGCTCCCGATCCGGCTGGCGGGCGCCGCGGTGGAGCGGTCGGTGGGGTTCCCGTTCCGGTTCCTTCAGTCGCAGGAGACGGCACGGGCGGCACGCGTGGCACTGCAGGACCTCGCGAACGAGGCCAATGCCGTGTGGGGCGGCCAGGGGGCGGCCTACGTCGCGGTCCTGGCCACGATCGCCATCGCGGCGTATCTGCTCGGTCTGTCGCTCGTGCTCCGAACACGCCGGCTCCGCG
>DAIMFV010000220.1:2712-5968 GCA_036724365.1 Acidimicrobiales bacterium | reverse complement strand
AGATCGGGCAGCCGGGCGACCGTCCAGGTGCGGGCAGGAGGAGGCGTGGCGGACATGGGGGCTCCAGGGTGGACGGCGGGCTGCTGTGCGAGGCGAGCTGTGCCGCCGATCCTTGCCGACCACGACCTCGCCCGCCCGAACCCGTCCACCCCCCTCGCTCGAGCCACAGGAACCCTCGCCGGGGTCGCCTACCGCCTACCGCCTACATCGTCCGTGCACCAGGGGCGCCAGTGGCCACCCCAGTGCACCCGCGAGGTGCGCGGACACCCACCCGATCGAACGTTGTGCACCCGGGCCGCTCCTGGCCACCCAGTTGCACCGACCACGAGCTCGCCCCTCCGGGTCGGCCAACGTCCGTGCGTCGAGATCGCTGCTGGCCGCCCGGGTGCACAAGCGATCGGTGGGTGAATCGTCTGGGCACCACGGTCGCTGTCGGCCACCCCCCTGCACCGACGATCGGGGGCACGTGACGTCTGTGCCGGAGGGCCGCCTGTGGCGGCTCGAGTGCACGAACGATCATCGGTGCACCACGGTCGCCGCTGGCCGCCCTGTTGCACGAACGATGGGCGGCACACCTCGTCGGTGCACCACGGTCGCCGCTGGCCACCCCCCTGCACCGACGATCGGGAGCGCGTGACGTCTGTGCCGGAGGGCCGCCTGCGGCGATCCCAGTGCACAAGCGATCGTCGGACGATCGCCGGTGCACCAGGGTCGCTGCGGGCCACCTCGTTGCACCGACGATCCAGTGGCGCCAGTCGTGTGGGCACCAGGGTCTCTGCTGGCCGCCCGGGTGCACAGACGACTGGTCGGGGCAACCACACGGCGGGCGACGACACGGGCGACCACACGGCGGGTGACCACACGGCGGGTGACCACACGGCGGGGCGGCGGCCCCTGGCGGCGGCCGGGGCGGCGGGTGGGGGGCGGAGGCAGTACAACGTACGGCTACGGGCCGGGGCGCCACCGTGGGGCCGGCGACAAGCCGAGACGCCGAGAAGGACGAGGGGAACCATGCGAGCAGCGGTGCTGGAAGAGGTCGGGGCGCCGCTGGTGGTGCACGACGACGTGGAGGCGGAGGAGCCCCGCCAGGGCGAGGTGGCCGTGCGGGTGGCCCACTGCGGCGTCTGCCACAGCGACCTCAGCGTGGTCGACGGGACCTTCCCCAGCCTGCTGCCCGTGGTCCTGGGCCACGAGGCCGCTGGCGTGGTCGAAGCCGTCGGCCCCGGGGTGGCCAATCTGGCCGTGGGCGACCACGTGGTCCTCACACCCTGCGCCCCGTGCGGCACCTGCCCCTGGTGCATCCGCGGCGAGTGGTCGCTGTGCGCCAACTCCGACGCCCTCATGACCGCCAGCCACCCCGACGGCGGCACCCGCCTCTCCCGCGGCGGCAACGTCGTCCACCGGGGCCTGGCCGTGGCCGCCTTCGCCGAGACCGTGATCATCCAGGAGACCGGGGCCGTGAAGGTGCCCGACGACATGCCGCTCGACCTGGCCTGCCTCATCGGCTGCGCTGTGCAGACCGGCGTGGGCGCCGTGCTCAACACCGCCGGCGTGCGCGAAGGCGACACCGTGCTGGTGATGGGCCTCGGCGGCGTCGGCCTGAGCGTGGTGCAGGGTGCCCGCGTGGCCGGGGCGTCACGCATCCTGGTGAGCGACCCGGTGGCCGAGCGCCGCGACCGGGCCCTGGTCATGGGCGCCACCCATGCGCTGGACCCCGCCACCGACGACCTGGTCACCGCCGCCCACGACCTGTCCCCCGAGGGCATCGGGGTGGACTGGGCCTTCGACGCCGCCGGCCGGTCCAGCCTGGTGGTCACCGGCCTCGACGCCACCCGCAAGGGCGGCACCACGGTCATGGTCGGGGTTCCCCGCCTGGACGACCCCCTCACCTACCCCCTGCCGGCCGTGTTGGCCGTGGGCGGCAAGAAGCTGCTGGGGTGCCTGCTCGGCAGCTGCAACTCGCTACGGGACATCCCCCGCATGGTCGCCCTGGCCCAGACCGGCCAGCTCGACCTGGCTGCACTCGTGACCGCCCGCCGACCCCTGGCCGACATCAACCTGGCCCTGGACGACCTCCGCACCGGCACCGGCGTCCGCACCGTCATCGACCTCTGATTCGCGACGGGCACGCCTTCCGCGGCTACCGGGTCAGGTGAGGCGGGGGGACCAGGCGAAGCTGCCGGCCAGGGCGAGGGCCACCACGGCCGCGGCCAGGGCGGCGAGGGGGACGGTGAGCTCCTGGACCTCGGTCTCGGTGCCCAGGTGGGTGCCGATGCGTTCGTAGACGTCGCGCAGCTCCTCGGCGGAGGCGGCCGGGTACATCTGGCCGTCGGTCACCTCGGCCAGGTCGGCCATGGAGGCGGGGTCGTTGGGCGCCGGGATCACCCGGTCGTCCACCACCACCTCGCCCTCGGGGGTCCCGTAGGACACCGTGAAGACGGGGATCTCGGCCTCGGCCGCCCGCTGCCCGGCCTCCTCCAACGAGGCACCGGTGTTGCTGCCACCGTCGGCCAGCATCACCACGGCCTGGTAGGGCAGGTCGCCCACCGTCACCACCGGGGCGTCGGCGGTGGCGCCCTCGATGGCGTCGAGGGCCAGGTTCAGGCCGTCGCCACCGGCCGTGCCCCCGGTGGGGAACGTCTCCAGGCGGGACAGGGCGTCGAGCAGCACCTGGCGGTCGGTGGTGGGGGCGGTCACCGAGCGGGCCGTGAGGCCGAACGTGACCAGACCTATCCGGTGGCTGCTGGGCGCCGACGCCACGAAGTCCTCGGCGGCCGCGAGGGCGGCGGTGAGCCGGTCCGGGGCCACGTCGTCGGCCCGCATGGACAGCGACGTGTCGATCACCAGCACCACCACGGCGTCGTCGCGGGGCACCTCCACGGCTTGGGCCGGTCGGGCCAGGCCCAGCACCAGGGCGGCGAGGCCCAGCACCAGACCGGCCGCCGGAAGGTGGCGTCGCCACCCGGCTCGGCGGGGTGACACCGCGGCCAGCATCGCCACGTCGGTGTGGCGGACTGCCGGCTGGCGTCGCCGCACCTGGCGGACCAGGTAGGCCAGCACCAGCACGACGACGGGCGCCAGCAGCCACAGTCGGCTCGGGGCCAGGAGGGTCACCGCGAACAACGGCATGAGGACTCCGATCGGGGGGCCACCTCGCGGGCGGCGGGAAGGTTGGAGGACGGCTGGGCCGAGGACGGCTGGGCCGAGGACGGCTGGGCCGAGGGCGGCGGGGCCGAGGACGGCTGGGCCGAGGGCC
>DAIMFV010000220.1:0-2702 GCA_036724365.1 Acidimicrobiales bacterium | reverse complement strand
CGGCGGAAACGTTGGAGGACGGCTGGGCCGAGGAGTGGCAGGTCGCAGGGCCGGGGATCGCGGGGGGGGGAGCCGACGACCCGCCGGCAACGGTCCGTCGGACCACGGCCAGCCAGACCGTAGACGGGTCCGTCCAGATCGGGATGGCCGAGCGGTCAGATCGCACGGGGGCCTCCGGCGAGGTTGAGGGCTCCGGCGGCGAGGAGGGCGACGAAGGCCACGCCCAGCACGCCACGGGTGACCTCGCGCTGTTCGGTGGTGGTGCCCACCGAGAGCGAGATGTCCTCGTACACGTCGGTGAGCTGGCCGGCGGTGGCGGCCTCGTGGAAGGTGCCACCGGTGGCCTCGGCCACCCGGCGCATGGTGTCCGGGTCGGCGGGCACCCGGAAGGGCTCCCCCTGGATGTGCACCGTGCCCGCCGGCGTGCCGAAGGCGATGGTGGTGACCGGCACCCCCAACTCGACAGCGTCGTCGGTGGCCTGGCCCACAGGGATGCCGAGCGTGGCGTGACCATCGGACAACAGCACCACCGAGGCGGGCAGCTCCTCGCCGGAGGCCAGCAGGTCGGGGTCGAGCGTGGCCCGGATGGCGTCGAGCGAGGCGGTGATCCCGTCGCCCGTTGCCGTGCCTTCGCCCACGGTGAGGCCGGCGATGGCCGCCGCCACCTCGTCGTGGTCGGTGGTGGGGACCACCACCTGGCGGGCGCTGCCGTCGAAGGCCACCAGCCCCAGGTGGATGGTGTCGGGCACCTCGTCCACGAAGGTCTGGGCGGCGGCGATGGCGGCCTGCAGCCGGTCGGGGGCGACGTCGGTGGCCGACATGGAGGCGGAGACGTCCACCGCCAGTACCACCACGCCCTGTTCCCGGGGCACGGTCTCGGCCCGGGCCGGTTGGGCCAGACCCACCACCAGGCCGGTGAGGCCCAACAGCGACAACACCACCGACAGGTGGCGACGGAGGGGCGAGCCGGCCGCGGACGGGGCCAGGGCCGGCCGCAGGTGGGCGTCGGCCCAACGGTCCTGGGCCGTGCGACGGGCCCGTAAGAGGGCCAGGTAGCCACCGACCAGGGCGGCCACGCCCAGCAGCAGCACCAGTCGTTCGGGGTGCAGCCAGCTCATCGGCGCCGCCTCCTCGTCTCCACGAACCGGACCACGTCACGCAGCCAGTCCGCATCGGTGGACACCGTCAGGTGCGCGGCCCGGGACCGCCGCAGACGGTCGTCGATCTCGACCCTGCGGGCCGCGGCGGCCGCCGCGTAGGCGGCGCGGACCTTGCGGCTCGACGTCTGCACCTCGTGGTGCTGACCCGTCTCGGGATCCACCACGGCGAGCACGCCGACGGGGACCAGTTCGTCTTCACGGGGATCCCTGAGCCGGGCCACCACCACGTCGTGGGCCAGGCCCAGCACCCGCAGCTCGGCCACCCAATCGGAGCCGTCGAGCAGGTCCGACACCACCACCACCAGGCCGGGACGGCCGGCGAGCAGCCGCACCCGTCGCAGGGCGTCGGCCAGCGAGCCGGCCCCCTCACCGGCGCGGGGCCGGCGCTGGAGGCGGGCCAGCAGGTGGATCACCGACACCCGTCCGGCGCGGGGCGGCACCACCGAGACCGACGTGCCGTCGAACACCACCGCGCCGGACCGGTTGCCCGGCCGGGCGGTGAGGAACCCGAAGGCCGCCACCACCGCGGTGGCCAGGTCGCGCTTCTCGTGGGTGACCGTGCCGTAGTCCAGGCTGGCGCTGCCGTCGACCACGAACCAGGTCTGCAGCTCGCGCTCGGCCACCGTGTCTCGCACGTGTACGTCGCCGGTGCGGGCCGTGAGGTTCCAGTCGATGCGGCGCACGTCGTCGCCCGGCTGGTAGGCCCGGGCGTCGCCCAGCTCGGAGCCGGGTCCGGCCAGCACACCCTGGTGGTCGCCGTGCAGCAGGCCCTCGAGCTTGCGCCGCACCGTGAGCTCCACCTCCCGCAGCGAGCGTTCGGTGCGGGCCAGGGTCAGCGCCGCCGAACCTACCGGCGGCGGACCTCCCGCCACCGGTGGGCCGTCGGCGGGCGCGCCGTCGGCTGAGGCGGCGCGGCTCGACCCCACGCGATGCGGACGGCCATCGCTCGGGCGGGTCAGGGTCGAGCCGGTCATGCGGCCGACCCGACGGCCTCGTGCACGATCGGGCCGTCCTGGCTGGGCGACACGCGAGGCGCCACCACCGTGGACACCACCCGCTCCACCACGGCCTCGGCCTGCACGCCCTCGGCGACGGCCTCGAAGGTGAGCAGCACCCGGTGGCGCAGCACGTCGCGGGCGACGTCGTAGATGTCCTGGGGCAGCACGTAGCGACGGCCCCGGATCAGGGCCAGGGACCGGCCGGCGGCCACCAGGCCGAGCGTGCCCCGGGGGCTGACGCCGTGGGCGATCAGCGGGACCAGGTCGCCCACGCCGTGGCGCTCGGGCTCCGGGGTGGCCAGCCCCAGCCGCACGGCGTAGTCCGGCCCCGCGTCGTGCACGAAGTGGTCGGCGGCCAGGTCCTGCAGGGCCCGCAGCGTCGTCGGGTCCAGCACCGGGCGGGCGACGGGCCGGTGGGCACCCATGCGCCGCACGATCTCGGCCTCCTCACGGCCGTTCGGGTAGTCCACCAGCACCTTCATGAGGAACCGGTCGCGCTGGGCCTCGGGCAGCGGGTACACGCCCTCGCTCTCGATCGGGTTCT
>DAIMFV010000219.1:5319-5993 GCA_036724365.1 Acidimicrobiales bacterium | reverse complement strand
CTCACGCCGCCTTCACCACGATCTCGTAGCGCTCACCCTCGGTGAGCGGGCAGTAGCCCTCGTAGGTGCCCTCTTTGCCGTACTTCAACAGCAGTTCCTGGCCGGCCTGGACCAGGTAGGGGCCCACGGACTGCTCCACGCTGTCCTCGTTGCGGATGCGGATCTGGTCGCCCACGGTGAACTCCAGTCGGGGTGGCATCACCACCACCTTCTCGCCCGCGGCCAGCCGCTCGCTGGTGCCGGCCGGCACCACGATCTCGATCGTGCGGGGCTCGGGCCCGTCGTCGCCGCACGCGGTGAGCCCCGAACCGAGGCCCACCGCGAGCAGCAGGGTCAGCACCAACCAGGTGCGGGACCGTTGACGCCCGGAACGGTCAGGGAGCGGTGTCACGGACCTCGGCCTCGACCACCATCTCGCCGGCGTTCTCGAAGGTGAGGGTGAGCTCGATGGTGGACCCGGTCTCCAGCGGCGCGACCAGGTCGAGCAGCATGATGTGGTAGCCGCCGGGCTCGAGGCTCACGGTCTCACCGGCGGGCACCGGGATCTCCTCCACCGGCGACATCGACATCATCCCCGTGCCGCCGCCCGTGGTCGTGGTCATGTCGCCCTCGGACCCGCCCATGGCGGTGGTGGTGGCCATGGCGGTGGTGGTGGACATGTCGCCCGACTCGCC
>DAIMFV010000219.1:0-5309 GCA_036724365.1 Acidimicrobiales bacterium | reverse complement strand
GCCGCCCATGGTGGTGTCGCTGCCCTCGGTGGACATGGTGGTCTCGTGCAGCTCCACGGTGCCGGCGATCGAGGCGTCGACCGCCGCACTCAACAGGGCGTCGTCGGTGTCGGTGCCGTTGGTGATCTGCAGGTACGCGGCACCCGCGGTGGTCATGGCGGGCGAGGTGCGGGCCCACGCACCGTCGATGGTCAGCTCACCCGACGGCGCCGTGGTGTCGGGGGCCTCGGTGGTGGTGGTGGCCTCGGCCACCGTGGTGGTGGTGTCGTCGGAGGCGGAATCGTCGTCGCCACAACCGGCGAGCAGGAGACCAGCTCCCAGCAGCACGGCGGCGGATCCGGAAGCGAGGCGGGACGGACGGCGCATGATCGGTGACTCCTGTGTTGATGGATCGGTGGGGATGGGTCGGAAGATCGACCCGGGACGTTCCGGACGGGGCGGCTCAGGCAGAGCCCGACGCCCCGAGGATGGCGGTGAGGTCGGCGGCCATGTCGGTGCTCTCGAAGCCGAAGGGCCACTCGACCACCACGGTGCCGGTGTCGTCGACCACGTAGGTGACGGCGGAGTGGGAGACCTCGTAGGCGTCGGCGCCGGGCTCGTGGTCGGCCACCTCGAAGCGAACCCCGAAGGCCGACGCCGCCGTGGCCAGGGCCTCGGGGTCCTCGGTGCGCAGGGCCATGGACCGCTCGAAGAAGTGGCCCAGGTACCCGCTGAGCACCTCGGCGCTGTCCCGCTCGGGGTCGACCGTCACCATGCCCACGGTGACGCGCTCGGCCTGGTCGGCCGGCAGGTCGCCCAGCGCCACGCTGATGTCGCTCAGGGTGGTGGGGCAGATGTCGGGGCACGACGTGTAGCCGAAGTAGACGAGGAGGACCTCGCCGTCGTCGGCCTTCATGGGGGTGGGCACCGGCTCGGGCTCGGAGGCGTTGGGCAGCTCGACGGCGGACACGTCGAGGGCGGGGGTGCGGACCACGCCGGCCAGCTCCAGGGCCCCGTCATCGCCGGTGGCATCGTCGCCGTCGCCGCAGCCGGCGAGCAGGCCGACCGCCAGCACGGCGACCACCAGCATCAACGACCGGACCGGGACACGGGCTGCGCTCATCGTGGTCACCCTAGGAGGCGCCCGTCGGCCGGCTCGGGGTCGAAGGTCCCGGTCCGTAGCGACACTTGTCACAGAGCGGTCAGCCACCCGGCGGGGCCACCGCCGCGTACCCGTGGGCCGCCGCCACCTCGGCGTTCACCAGGTCGCCGGCGTGGGTGGTGAGGCCCCCGGCCAGCACCGGGTCCCGTCGGGCCGCCTCCCGCCAGCCGTGGTCGGCCAGCGCCGCCACGAACGGCAGGGTGGCGTTGGCCAGGGCGTAGGTGGCCGTGCGCGGCACGGCACCGGGCATGTTGGCCACGCAGTAGAAGACGGCCCCGTGCACCTCGTAGGTGGGGTCGGCGTGGGTGGTGGGCCGGGAGTCCTCGAAGCAGCCGCCCTGGTCGATGGAGATGTCCACGAACACCGTGCCGGGACGCAGGTCGGCCACCAGCTCGCTGCTCACCAGGCGCGGGGCCTTGGCCCCGGGCACCAGCACGGCCCCGATCACCAGGTCGGCCGCCCGCACCGCCTCCTCCACCTGGTGCACGGTGGAGGCCAGGGTCCGGCACCGGCCGTGGTGATGCTCCTCCAGCCGGCGCAGGTTGGTGAGGTTGGTGTCCAGCACCGAGACCTCGGCGTGCAGGCCCAGCGCCATCTCGGCGGCGTTGGACCCGGCCGTGCCGGCACCGATCACCACCACCCGCCCCGGGCGCACCCCGGGCACGCCGCCCACCAGCACGCCCCGGCCGCCCTCGGGTCGCATCAGGTGGTAGCTGCCCACCACGGTGGCCAGCCGACCGGCGATCTCCGACATGGGCGCCAGCAACGGCAGGCTCCCATCGGGCCGGCGCACCGTCTCGTAGGCGAACGACGTGGTGCCGGCGGCCAGGAGGGCGTCGGTGCACGCCTTGGACGCGGCCAGGTGGAGGTAGGTGAACAGCACCTGGTCGGGCCGCAGCAGCCCGTACTCCGACGGCACCGGCTCCTTCACCTTCACCACCAGCTCACCGGCCGACCACACCTCCTCGGCGCTGACGGCCATGGTGGCGCCCGCGGCGCGGTACTGGTCGTCGGTGATCGACGACCCCAGGCCCGCGCCCTCCTGCACCACCACCTGGTGGCCGGCCCGCACCAGCTCGTGGACCCCGGCCGGCGTGACCGCCACCCGGTACTCCTGCTGCTTCACCTCCGTGGGAACGGCCACCCGCATGTTGCTCTCCTCACCAGTCGACGGCGATGTACTTGGTCTCGGTGTAGGCCAGCAGGCCGTCATGGCCGCCCTCGCGGCCCAGGCCGGACTGCTTGACCCCGCCGAACGGGGCGGCGGGATCGGACACCACGCCCCGGTTCACGGCCACCATCCCCGCCTCCAACCGCTCGGCCACGGCCAGGCCGCGGCTGAGGTCACCGGTGTAGAGGTAGGCCACCAGCCCGTGCTCCACGTCGTTGGCCCGGGTCACGACGTCGTCGCCGGGCTCGAACGTGGTGATCGACGCCACCGGGCCGAACACCTCCTCGGCCAGCAGCGGTGAGTCGGCCGGCACGTCGGCCAGCACGGTGGCCTCGTGGTAGTAGCCGCGGGGCAGGTGGGACGGTCGGCCCCCACCGGTGAGCACCCGGGCCCCGCCGTCGACCCCGACCTGCACCAGCCGCTCCACCTTCTCCCGGCCGGGGGCGTCGACCAGCGGCCCGAGCTGGGTGGCCGGGTCGAGCCCGGGGCCCACGGTGAGGGAACCCATGGCCTCGGCCAGTCGACGACCGAACTCGTGGGCCACCGGCGCCTCCACGAAGAACCGGTTGGCGGCGGTACAGGTCTCGCCGTTGTGGCGGAGCTTGGCCACCATGGCCCCGGCCACCGCGGCGTCGAGGTCGGCATCGGCGAACACCAGGAACGGGGCGTTGCCGCCCAGCTCCATGGAGCTGTTCACCACCCGCTCGGCGGCCTGGGCCAGCAGCACCCGACCGACCTCGGTGGAGCCGGTGAACGAGAGCTTGCGCACCCGTGGATCTCCCAGCACCTCGGCCGTGACACCCCGGGCGTCGGCGCTGGTCACCAGGTTCACCACCCCCTCGGCCGCGCCGACCTCAGCCAGCGCCTCGTGGAGGATCCGCTCGATGAGCACCGCGGTGAGCGGCGTCTGCGACGCCGGTTTGGCCACCACCGTGCACCCGGCGGCGAGTGCCGGGCCGATCTTGCGGGTGAGCATGGCCGCCGGGAAGTTCCAGGGCGTGATGAGGTAGCTGACCCCCACCGGCTGCAGCAGCACGATCTGCTTGCCGCCGCCCGCCGGCGCCTCCACCACGGTGCCGTGCAGCCGCACCGCCTCCTCGGAGAACCAGCGGAAGAACTCCGCCGCGTAGACCACCTCGCCCCGAGCCTCGGCGATCGGCTTGCCGTTCTCGCGCACGATGGTCTCGGCCAGCTCGTCGGTGCGCTCGACCATCAGCTCGAACGCCCGGCGCAACACCACCGAGCGGGTGCGGGGTGCGGTGGCGGCCCAGGACGGGAACGCCTGGGCCGCGGCGTCGACGGCGGAGGCGGCTCCGGCCACACCGACATCGGGCACGGAGGCGAACACCTCCTCGGTGCTCGGGTCCACCACCTCGATCACGCTCATGTCGGGCTCCTCTCGCGCCGGGCTCAGGTTCCCACACCGGACCGATCGCCTCAGCCGGGACGGTGGAGACCGGCCCGGAGCCTGCTTGGATGGGCCACCGTGAGCGCCGTGCCCATCTCGATCCTCGACCTGGCCCTGGTGGGTCGGGGCGAAGCCGTTCGCGACGCCCTGGAGGGGTGCGTGACGCTGGCCCGCCGGGCCGAGGAGCTGGGTTACGAGCGGGTCTGGTACGCCGAGCACCACAACATGAAGACCATCGCGTCGTCGGCCACCGCCGTGCTGATCGCCCACGTGGCGGCCCACACCGATCACATCCGGCTCGGTTCCGGCGGGATCATGTTGCCCAACCACTCACCCCTCACCATCGCCGAGCAGTTCGGCACCCTGGCCACCCTCCCCCCGGGCCGCATCGACCTTGGCCTGGGCCGGGCGCCGGGCACCGACCAGGTCACGTTCCGGGCCCTGCGCCGCACCATCGACGCCGCCCACGCCTTCCCCGACGACGTGCTGGAGCTGCAGGGCTACCTGGGAGACGAGTCCCGCGTGCCCGGGGTGACGGCCACGCCCGGCCAGGGCACCCACGTGCCGCTCTACATCCTGGGGTCGTCGCTGTTCGGCGCCCAGCTCGCCGCCGCCCTGGGCCTGCCCTACGCCTTCGCCTCGCACTTCGCGCCCCAGGCCCTGGAGCAGGCGGTGGCGATCTACCGCCGGGAGTTCCGACCCTCCGCGCAGCTCGCGGCGCCGTACGTGATCGCCGGCCTCAACGTGATCGCCGCCGAGACCGACGACGACGCCGCCGAACAGCTCCAGGCCACCCGCCGGAGCCGGGTGCGCCTCTTGCTCGGCCGGGGCGGCCGGCGCTTCAGCGACCACGAGGCCGACCAGGTGCTGGCCTCACCCCAGGGCGCCGCCGTGGAGGAGATGATGCGCTACACCGCGGCGGGCACCCCCGACGAGGTGCGAGACCAGCTCCACCGCTTCGCCACCCACGCCGATGCCGACGAGGTGATCGTGGCCCACCAGTGCCCCACCCTCCCCCAACGCCTGCGCTCCCTCGAGCTCCTCGCCGAGGCCGCCATCGCCGTCCCGAGCTGACCCGGCCAGGCACCGGGTCCGTCAGCCGGAAACCGACAGGACCGCGGCGCTGTGGGCGGGGAGTCGGACGCGGTCGTCGGTGACGGCCACCGCCGGGTCGGTGGTGGCCCGGAGGTACCCGAACGGATCGGTGGGGCCCTGGGCCCCGGCGTCGGCGACGAAGGTGCCGGTGGTCGTCGCCGTCGTCCCCGCGTCGACCTCGACGATCCGACAGGCCGGGGGCTCGAACCCCGCGACCGCGCCGAAGCACACCTCGTGGGGACCCGGGTCGACCTCGGCCCAGAGGCCCCAGTCGTTGCGCTCGATCCCGTCGACGAAGACCGTCGACGGGAGCGGGGGGCTGGTCATCACGCGGAGGTATCCCTGCTGGCTGTAGGCCCCCTGCACCTCGGCCACCTCGCCCTCGGCCAGATCGACGGGCTCGCACGGCGGTGCGACGTACCCGGCGACCGGCCCGAAGCAGACCCCGTGGGTCCCCGCCGCGGACTCCGCCCAGTTCAGGCCCCAGCGGTCGC
>DAIMFV010000218.1:0-5996 GCA_036724365.1 Acidimicrobiales bacterium | reverse complement strand
CGGCGGCGCCGTCGTTGAGCGGGCAGGCGTTGCCGGCGGTGACGGTGCCGTCGGGGCGGAACACCGGCTTGAGGCCGGCCAGGCCCTCGGCGGTGGTGCCGGCGCGGATGCCGTCGTCCCTGGTGACGACGACCGCGTTGCCCTCGTCGTCGGTGGTGGTGACGGGGGTGATCTCGTTCTCCCAGAACCCGTTCTCGAGCGAGGCGGTGGCCCGCTGCTGGCTCAGGGCGGCGTACTCGTCCTGCTCCTCGCGGGTGACGCCCTTGTACGTGGCGACGTTCTCGGCGGTCTGACCCATGGCGATGTAGACGTCGGGCAGGCCACCCGCGAACGGGGTCCACGCACCCTGGCCACCACCGGAGAGCTCAGCGGTGCGGGCCACGGCGGCGGCGTGCTTGGTGTTCTGGGGGCCGCTGTCGGCGAAGCCGTGGACGAAGCGGCTCACGGTCTCCACGCCGGCGGCGATGAACACGTCGCCCTCGCCGGCCTTGATGGCCTGGGCGGCCATGCGCACGGACATGAGCGACGACGAGCAGTAGCGGTTGATGGTGACGCCCGGGACGGTGGGCATGCCGGCCTGGATGGCGACGATGCGACCCAGGTTGTAGCCGGCCTCGCCGGCGGGCTGCCCGCAGCCCAAGATCAGGTCCTCGACGGTGTTGCGGTCGAGCTCGGGGATCTTGTTGAGGGCCGTGTCGACGATGAACGCGGTGAGGTCGTCGGGACGCTCGTTCTTCAGCGAGCCCTTCTGCGCCCGCCCGATGGGCGTCCGGGCGACGGAGACGATGACGGCTTCAGGCATGGATGGGCTCCTCTTTCGCTACCCCTGATGTGGCTTCCTGTCTAGCAACTGCCCCCCTCGCCCCCGGAATCGACCGGCCCGGCGCCGGCTTGACCGGGGCGGGCCGGTCGGTGAGCATGACGGTCGTGCGAGTAACGGCCGTGGAGATTCCGACCAGGGTGCTGGTGTTCGGCATGGCCCGACCCGACGGCACCATCGACGGCCCCGAGCTGTACGACGTGGCCGAGGCGTGCGGCCACACCGACGAACAGCTTCGGTCCTGCCTCCGCCGGCTGGTGGCCGAGGGGCTCCTGGACCGCGAGGGCAGCGGTCGCCAGGCCACGTTCCGCACCACGCCCACCGGCGACCAGCTTCGGGCGGGGTCGATGCGCCGTCACGAGATGGCCTACCGCCAGGACCAGAAGGGCCAGGGGTGGGACGGCCACTGGCACCTGGTGGCCTTCGCCATCCCCGAACACAAGCGGGCCGCCCGCGATCGGTTGCGGGACCGACTCCTCGACGAGGGCGGCGCGCCGGTCAACAACGGCATGTACGTGTCGGCCCACCCGTGGGAGGACACGGTCCGGCGCATCGCCGATCACCTCGACGTGGCCGACCGCCTCACCCTGGCCAGCACCCAGGACCTGGAGGTCGGCGGGGTCCGGGCCGCCCCGGACCTGGCCCGGGCGCTGTGGCCGGTCGACGAGATCGGCGCCGCCTACAGCCGGTTCGTGCGCGAGCACAGCGACGTGGTGCCCACGCTCGAGCGCCTGCGGGCCCGCCACGACCGCATCGCCGACAGCGACTTCCTCCCCGGGGCGCTGCGGATGGTGATCGCCTTCCAGGAGGTGTTCCTGCGCGATCCGCTGCTGCCGCCGGAGCTGCTCCCCCGCCCCTGGCCGGGTCGGGCCGCCCGGGAGTTGCTGCTCACCAGCCGCCGCCTGGCCCTGCGCCTCCGCGCCGAGCACGAGCGCCCGGCCCTGTTCGCCGCCTTCGACCAGTTCGCCGACCAGGCCCCCTGATCGGACCGGGGCGGCACGACGCGGACGCGTCAGGCCAGGTAGTCGACGAACTTCTCGAGCTGGCGGAGGTTGCGGCACTCGAACACGCCGTCGCAGTGGGCGCCGTAGTCACCCACGATGGAGTCTCCGGTGTCCCAGTA
Organism: Acidimicrobiales bacterium; assembly: GCA_036724365.1. Lineage (GTDB taxonomy): Bacteria > Actinomycetota > Acidimicrobiia > Acidimicrobiales > Iamiaceae > Aquihabitans. Next base: position 4,053 of record DAIMFV010000218.1, on the reverse strand, counting down.
GCTCCTGGGTTCTGGGTTCAGCCAGTAGACGTGGCGGGCCCGGTGCTGCATCTCCTTGATCACCCAGCTCTGCGACGGGTGGTAGTTGTTGCGGGCGTCGCCCAGGATGATCACGGTGGTCTTGGGCCCGATCTCCTTGCCCCACTTGTTGTGGAACACCTCGAAGGCGTGGCCGTAGTCGGAGTGCCCGTCCACCCACACCACGTCGGCCTCGGTGTTCACCCGGTGCACGGCCTCGGTGACGTCTTCCACGCCCTCGAAGTACGAGGTGACCTCGTCGATGCCGTCGATGAACACGAACGACCGGACCTTCGAGAACTGGCCGCTGATGGCGTACACGAGCATCAAGGTGAACCGGGCGAAGGCGGCCACCGAGCCGGAGATGTCGGCGATCACGAAGATCTCGGGCTTGTGGGGGCGCGGGTGGCGGAACTTCGGCTCGGCCGGGACGCCTCCGTAGGACAACGAGGCCCGCACGGTGCGGCGGAAGTCGAGCGGGCCGCGACGGTTGTGGCGACGCTTGCGGGCCAGGCGCACGGCCAGGCGCCGGGTGAGCGGGATGAGCGCCTTGCGCAGGCCCACCATCTCGTCTCGGGAGGCGTGCATGAAGTCGACGTCTTCGGGCAGCGGCTTGCGGAGCGTCTTGGCCATGGCCTCCACGCCGCGGTCGGCCACCAGGCGCCGACGGATCTCGGCCTCGATCTCCTTCTTCAGCGACTCGATGCGGTGCTCGTACTCGTCTCGCTCGAGTCGCTCCTCGAGCGGCGTCATGTCCTCGCCGGAGTCGCCCGCCTGCTGGCGGCTCTGCTCCATCATCCGTTCCAGCAGGCCCTCGAGGTCGAGGTTCCGCAGGGTTCGGTACAGGTAGTACGTACCACCCACCGGCCGACCCGGCTCCATGCCGGCGAAGCGTTTCACGGCCTGGCGGGCGATGGCCCGCATGAGGGCTTCGTCGCCCTTCATCATGGCCTGGTAGAGGAGCTGCTGGAGCTCCTCGGGGGTGAGGGCCTGGCCGCCGCCCTGGCCCTGGCCACCCTGCCCGCCCTCACCGACGCCGTCCCGCTCGTCGTCGAGCAGATCGGCCAGGTCGGGGTCGAGCGTGTCGTCGTCGATGCCGTACTTGGCGCCCCGCAGGGAGAAGTAGACCTCGAACACGGTCTCGAAGGCCCGCCAGTGGGCGTTGTTCTTCACCAGGGTGGCGGCGAGCGCGTACTTGAAGGCCTCGCGGTCCTCCATGGGGATGTGGCGCAGGGCCGCCATGGCGTCGAGGTTCTCGGTGAGGCTGACGGGCAGGCCGGCCTCACGCAGCTCGATGATGAAGCCGTTGAGCAGGTCGAGGATCGGCTCACCGGCCACCGCCACCGAGCCGCGGCCGGGCGCGTCGCCGGGATCAACTGGATCAGCTGGATCGGCTGCGTCGGGTCCGGGGGCGGTCACGGGTTGGGTGTTCCTGGCTACTTGGGGCCCGGGGCGAACTGCTTGAAGCCCTGCTTGTCGGCCGCGAACTCGCGCACGGCCTTGGCGATGTCGGACTGGTACTTGAGCAGGATGTTGGCGGTGCTCGACGCGGTCTCGGCATCGATCTGCTCGACCCCGAGCAGCATCAAGGTGTTGGCCCAGTCGAGGGTCTCCGACACCGACGGCGACTTCTTGAGCTCGAGCTGGCGGAGCGAACGCACGATGCGGGCCACCTGATCGGCGAGGTTCTCGGTGATGTCGGGGACCTTGGTGAGGATGATCTCCTTCTCGCGCTCCATGTCGGGGTAGTCGACGTGGAGGAAGAGGCAGCGCCGCTTGAGGGCCTCGGACAGCTCGCGGGTGTTGTTGGAGGTGAGGAACACGAGCGGGATCTGCTTGGCCGTGATGGTGCCCAGCTCGGGGATCGACACCTGGTAGTCGGAGAGGATCTCGAGCAGCAGGGCCTCGGTCTCCACCTCGACCCGGTCGACCTCGTCGATCAGGAGCACCACCGGGTCGTCGGCCCGGATGGCCTCCAGGAGCGGGCGCTCGAGCAGGAACTCATCGGAGAAGAGGTCCTCCTCGACCTCGCTCCAGGAGTCGCCTTCGCCCTTGTTGGCCTGGATGCGCAGGAGCTGCTTCTTGTAGTTCCACTCGTAGAGCGCCTTGGCCTCGTCGAGCCCCTCGTAGCACTGGAGGCGGATGAGGCGGGCCCCGATCAGCTCGGCCACCGACTTGGCCAGCTGGGTCTTGCCGGTACCGGCCGGGCCTTCGACCAGGATCGGCTTCTGGAGCCGGTCGGCGAGGTAGACGATGCCGGCGATGCCCTCGTCGGCCAGGTAGTCGACCTTGCGGAGGCCCTCTCGGACCTCGGGGACGGACTCGAAGCGATGGTCGGTCATCCTCGCAGGTTACCGCCGCACTTGACCGCCCGGTCAATCGTTTCGGCCCGCCGACGCTGGGTTCCCGCGCCGGGGGCCGAGCCCGACCGGCACACCACCCACCGGTGGTCCACCCGTCCGTGCCGGTCAGGTCTTTCTCCGCTCCAGGGTGGGTAGGGGCCATGCATGATCGTCCGCACCATCGCCCGTCCCCTCCTCGCCTCCACCTTCATCGCCGGCGGCATCGAGACCTTCCGCAAACCCGGTCCCCGCGTCGAGGCGGCCGAGCCGGTGATCGACCTGATCAGCGAGGCGGCCCGACCGATGGCCCAGAAGGCCGCCGGCCGCACCGCCGAGGCCGTCTCCCAGGCCACCCACGCCGTGGAGTCGGCGGCCGGGTCGGTCACCGCCACCGCCGACGACCTCGCCGCCCGGGCCGTGATGACCGCCGATCCGGTCGGCGGGGCGGCCAGCGCCGCCAACGACACCGTCGCGTCCGTCGCCGACTCGGTGACCGAGGCCTCCAGCGCCGTACGGGCCAACGTGCGCGGCGTGGCGGCCGGTCAGCCGTTGCCGTTCGGTACCGAGAGCTACGTGAAGTTCAACGCCGCCCTCCAGGTGGCGGCCGGCGTGCTGCTGGCCACGGGGCGCGCGCCCCGGCTGGCCTCGGCGGCCCTGGCCGCCACCCTGGTGCCCACCACCGTGGCCAGCCACCGGTTCTGGGAACTGGAGCCCGGCGAGGAGCGCACCAACCAGCAGGCCCACCTCCTGAAGAACGCCAGCCTGCTGGGCGGGCTCATCCTGGCGTCAGCCGACACGGCCGGACAGCCGGGCCTCGCCTGGAAGGCCCGCCACCTGGGTCACGAGACCGTGGTGGCCGCCGGCGCGGCCAAGGCCAACGCCGCCCTGGCCGCCCAGGCCGCCGGGGCCAACACCCGCGCCACCCGCCGCCTGGCCCGGGCCAACGCCAAGGTGGCCGGCCGGGCCGGCGCCCTCGGCGTGGAGAAGGCCGGTGCGGCAGCGGCCCGCCACGGCCGCCGGGCCGCAACGGTCACCCGCCGTGAGGCCAAGCTGGGCGCCGCCCTGGCTGCCAAGGAGGCCAAGGTGGCCCGGCGGCTGGCCCGCAAGGGGTGGGAGACCACCCAGACCCGGGCCGATCAGGTCCTGCCTCAGGCCCAGGCCCGCGCTGCGGAGCTGGGCCGCCAGGCCCAGGAGCTGGGTGCCAAGGTGGCCGACCGCCTCCCCGCCACCCCCCTGACCGCCTGACATCCGGCCGAGCGGCGCCCTGCGCCTCTGACCAACTGATCACCTGACCCCCCAGACCGCTTCGAACGGTCAGGGGATCAGCCCCGTGTCTGGCCCTCGCCGCGCACCACGTACTTGGCGGTGGTGAGCTCCCGCAGGCCCATGGGGCCCCGGGCGTGCAGCTTCTGGGTGCTGATGCCGATCTCGGCGCCGAACCCGAACTCCTCGCCGTCGACGAACCGGGTGCTGGCGTTCACCACCACGGCGGCCGCGTCCACCTCACGGGTGAAGCGGTCGGCGGCCGCCAGCGACTGCGTGACGATGGCCTCGCTGTGACCCGACGTGAAGCGGGCGATGTGGTCGATGGCGTCGTCGATGGACCCGACCACCTTCACGGCCATCTTCAGGTCGAGGAACTCCTGGGCCCAGTCCTCATCGGTGGCCTCGGTGGCGCCAACCGAGTCGGGCA
>DAIMFV010000217.1:4372-6001 GCA_036724365.1 Acidimicrobiales bacterium | reverse complement strand
CCCGGGCATGAGCCCGCCCTCGGTGCCGCCGTAGTACTCGGTGATGATCGGGCCCCACCACGCGATCATCTGGCGCTTGACCTCGGTGGGGCACGGTGCCGCGCCGTGGTGCACGCGGTGGAGGCTGGACCCCGAGAAGGCGTCGCGGGTGTCGTCGGACAGCTTCAACAGCCGGGCGAACTGGGCCGGCACCAGGTGCACGTTGGTGACCCGGTGGCGGTCGATCAGCGCCAGCACCTCGGCCGGGTCGAAGCGGTGCTGCAGGACCACGGTGGCCCCGAGCAACAGCGGGACCACGGCGAACACCCACTGGGCCGAGTGGTAGGCCGGGCCGCACACCAGCTGCACCGGTGACGTGGGGGCCGGTTGCATGATCTCGGCCAGCGCGGCGGCCACGAACTGCCAGATCTCGGCCGGGCCGCCCACCTGGGCCAGCCCACCCCGCACCCCCTTGGGGTGGCCGGTGGTGCCCGACGTGTAGAACATCACGCCGCCGCGGACCTGGTCGGCCGGCTCGGTGGGGTCGGCTCCGGCCAGCACGTCCTCGTAGCACTCATACCCAGCGGGCACCTGGTCGGCCCCGGTGATCGCCACCCGCACCAGCGTCCCGGGCGCCCCGGCCACCAGGGCCTCGGCGTCGGTGGCCACCGTCAGCCAGTCGGCGCCCACCACCAGGGCGGTGGCGTCGGAGTCGTCGAGCACGTGGGCCAGTTCGGCCGCCACCCAGTGCCAGTTCACCGGCACCATCACCCAGCCGCCGTGCATGCACGCCAGCGCCACCTCGATGGCCTCTCTCTGGTTGCCGGCCATCATGGCCACGGTGGCCCCCTCCACCAGGCCCCGGGCGCGCAGCGCCGACACCAGCCGGTTCACCCGCTCGTCCAGTTGGGCCCAGGTGGTGGTGCCGTGGGCGTCGATCAGGGCGGGCTCGTCGGGGCGGGCCGCCACGTGGTCGGCCAGCAGCACGGCCACGGTCAGGCCCCCGGGTAGTGGTTGTTGCCCTGGGCGCCGGCGGCGAGCCAGTTGCCGTGGAAGCCGAGCGGCACCCGACGGGGCAGGTGCACCCGGGCCACCTCCTCCATGGCCTCGGCGTCGACCACCACCAGCGCGCTGGTGCCGTCGGCCTCGTCGTAGACGAAGTTGAGCAGCCAGCCGCCGTCCTCGGTGGACCGGTCGGGGTCGGGGGCGAACGCCGCCTCGCCCGCCAGCGCCGTGGGCCCGTAGGAGTGCACCACCGAGGTGCCGGCCACCAGGTCGTGCTTGACCACGCCCTCGAACGCCACCTTGGTCTCACCCCAGGAACGGGGGTTGGCCACGTAGCCGTAGCGGGCGGGCAGGCCGGCATGGTCGTCGTTCAGCCGGGGGAAGTCCCCGGCGCGGTCGTCGAGCGCCTCCTCGGTGACCCGGCCGGCGGCCAGGTCGATACGCCACCGGTGCAGCATCGGCCGCACCGGTTCGCCCAGCTCCTCGTCGCCGAAGGCCACGTTGAGCCGCGGCGCCCGGCACCCCTCCACCACCACGGCGTCGCCGTCATCGTGGGCGTTGAGCACGTGGAACATCCAGAACGGGTCCATGTCGAACCACCGCACCGGGGCGTGGAGGTCGGCCCGGTCGAGCACGCCGATGCGG
>DAIMFV010000217.1:0-4362 GCA_036724365.1 Acidimicrobiales bacterium | reverse complement strand
CAACCGCAGAAGGCTGGTCTTCCCCGATCCGTTCCGGCCCAGCACGCCGATGCGGGCTCCGTTGGAGGGCTCCCAGCGGATACCGGCCCCGCCGGCGATGAGGGCCTGCACGTCGAACACGGCGGGCAGGTCGAAGAACACCACCCGGTCCCGGCTGACGGCGAAGTCGTGCATCATCACCGCGGCCGGCAGGTCGACCGGTACCGAGGTGACCAACCGGCCGGCGGCGTCGGCCACGTGGAGCCGCACGAACGGCGGGAACGGGCTGTAGCCGAAGAAGAGCAGTTCGCCGGTCTCGGGGTCGGTCTTGGGGTGGGCGGTCATCGGCCCCTGGAGCAGGTCGTCGAAGGTGTACTCGCCCAGCGTCTCCAGCTCGGGGGAGATCTCGGTGGGGCGGCCGGCCTCCATCAGGGCGAAGATCCGCCCGGCGTGGCGCCACACGTGGGTGTTGGCCGTGTTCTTCAGGGGTCCCACCTCGGCCATCACGTCCTCGGGGGGCATGCGGAAGTCCGACAGGCCACCGAAGATGGCGTGACCGGCCCGGCGCTCGACCTCGAGCCCCTTGGACTGGATCCACCGGTTGCGGTAGCGGGCCCGGCCGTCCTGGATCTCGACGGCGTGCACCATGCCGTCGCCGTCGAACAGGTGGTACGCCCCGAGCGGCGCGAACGCCGGGTTGGGTCCGTTGCGCAGGTAGGCGCCGGACAGGCCGGCCGGGAGCGCGCCGGTCACGGCCAGGTCCTCGGTGACCAGTTCGTCGTGGACCGGCTCCCACCCTCCTGCGAGGAAGGGGTCGGGCGACGAACCGGGGGCGGGGGTGGCGGTGGGGTCCACATCGATCGACATGGTGGTCACGGTACCTGCTTGCGGTCGCCGAGTAAACGCTGTTTACTCCGAGGGCCGACCGACCTCCGGACCCGGCCGCCAGGAGGAACCCGTGCCCATCCCCCGCAGCCTGCTGCCCCGCGAGGTCCCCACCGACCACGACCTCCGCGTCCCCGGCGGGACCTGGCCCGCCGGGCTGCGCGGCGAACTGGTGATCAGCGCCCCCCACCCCGCCACCTTCGACGGCCCGCACCCCTTCTTCGGCGAGGGCATGCTCTACCGCCTGTCGCTCCAGCCCGGCACGTTCGGCGCCGGCCCCGACGAGTTCGCCTGGCGCCAGCGCCGCATCGACACCCCGTCGGCCCGCCTCCGCGCCGCCCGCCCCGACGTCTTCACCCCCTCGATGATGGGCGTGCAGTCCCCCTACGGCGTGGTCAACGCGGCCAACACCGCGCCGCTCCCCTGGGGCGACCGGCTGTTCACCACGTGGGACGTGGGCCGGCCGGTCGAAGTGGATCCGGTCACCCTCGGGTTCCTGGGCGACGTGGGCCACCGCGACCAGTGGCAGGTCTTCGAGGTCACCCCCCAGCCGGTGCTGCCGCTGGTGATGAGCACCGCCCACCCCGTGATCGACCCCGACCGCGACGTGATGTGGACGGTCAACACCTTCTGGGGCCAGCTCCACATCGTGCGCTGGGACGGCGAGGGCCCGGTGCAGACCTGGCCGGTGGACGGTGCGGTGATCCCCCAGTCGGTCCACACCATCACCCAGACCCGTGAGTGGCTGATCGTGGCCGACTGCGCCTTCAAGGTGGAGCCCCAGGTCCTCTCCGGCGGCGACCGCACCGAGCCCGCCAACCACGACGGGCCGGTGTACCTGATCCGCAAGGACCAGCTCGAAGCCACGCCGCCCGGCCAGCCGGTGCCCTGCCACACCTTCCGGGTGGCCCCCGAGAACAACCACTACTACGCCGTCTACGACGACAGCGACGGCATCCAGGTGCTGTTCGAGCACACCGAGAACGCCGAGCTGGCCATGACCCAGCGCGAGGGTGACCTCGATGCCCTGGGTCGCCCCTGTGACCCGGCCCTGCGCGGGCTCTACGGCTTCCCGATGAGCCCCGACCGCACCACGCTCATCGCCTTCGACCCCGACTCCGGGACCCAACTCCACCGGGCCGAGCTGCGCGACCCCCAGCGGCTGTGGACCCGCCAGCTCAACGCCATGGACTGGAGCACCGAGGGCATGGCCCGGCCCACCAGCCACCACATGGTCAACCAGGGTTGGCGGCCCGAGGCCATCACCCAGCGGGTGCTGGCCCTCTACGGCGACCGGGTCGACCGCACCCTGTGCCCCCCCACGGGGCCCCGGCCGGGCTGGGTCCCCCGGTCCCGCGACGCCCGGGCGGTGGCCGCCGAGTACGAGCTGGCCATGGTCGGCTCCCCGCCGCCACCGGTCTTCGTGCCCCGCGACCCCGATGCCGCCGGCACCAGCCGCTACGCCGGGTCCGATCCCGGCGGCCACGACGGCTGGGTGGTGCTGCCGGTCATGAACGACGCCGGGTTCCGGGTGGAGGTGTTCGACGCCGCCGACGTGGGCCGCGGTCCGGTGGCCACGCTCTCCAAGCCCGGCATGCACGTGCCGTTCGTGCTCCACGCCGCCTGGATGCTGCAGGCCACCCCCGCCGACGACCGCCCCCGCCTCCGCTTCGCCGACGAGCTGTCCCGGGTGGGCGAGCTCCCCGACGACCTCGCCGCAGTGGCCCTCCAGGTAGCCGCCGACCTCGACGAAGGCGTCCCCCTCGACGCCTGAGTTGCCGGGCCCCAGGGGTCGACCACCGCCAACTCCGGTTCGTCCTGACCGATTACAGCCGCGCTCGCCCTCATGACCGCCACATCCGCGACGCAACCAGCCATTCCGGGCTGCGCGACACCGGGCGACGACCAGATCTATAGGAGCGGACGAAGCCCAAGGGACCAAATCAGAGCCGGGATGCAGGTCACAATCCAAACTCGGACAATCTGGTGCCGCCGCTGCGTTAGCCACAAGAAGCTTCCCAAGCCGCCCTTCTCTCGCACAAGCTCGGCATATTTCTGCGGAGGTCGCCGCACTTCCTCAGACGAGAAGAAGAGCGAGTAGATCTGAGCGGTCATCCATAGCATCGGCGGCACGAAGATGATACCGATGGCGATCAGGTCAAGGCCTCCGACTACCGGCGACATAGCGATTGCGCTGCCCTTTCCGTTCGAGCCACAGCTCAGCCGATCAAGCCAGCCCAGTTACGCCGTTCTCCGGACAGACCCTTGCACGGATGATCTCCCCTCTAGCCATACTTCCTAGCATCGACGAGCCCAGACAGTCCGCCACCAATATTGGCAGGGACACCCGATCTCATGGAATTGTTCGGTCCAAGCAATCTGGAGGGTTCGAGTGTCTCATCCCAGCCACCTCGCAAGAAGAGACCACCGTCGAACGTTGTCACCGCTCGCTGGGATCTTTCCAGAGATGATCTCCGGGAGGTGGGTGCGCAACGTCGCCACGAATGCGTCATCACTGAACCAGAGAGGATCGATGTCAGAGAGTGGTAGCCCAGTCCATCGATCGAAGATGCCCTCAAGGCCGGGCTTCCTCCATTGATTGGATCGCAGGACGAACCTGGGGGCTTTCATAAGGCGCTTCCTTGTCCCCAGGTCTGAGATGAGGCTCCAGGGTACGACAATTGAGTGGCCGTAGTGTAGGCCTATATCGTCGAGCCGGAGAAATGGTTGAGCGTACAACAGCCCGAGCCACCGCGGTAGGTATGCGTACGGAACCGCCATTGTAGCAATAATCAACAGGACGGTGGACGCCGCTGCTAGCCCCCCGAGTACCCAAGTCAGCAGTAATGATGCCAACGACACTGCCTCGATGATCCGGCACCTTCGACGATATACCGTGTTCTTGATCTCAGCAGTCAAGGCCAAGCGCCCCCAATAGGTCTGAGCCCAAGATGCGATCAGCCGGCCCGGGGCCTTGCAGATTCCCCATTCCTCCGAAAGGCCCATACCGTGGGCTGGTCCAGTCCTTCGGCAGTGTATCCCGCCAGTTATCAGGTATCCCTGCCTGCTCGGCAAAGTACTCTGCGATATCCTTTCCTAGTTTCTTCGCCATGAACGTCGGTATCACACACCACAGCCCTGCACCGGCCAACGCACAAACTAGGAGCGTTGCGCTTCCCGCCGCATACGAAATGGTCTTTTCAACGACCCCTCGGGGAGACCAGTCAGTCTTATCCTCGATGAACTGGTCCTTCGCATCCTCAAGCTGTTCCTTTACGAAATCCACAAAACCACCACCACAACAGGAAACGTAAGGGTTCTCCCCACTTAGGCAGAAAAGCCCGGACGGGTCAGTCCAGTTTGCGGGATTGCCGCTGACGTAGCCGTACGGCTCCTCCGTGATGGCGAGGAGGGGGTCTTGGCTGGTGAATTGGCCGGTGGTGGGGTCGTAGTGGCGGGCTCTGAGGTAGATGTAGCCGGTTTCGGTGTCGTGGTATT
>DAIMFV010000216.1:0-6101 GCA_036724365.1 Acidimicrobiales bacterium | reverse complement strand
CGACAGGCCCACCACCACACCCGGGAGGGCGTGGCCGGCGTAGGCGGCCCGCTCGGCGGTGCGGGCCAGCGGCCCGGGGTGGCGGACGCTGAGCACGGCGACCGGTGTGACCAGGGCGACCACGGCCAGGGCGGCCAGCGCGCTCACCTGCAGGGTGTTGCCGACCGCGGTCCACAGCTCGTGGGCGTCGGCCCGGGAGGAGCCCCGGCTGAACCAGCGGTACATGCCCCAGGCCGGCACGCCGAGGCTCACCCCGACCACGGCGGCGGGCACGGCGAGGAGGGGCCACCGCCACGGGCCGAGGGCCACCACCGGCTGGCTGCGGGCGGCGCCGCCACCCACCCGGGCCACGAGCTGGTGGCGCCGGGTGCGGTTCTCCACGACCACGATGGCCAGGGTGAGGGCGGCGAGCACGCACCCGAGCACGGCGGCCGGGGTGCGGTCGAACGAGGACCGGTACGACGTGTAGATGGCGTGGGTGAGCACCTGGTGGCGCATGGTGGCCACCGCGCCGAAGTCGCTGAGCACGTAGAGCCCCACCAGCAGGCCGCCGCCCACGGCCGCCGGACGGACCTGGGGGAGGGTGACCCGCCAGAACACCGACCACCGGCGGTGGCCCAGGCTGCGGGCGGTGTCCTCCAGCGCCGGATCGCAGCGGCGCAGCGCGGCCATGGCCGGCAGGTACACGTAGGGGTAGGAGATGGTGGTCAGCACCACCACGGCCCCGGTGCGGCCGGCCAGCCCGGGGCGGAAGCCGATCCAGCTCCAGGCGGCCACGAACGATGGCAGCGCCAGGGGGAGCCCGGCCGCCACCTGCACCACCCGACGGAACGGGAGGTCGGTGCGGGTGACCAGCCAGGCCAGGCCCAGGCCGATCACCAGGGTGAGGGCCGTGACGATCAGGGCCAGTTCGAGCGACCGGAGGGTGAGCTCCAGCGTGCGGGGCCGCACCAGGGTGGCCCGCACCCCCTCCCAGCCCTTGTCGGTGGCGCGGACCACCAGGTACACGAGCGGCAGCACCGCCAGCGCGGTGGCCACCACCGCCGCCCCCCGCATGGCCCAGATCAGGGCCGGGGCCCGGGTCACGCGCGGGGGACGGGGGCGGGGTGGGGCCACCACCAGCAGGTTACGAGCCGACACGTCGTCCCAGCAGGGTCAGCCGAGCAGACCCAGCTCGGTGAGGAGCGCCTGGGTGGCCTCCAGCGAGTCGAGGTCGGCCAGGTCGAGCGCCGGGCCCTCCAGCTCGTCGAGGGCGGGGATGCCCTCGGGGTCGGCCACCCCGTCGACCACGGGGTACTCCCAGGTCTCGGTGACGAACGACTGCTGGCCCTCGTCGGACAGGAGGTAGTCGACGAAGGCCAGGGCGGCCTCGTTCTCGGCACCGGCGGGGGTGACGGCCACGGCGGTGGCGTTCACCAGGCCGCCGGGATCGTCGCCGGCGGGGAAGACGAGCTGGGCGGTGAGGCTGTCCCGGTTCTCGTGGCGGGCCCAGTAGTAGTGGTTGATGAGGCCGATGGCCACGTCACCGTTGTTCACGGCTTCCAGCACGTCGCCGTTGGACTCGAAGCTGGTGTCGGCACCGTTGGCGATCATCGCCTCCAGCCACTGGCGGGCGGCGTCCTCGCCCTGGCTCACCCGGAACCCGGTGACGAAGGCCTGGAAGCCGGCGTTGCTCGGGACCATGGCCACCAGGCCGTCGTAGGCGGGGTCGGTGAGGTCGGTCACGCCGGTCGGCACGTCGACCCCGGCGGCCTCGAGCAGGTCGGGGTTGTAGGCGATGACCCGGGCCCGGGCGGTGACGCCCACCCACTGGGTGCCCTCGGCGGGACGGAAGCGCTCGTCGGCCCGTTCCACGGTCTCGGCGGGCAGGTCGCCGAGCAGGTCGGCCTTGGCCAGGGCGCCCACGGCTCCGACCTCCTGGGAGAGGAACACGTGGGCGGGGGTGCCGTCGCCCTCCTCCAGCAGCTGGGCGGCCATCTCGGCCGAGTTGCCGTAGCGGACCTCGACCTCGATCCCGGTGTCGGCGGTGAAGGCGTCGACGATGGGCGCGATCAGCTCCTCGTCGCGGCCGGTGTAGAGCACGAACGAGCCGCCCCCGGCGGCGGGCGTGCTGTCGTCGCCGGTCGAGGCGGTGGTGGTGCCGGTGTCGTCGGAGCTGCTCTCGTCGTCGCCGCCGCAGGCGGCCAGGAGGAGCAGGGGGAGGAGCAGGGCGATCAGCAGCGTTCGGGCGGTGCGCACGGTGGGTCGCTTTCGTGAGGGTGTCGGCGGGCGGAAGGTCCGGCCCGCAGCTGCCGAGAGGTCAGCAGGTAGCCACAAGTAAAGCTTGCCTAACGCCTGCTCGGCAAGTGGGGATTCCGCACGGGGCCCCCGCGCTTGGCATCCTGGGCCGGTGGACAGCCCTCGCCCCCTGCTCCGTCGCCCGCTCGCGCTCGTCGTGACCGCGCTCGCCGCCGTGTCCCTGCTCGCCGGGTGCGCCGACGGCGGCCCGGTGGGTCTGGCGCCCGCCGCGGTCGTGGCCGGTGAGTCGATCCCCCAGTCGAAGGTCACCGACCTGCTGGAGGCCCAGCGCCGCTACTACGAGTCGCTCGACGACCCGGCCGCCGCCGAGCGGCTGGCGACGTTCATGGGCGCCGGCACCGACACCTTCGCCATGCCCGAGGCCGCCCGCGCCCTGGAGTCGTGGATCAACTTCACCATCGCCCGCCAGCACCTCGAGCGCAGCGGCCGAGCGGTCACCGATGCCGACCGCGAAGCCGCCCGCACCGAGATCGAGACCCAGCTCCAGGGCCAGGAACTCGCGCTCGACAGCGTCGACCAGGAGCTCCTGGACTTCACCGTGGAGTCGTCGGCCACCACCTCGGTCCTCCGGGCGCTGGTGGCCGAGCAGGTGGCGGCCGACGACTCGGACCGGCCCGCCCGCCTGCAGGCACTGTTCGAGCAGCTGGCGCCCGAGCGCCCCCTGTGCCTCGACATCATCGTGAGCGAGTCCGAGGCCGACGCCCAGGCCGCGCTGGCCCGGGTGGAGGCCGGCGAGGACTTCGGGGCCGTGGCCTCCGAGGTCTCGGCCGACCCCAACACCGCGGCCGCCCAGGGTTACGCCGGGTGCGCCAGCCCCGAGCAGGCCTCGCAGGCCTTCGGCGGCGACTACACCAACGTGGCGGTCGGCGACCTGTTCGGTCCCACCGCCCAGAACGACGTCTGGGTGATCGTCCGCATCGGTTCCACCACCGGCCCCACCCTGGAGCAGATGACGCCCGAACTGGAGGCCCAGCTCGGCGCCGAGGACGAGCAGGCCGTCACCACCCGGCTGGCCGAGCTGGTGATCGGCGCGGTCGTCACCGTCGACCCCCGCTACGGCACGTGGGACCCCGAGACGGGCACCATCACCCCACCCCCGGCCGGCACCACCACGACCCCCGCCGCCACCGCCGTCACCGGTCCCTGAGCCCGGCCCCACTGTGACCGCGCCCCGGATCGTGGTGGTGGGGCTCGGTCCCGGAGACCCCGACCTGGTCACCGCCGGCACCCTGGCCGTCATCGAGGCGGTCCCCCACCGCTTCCTGCGCACCGAGGTCCACCCCTCGGCCCACCTGGTGCGCGGCGCCGCCACCTTCGACCACCACTACGAGATGGCCGACACCTTCGACGAGGTGTACCGGCGGATCGTGGCCGACCTGGTGGCCGCGGCGTCGCAGCACGGCACCGTGCTCTACGCCGTGCCCGGCTCGCCGCGGGTGCTGGAGCGCACCGTCGACCTGCTCGACGCCGAGGCCGGCGCCGGCCGGGTGGCGCTCGACGTGCTGCCCGCTCTGTCGTTCGTGGACCTGGCCTGGGTCCGGCTCGGCATCGATCCGTACGAGCAGGGGGTCCGCCTGGTCGATGCCCACCGCTTCGACGTGGCCGCCGCCGGTGAGCGGGGCCCGCTGCTGGTGGCCCACTGCCACAACCGCCGGGTGCTGTCCGACGTGAAGCTCGCCGTCGACGACCCGCCCGCCACCCCGGTGGTGGTGCTGCAACGCCTGGGCCTGCCCGACGAGTCGGTCACCACGGTGGCGTGGGCCGACCTGGACCGCACCTTCGAACCCGACCACCTCACCTCGCTCTACGTGCCCGAGCTGGCCGAGCCGGTCTCGGGTGAGGTGGCCGCCTTCGTGGAGCTGGTGGCCACCCTGCGGGCCGAGTGCCCCTGGGATGCCGAGCAGACCCACCGCACCCTCACCCGCCACCTCCTGGAGGAGAGCTACGAGGTGCTGGAGGCGCTCGATGCCGTGGGCGACGGTGGGCCCGACACCGATCCGGAGGCCTACGCCCACCTGGAGGAGGAGCTCGGCGACCTGCTCCTCCAGATCGTCTTCCACACCACCCTCGCCACCGAGGCCGGGGCGTTCGGGCTGGCCGACGTGGCCCGCGGCGTCCGCGAGAAGCTGGTGCACCGCCACCCGCACGTGTTCGCCGGGGTCGAGGTGGCCGATGCCGGTGAGGTGGCCGCCAACTGGGAGCAGATCAAGAAGGCCGAGAAGGGGCGGGGCTCGGTGTTCGACGGCATCCCGGCCAACCTGCCGGCGCTGCTCTACGCCCTCAAGGTGCAGAAGAAGGCGGCCTCGGTGGGCGTGCCCGTCACCGGCGACGTGCACCGGGCCGGCATGGGGCTCACCGCCGCCGCCCTCGACGCCGAGGGCTCGCCCGACGACCGCACCGTGGGCGACCTGCTGCTGGCCGCGGTGGCCCTGGCCCGTGCCGCCGACGTCGACCCCGAGACCGCCCTGCGAACCGCCGCCGCCCGCCTCCGGGACCGTGGCCGGGCCGCGGAAGCCGGGACCACTACCGTTTCTGACAAACCCACCCAGGAGCAACCCCCAGCGCCATGAGCAGCATCGAACACATCGTCGGCCGCGAGATCCTCGACTCCCGCGGCAACCCCACCGTCGAGGTAGACGTGGTGCTGGACTCCGGCGCCCGGGGTCGGGCCGCCGTCCCGTCGGGTGCCTCCACCGGCCAGTTCGAGGCCGTGGAGCTGCGAGACGGTGGCGACCGCTTCGTGGGCAAGGGCGTGAGCATCGCCGTCAGCAACGTGAACGGCGAGATCCGCGAGGAGCTCGAGGGCTTCGACGCGCTCGACCAGCGCGGCGTCGACCGCCTCCTGATCGACCTCGACGGCACCGACAACAAGGCCCGCCTGGGCGCCAACGCCATCCTCGGCGTGTCGCTGGCCGTGGCCAAGGCCGCCGCCGACGAGCTGGCCATCCCCCTGTACCGCCACGTGGGAGGCACCAACGCCCACGTGCTGCCGGTCCCCATGATGAACGTGCTCAACGGTGGGGCCCACGCCGACAACAACGTGGACTTCCAGGAGTTCATGGTGATGCCGGTGGGCGCCGCCAGCTTCTCCGAGGCCCTGCGCTGGGGCACCGAGACCTACCACACGCTCAAGAAGCTCCTGCACGACAAGGGCCTGTCCACCGCGGTGGGCGACGAGGGCGGCTTCGCCCCCAACCTGGCCAACAACACCGAGCCGGTGGAGCTGCTGATCCAGGCCATCGAGAAGGCCGGGTTCACGCCGGGCGAAGACATCGCCATCGCCCTCGACCCGGCCACCAGCGAGGTGTTCAAGGACGGCGCCTACGTGCTGGAGGGCGAGGGTCGCACCCTGTCCGCCGAGGAGCTGGCCGACTACTGGGCCGACCTGTGCGCCCGCTTCCCGATCGTGTCGATCGAAGACGGCATGGCCGAGGAGGACTGGGCGGGCTGGAAGGCGCTCACCGACCGCATCGGCGACTCGGTGCAGCTGGTGGGCGACGACCTCTTCGTCACCAACTCGTCGCGCCTCGCCCGCGGCATCGACGTGGGCGTGGCCAACTCCATCCTGGTGAAGGTCAACCAGATCGGGTCCCTCACCGAGACCACCGACGCCGTGAGCCTGGCCAACCGCAACGGCTACACCGCGGTCATGTCGCACCGCTCGGGCGAGACCGAGGACGCCACCATCGCGGATCTGGCCGTGGCCCTCAACTGCGGCCAGATCAAGACCGGCGCCCCCGCCCGCAGCGACCGCGTGGCCAAGTACAACCAGCTGCTGCGCATCGAGGAGCAGCTGGGCGAAG
>DAIMFV010000215.1:0-6112 GCA_036724365.1 Acidimicrobiales bacterium | reverse complement strand
AACGGCCGGAGGCTCCCCAGAACGGCCGGAGGCTCCCCAGAACGGCCGGAGGCTCCCCAGAACGGCCGGAGGCCGTGTGGAATCGAAACCCCCCGTGCCGATTCCACACGGCCTTGCCGGACACCGGGAGCCCTCGGGGAACCCGAGCGCATCGACCGGGTCAACCACCTCGGTGGCTGACGCTCGGCACCATACGACACCGGGTGACTGCTGTCACGAAAAACCTCTTGCAACCCGAACGTGGTTCGGACTATGGCCCGGGTGAGGAGTCATCGCTGGTGTTGCACCGCGACCCGGGACGCCAGGATCGGCCGGATCATCTCGGCGATGATCCGCTGGTGCTCGGGGTGGTCGCGGTAGGCCTCGTAGCCGGCGACGTCGTCGACGTCGGCCACGATCGACAGATCCGCGTTGCCGCCATCGGCTCCGGCCAGGCCCAGATCGACACCGACGTCGTACCCGCGCAGCTCGGGGATCCGGCCCGGGAGCGTCCGCAGCGCGTCGGCGACCGCGTCGACGTCAGCCCGTGGGGTGTTCGGCTGGAAGGTGAGCAGGGCGACGTGGCGGACCATCGGCGGATCGTAGGCCCTGACGCGGCCCGGGGGACCCTGTGCGGGTCCCCCGGATCGACGGGCACTCGGTGTTCCTGTTGCAGCACCAGCAGGCAGACGGGAGTGCGATGGATGTGTCCGGGGCGATGGCAGCCGACCCGGTCGTCCCGCCGCATCAGCGGCGTACATGTGTAGTGACGTGTCCGGGTCGCGAAAGTCGCGCCCGATGACGGAAATTCTATCCGGCGGACGTCGTTGGCCCGCAGAGCCCTCGGGTCGGAGCGCCCGGAGATCGGTCGTTCCGGCCGAAGGTCGGCCGGTGGAACCTCAGGGGCTGACGGTGAACGGGCGTGCCAGCAGGTAGCCGTGCGGGACGTGGCCGCGGCCGCCGTCGGCGCTCTCGATCTCGACCGTCGTCGGGTGCACCCGGATGATGCGCCCGGTCACGGGCTCGCCGTCGGGGGTCTCGCAGCGCAGCGTCCACCCGTCGCGCAGCTGGGCCCGTAGCGCCCGGCCGGCAGCCAGCTGAGCGGCCACCTCCCGGCCTCCGATGGCCGACAGCAGTGCGGCGGCGACGGCAGGAACGGCCATGACGATCACGACCAGCACCGCGACCATCCCGTCGCTCACCCCGGCCTGGTGCAGGGCGAGCAGCACGGCGATCACCGTGATCAGGATCCGCAGGACCCGTTCGAGGTTCTCCTGGCGGACGCCGCTCGCCCGACGGGCCGACTGGCCGACAGCCGCGGCCACCGCGATGGCGACGGCGTAGCCGACGATCACCATCACCGCGGCGAGCAGCAGGTTGGGCAGGGAGTCCGAGATCGTCTCACCCATGTCCTCGAGCGCCTCGATGTCGAGCGCCCCGACGGCGATCACCAACCCGACGGCGGTGAAGCTCCAGAACACGAGCGACCCGACGGCCCGAGCGGTGCTGCGCACCGATTCGGGTCGGTCCGGGCCGCCGCGGGCGGCGCGGACGAGCCGGCCGCCGAGCTCGCCCAGGAGGAGCCCGCTGCACACGGCGACCAGCGCCCAGATCCCGTTGTTCATGCGGTGGCCCTCCGGTCCTGCTCGTCGCGGTTCGGCCCGTCGTCCGGGCGCTCCCGGTCCCTGTCGGCACCGGAGGGGTCCTCGCTGAGGAACATCATGAAGGTCCGCACCCCCAGTCCCAGGAGGTCGAGCGCGGATCCCGCTGCGGACCGGCCGATGAGCTGCTGGGACACCTGGTCCGCGACCCGCTCCTCGATGTCGGAGGGCGGGGAGAGCAGGCTCCGCAACGAGGCGCCGAGCAGCTCGTCCCCGCGGGCCAGCTCCCGGTCAAGCTCGGCGTCCGAGTGGGTGTCGGGCGGCTCGACGTCGTCGGGGTCGCGATGGGTGTTCATGTGTCCTCCTCGTCGCGGTCGACGGCCTGCAACGCCCGTCGGGCCCGCAGCAGGCGGGTCTTGACCGTTGGTACCGGCACGTCGAGCGCGTCGGCGATCTCCTGGTAGCTCATGCCCTCGACCTCCCGGAGCACCACGACGGCGCGGCTGGTCTCGTCGAGCCCGGCCAGCGCCCGCCCGACCGCGGCCAGGCGGTCCCGGCCGGTCGCCCGGTCCGCCGGGTCGCTGCGGTCGGTGCTCTCGGGCAGGTCGTGCGGAGCGGTGGCCTGGTCGCGCCGACGGCGCAGCGCGTCGATGGCCGTGTTGTGGGCGATTCGCAGCACCCACGTGCGTTCCGAGGAGTCGCCGCGGAACCCCGCCATCGACGTCCACGCCCGCATCATCGTCTCCTGGACGACGTCCTCGGCGAGCTGGCGGTCGTGCAGGATGCCGACCGCCAGACGGAACACCGCATCGGAGTGCTCGTCGATGAGGTCGCTGAGCTGGCGGTCGAGCGCGGCGCGGTCGACCGCTCGGGGATCGGCCCGGCGGGCTCGTCGGCGGCGGGGGAGGGCAGGCACGACCGCTCCAGTGTGCGGGGACGCCGCCCGAAAGCGTCGCGGACGCCGCGTTGCGGTGGAGGAGGGCGGGTGGCGGTTGCGGGACGGCGGCGGGGGGTTGCAGGCTGCCCCGATGAGCGAACGGATCCCGCGTCCCGGTGTGGTCGTCGCGTTGTCCGGCCACGGCGACGAGCCGGTCTCGGCCGAGAGGTGGGCACGCAGGGTCGCCCCTCCGGGCTGGGACGTGGTGGTGCCCGAGGCGCCGACGGATCCCGACGGGACCCGCAGCTGGTTCCCGACCGGGCCCCGCGGGGCCGATCCGGTCTCACTCGAGCGCTCGGTCGGCCAGGTGGCCGAACGGGTGCTCCGACTGCAGGCCGACGGCCGACCGGTCGCCGTGGTGGGCTTCTCCCAGGGCGGAGCGCTGGCGATGTGTGTGGGCCTGCTCGGATGCCGCCCCGATGCGGTGGTGTCGATCTGCGGCTTCCTGCCCGATGTCGACGACGACTCGTTCGTCGAACGCCTCGACCGGGGCCCGGACGCCCCGCCGCTGTTGGTGCTGGCCGGATCCGACGACGAGGTCATCCCCGCCTTCCTGTCCGAGGACGCCGCCGCGCTGCTCGGCGGGGGCGGGCGACGAGTGACCGTCTCGGTGGAACCCGGCGGCCACGAGGTCTCCGACGTGCCGGCGCAGCGGACCCGCAGGTTCATCACCGACGAGTGCGACAGCGATGTGAAGATCACGCTCGGGCTCCCGGTCGAACGCACCTCGGCCGGGGCGGAGCTCGTGTCGGGCGATGCCATCGTCGAGCTCGCCGCCGGCTACGAGCGCCTCGGCTTCGACGCCGCCTTCGTGACCGACCACCCGGCGCCGGATGACCGCTGGCTCGCCGGTGGGGGCCACCAGGCCATGGAACCGACCGTCGCGCTGACGGCGGCGGCGGTGGCGACCCGACGGCTGCTGGTGCACACCAACGTGTACGTCCTGCCGTACCGGAACCCGTTCCTGGCCGCGAAGGCCCTGGCGTCGCTCGACGTCGTCTCCGGCGGTCGGCTCATCGTCGGCGTCGCCGCCGGCTACCTCGAACCCGAGTTCCGGGCGCTCGGCGCCGGTTTCGAGGATCGCACCGACCGCCTCGAGGACGCCCTCGAGGTGCTGCCCCGCATCTGGTCGGAGTCGAAGCTCGCTCTCAGTGGCCCCGGCTACGAGTCGCGCTCGGTGACCGCGGAGCCTCGCCCGCTCCAACGGCCGCACCCGCCGATCTGGGTGGGCGGCAACAGCCCGGCCGCGTTGCGGCGAGCGGTCGACCGGGCCCAGGGGTGGTCGCCGTTCCCGACTCCGGGGGGCATGGAGTCCTACGTGCGCACCAGCGCCATCGCCGATCTGGACGGCCTGGCCCGTGCCCTGGAGCGGGCCCGGGAGCGCTGCGAGTCGGTCGGTCGCACCGAGCCGCTCACCATCTGCTTCACGCCGTTCTCCCTGCCGCGCTACCTGGCCGACCCGCTGGCCGGTCTGTCCGAGCTGGTCGAGGAGGTCGCCACGCTCTCCTCGATGGGCGTCGACTGGGTGTCGTTGCAGGTGCCGGGTCTGGGCCGTTCCGAGGTGCTCGACCGAGCCGCAGCGTTGGCCGCCGCCCTCGGGAAGGGTTGAGGCGACCCCCGCGGGCCACGGCCTCATCGGCCATGGCGCAGACCCGTCTCAGGCGAGCAGGTCCGACACCGTGGCGATCGTGGCCACCATCGCCAGGGTGTGGGCGATCACCGAGTCGCCGTACTCCGCGGGAACCCCCACCACCGCGTCGGAGGCGACGACGACCCGGTAGCCGAGGTCGGCCGCGGAGAGGCACAGGCCGAGCACCCCTACGTTGAGCGACACGCCGCACACGACCACCGTCGTCACCTCCAGGGACCGCAGGAGCGCGTCGAGGTCGGTGCCGGTGAACGGCGTCAACCCGTGGTGGCGCACGCTGGTCAGGTCCCCGGACGTGTCGCCGAGCTCGGCCACCAGCTCGACCGCCGGGGAGCCGGCCAGGATCTGCTCCGGGTTACGGGCCAGGGCCCGGGTGAGCGGGGTGTTGAGCGCGGTGCCCCGGCGGTCCGGGCGCCACTGCGCCACGCAGTGGACGACCGGCACGTCGCGGGAGCGGGCCGCTCCAACCAGGCGGCCGCATGCCTCCAGGGTGCCGCGGGCGGCGGCTTCGGCGGCCAGGGCGTCGAGGGTGGCCAGGTCGCCGACGACACCCCGCTCCAGCTCCATCGTGACGACCGCGGTCCCACGGTCGAGCGCAGGGCGGGTCGGGCTCGAGGGGTCGGCGGACACGGTCGGTGAGCGTACCGGTGCCACACTCTCGGGCCGTGGGACTTCCCGACACCGCACCCGACCGCCCGGACGCCGACGGTCGGGCGAGCGATCGGTCGGCTGTCGCCGGCCCGCCGATCGTGTTGGCCTCCGGGTCCCGTTACCGGGCCCAGCTCCTGGCCGACGCGGGCATCCCGGTCGAGGTGATGGCACCCGAGGTGGACGAACGGGCGCTGGATCACCGGCTCGACGCGGTGGGTCCCGACGGCCTGGCCGTCGAGCTCGCGCTGCTCAAGGCCGCGGCAGTGGCCCCCCGATGCGTCGGGCGCATCGTCGTGGCCGCGGACCAGGTCGGGGTGCTGGCCGAGCCATCCGGGCGGTGGCGGATGCTCACCCAGAAGTCGGAGCCCGCCGCGGCGGTCGAGCAGCTGACAGCGCTGTCGGGCCGGCGACACCACCTGCTCAACGGCGTGGTCGTCCTCGACGCGGCCGGCGACGCCCACATCGGCATCGACGTCCAGGTCGTGCAGATGCGTCGCTACGGGCGGACCGCGGCGGAGTCCTACGTCGAGCGATTCGAGCCCTTCGACACCAGCGGGTCCTACCGCCTGGAGGACGGTGAGGCGCTCGAGCGGGATGCAGGGCCCGGATCGGCGCTGGTGGAATGGGTGCGCGGCGAGAACCCGAGCGGTGTCCTGGGCCTACCGCTCCCGCTCCTCGGTCGACTCCTCGACGACGCCCGCGGTCGAGGACCCACCCACGGCCGACCCCGCTCGGGCTAGGGTCCGGACCAGTTTCCGTCGGGTGTCGTGGGGGCACGTTCGATCCGGTGGATGGGGCAGGGACCGTTCGGGGACGGTCGGGGTGAAGGGGGCGAGATGCGCTACGAGTTGATCCGTGTCGCACAGCTGGTGTTCGCGTTGGCGATGATGTTCGGGACCTTCCTGGCCGGACTGGCCATCGGCTGGTTGAGATGGGGGCGGACCCCGCCCGAGGATCCCGAGGAGACGATCGACCTCGGCGCGGTGCCACGGATCGTGAAGCCCGACCTGTTCTCGCCCGCGGTCCCTCCGGCGATGGTCCGGATCGACGGGCAGCTCGGACCGGCTGTGAGCGCGGAGCCGGTCGACGCCGAGGTGGTCGCTCCGTCAGCCTGGCGCTGACGGCGACTCCGCCACGGCGGTCAGGATCACCGCACCGACATCACCGCACCGACATCACCGCACCGACATCACCGAGGAACGACGATGGACGATCCCGTCGGCCGGCAGACGGCCGAAGCACCCGCCTCCGACGGCCTCACGCCGGAGGTCCTGGTCGAGATCGAACGGATCTCAC
>DAIMFV010000214.1:2019-6117 GCA_036724365.1 Acidimicrobiales bacterium | reverse complement strand
CACCCCGACCGATTCCGACGACCCCCCAACGCCCCTCGGATCCCCGAGGCAACATGGATCAACCAGCCCCAGGAGCAGCCACTCACACCAGCAACCATCTGAGCACCCGGTGTCTCACAACCGCTGACACGTTCCGGGTCGACCGTGACTGTCACCGCTCCTCCGTAGGATCGGGGCATGGAGACGAGCCCCGGTCCGGTCACCGCCCACGCGCCCGTGGCCGTGGGGCCCGTACCCGACCACGCGCCGGGCGGCGGGGTGGCCGACGAGCGGGCGGTCCGCGAGGAGCGAGAACAGCGTCACCTCGCCCCCGGGGCCACCCGGGCGGCCGGGGCCGGCAACCGGGCCACGCCCGAGGCGGCCGACCGGTTCCGCACCTGCTTCGAGCGCGACCTGGACCGCATCCACCACGCCAAGGCCTTCCGGCGCCTCGCCGGCAAGTGCCAGGTGTTCGTGGCGCCCGACGACGACCACCTTCGCACCCGGCTCACCCACGCCATCGAGGTGTGCCAGGTGGCGGTGTCCATCGCTCGGCCCGTGGGCCTCAACGTGGCCCTCACCGCGGCCGCGGCCACCGGCCACGACTGCGGCCACGGCCCCGCGGGGCATGCGTCAGAGGGGGCGCTGTCACCGTTCGTGGACGGCGGCTACCACCACGCCGTCTACGGGGCCGACGTGGTCCTGGCACCGCTCAACCTGTGCACCGAGACCCTCGACGCCATCCGCAACCACTCCTGGAACCGACCGGCTCCCCTCACCCCCGAAGGCGAGGTGGTGGCCTGGGCCGACCGCATCGCCTACGTCTGCCACGACTTCGAGGACGCGGTCGCGGCCGGTGTGGTGAACCCTCGGGACCTGCCCGGTGCGGTCACCGAGGTGGTGGGCGCAGACCGCCGCACCCAGCTCCACCGGTTCATCACCGCCATGGTGGAGACCATCGCCACCACCGGCGTGGTGGGCATGCGGGCCACCGAGGCCGAGGCCCTGGCCGCGTTCCGGGCCTTCAACTACGAGCGCATCTACCTCCGGCCCGAATCGGTCGATCAGGCCGACCGGGCCGCCCGCCTCATCACCGGCCTGGTCGAGTTCTACCTGGCCAACCCCCACGAGATGCCCGAGGGGGCCGACCTCAAGCCCGACGGGGATGCCGCCCGGGCCCAAGCGGTCCGCTACGTGTCGGGCATGACCGACCGCTTCGCCAACACCGCAGCCGTCCGCCACCTCGCCTGGAACGAATCGGACCTGCCCCGTACATGAAGCGACCCCCGCCGCAGGCGGGGGGCGGGTCAGTTCTCGGTACCCGTCACACCTACTCGGGCAATACGTCCACGAGCTTGCGGCCGGCGCGGCGGCCGAACTTGACCTTGCCGTCGATGGTGGCGAAGAGGGTGTCGTCGCCACCGCGGCCCACGTTCTCGCCGGGGTGGAAGTGGGTGCCGCGCT
The DNA here is from genome assembly GCA_036724365.1 of Acidimicrobiales bacterium. GTDB lineage: Bacteria > Actinomycetota > Acidimicrobiia > Acidimicrobiales > Iamiaceae > Aquihabitans. The sequence continues at coordinate 4,674 of DAIMFV010000214.1, read as the reverse complement.
GGCGGACCAGGATGGAACCGGCCGACACGACGGTGCCGTCGTAGGCCTTCACGCCCAGGCGCTGTGCGTTGGAGTCACGGCCGTTCCGGGTGGAACCGCCGCCCTTGGTCTTCGACATGGGTCAGCCCTTCGAGATGCCGGTGATCTGGATGGTGGCGTACTTCTGGCGGTGGCCCCAGCGACGCCGCTGGTTGGTCTTGTTCTTGTAGGTGAAGCCGGTGATCTTGGGGCCCTTGGCCAGGCCGATCACGTTGGCCTTCACCGAGGCCTTGGCCAGCGCATCGGGAGCCGACACCACCGTGTCGCCGTCGACCAGGAGCACGGGGGTGAGGTCGACCTCGCCCTCGTCGACCCCCAGCAGCTCCACGTGGAGCTCCTGGCCTTCGGTGACCCGGTACTGCTTGCCGCCGGTCTTGATGACTGCGTACATGGTGTGGTGCCTCTGCGCGTTCGAACGTGGGGCCCGAGCTGGACACACGGTCGTGTCCGCGCTCGCCTGGGGCCGGGGAGCAATCCTAGGAGCCCGCCCCGGCCCGGGCCAACCCGGCGGTGCCCGGGGCGGCCCAGCACCACCCGCCGGGGGCCCAGAGCCGGGACCGCCGGGGGCTCACGGACCCGGTCGCCGGAGGTACTCCACCCACGCCCGGGCCCCCAACGCGGCCGCCACCACGGCGGCGCCCACCGCCACCGTGTGGCGGACCAGGCGGCGACGGTTGTTCCGGGCCTCCAGGCGGGCCACCCCCTCCGGGCGGGGCGGCACCGGTGGCGCGGCCCGTCCGGATCGGCCCGCCGACGAGCCCCCGCCACCGGCACCGGCCGGCGCGACGGGCTCGACGTCAGCATCAGGAGCGGCGTGGGTGTCGGTGTCGGCCGGCGAGTCGGTCGCAGGGTCCGCGTGGGCGCGGTCCGCGGTGCCGTCGTCACCGTCGGCCGGGTCCAGCCGGCCCGGTCGGTCGAGCTGGTGGACCCACGCCGCCGCCGCCACCGGGGTGGCGTCGGCCACCTCGGGGTCGGTGAACCACCAGGACCCGGTGACCGTCCGCGGCCCCACCTCCACCACCACATGGCCCCGTCCGAACAGGTCGGCCCACCGGATCCCCTCCTGGTGGGCCACCAGCCGGTCGGCCAGGTCAGCGCCCACCGGCAGCATCTCGCCCATCGGGGCCGACGTGACCGCCGGGCAGGTGAGCTCCACGGCCACCGGCCCGGTGTCGTCGGCGGGTCCCTCGAAGGCCCACGACGAGTGGACGTCGCCCGACAGCACCACCACGCCCCTCCCCCGCTGCCGCATGGCCCGGACCAGGCGGGCCCGGTCGGCCGGGGAGCCGTCCCCGCCGTCGCTGGTGGGGGCCGTGCCGTCGTCGATCCGGGAGCCGGCGGGGAACGGGCGGTTCAGGCCCACCCGGCCGGGCACGGGCACCGTCATCTCGTTGAAGACCACCGACGACACCACCACCACCCACGGGAGGCGGGTGTCGGTGATCCGAGCCACGGCCCAGGCCGCCTGGGTGGTGCCCAACATGGTGCGATCGGGATCGTCGATGGGCGGATCGTCGGTGTCGGCGTGCGGGTCCCGCCCGGCCAGGCGGGTGTCGAGCAGCACCAGCTCCCCCAGGTCACCCAGGCGGACCGACCGCCATGTCGCCGGCGGCTGCCGGCCGGGGGGACCATCGGTGCGGACCGGGAGCCACTCGGCCCGCTCGGCGGTGGCGGCGGCCACCCGGTCGGCCCACGGACCCTGGGTGTCGGAGTCGTGGCCCTTGGCGCCGGTGCGGGCGGCGTTGTCGGCGAGGTCGTGGTCGTCGATGACCGCGATGACCGGGTGGCGCAGGTGCAGCGCCAACAGGTCGGGGTCCCGCCGGGTCTGGGCGTAGCGCCGGCGGTAGTCGGCCCGGGTCACGGCGTCGTGGGGCGGGTCGGTTGCCCGGACCGTGCCCCCCGGGTCGGCGTACACGTAGTCGCCGAGGTGGACCACCACGTCGATGTCGGCCTCGGCCAGGGCCCGGTAGGCGGAGAAAGTAGCCGGCGCTGTGGTCACCGCAGCACGCCAGCCCCAGCCGCACCGGCTGGTCGTCGTCGGGCAGGGTCCGGGTCCGCCCCACCGGTGAGACGTCGTCGTGGAGGTTGAACCGGTAGTGGTGATCGGTGGCCGGACGCAGCCCGTCGGCCTCCACCACCACCGACGTGCCCGCCGCCACCGCCGCAGGATCCGGCTCCCGGTCGCCCGGCTCGGGTTCGCCCGGCTCGGGTTCGCCCGGCTCACGGTCACCCGGCTCGGGTTCGCCCGATCGGGCGCCGGGATCGGCCGGTTCGAGCACCTCGGGGGTGGCGGCCTCGACGGTGCCGCTGGCCACCACGTCGGCGAAGTCGGGGTCGGTGGCCACCTCCCAGCCGACGGTGCCACCCTGCGTCACCCGGGTCCACAGCAACACACCGGTGGCCGTGGGCTCGAAGCTGGCCACCGCCCACGGGAACACCGGGTCCGGTTCGAACGCGGCAGGGTCCCCGTGGGGGCCGGGTTCAGTGGGCTGCTGGGTCGCCATCGCCCGGTTCTACCCCGTGGACCGACGGGTGACCCCCGAACGGGGGCTCACCGCTGGTCAGACAGGGGTCAGGGGGGGACGTGGTCGACCACCGCCACGTCCCAGGTGGTGC
>DAIMFV010000214.1:0-1992 GCA_036724365.1 Acidimicrobiales bacterium | reverse complement strand
GGCCGGCTCCCAGCCGGCGAGATCGACCTCGAGGGTGAGCACCCGGCCGTTGAACCGGCTGAAGGTGAGCTCCACGACGGACGCCGTGCTCCCCGAGCCCGCCACCCCGGGGCTGGTCCACCGGAACGACACCGGCGTCCAGGTACCCGGACCCGATGGCGCCAGCAACCGCAGGCTGTTGAGGCCCTCGCCCGGGTCGAACAGGTCGACCCGCAGCACCCGGCCCTCGTGGTCCGCCGTCGGGGCACCGATGGGCACCCGGCCCACCGCTCCGGCCTGGTTCACGAAGAGCGAGGCACCGCCGAGCCCGGACACCACGGGGCAGTCGGGCCGGTCGACCCGGGCGCACAGCGCGGCGGCGGGGTCGGTGCCGTCGGCGGTGTACACCGCCGCCACCCCGAACTGGTTCCAGCCGTCGGCCTCCGGGTTGGTGACGGCTCCGCCGTTGCGCACCCGCAGGAGGTAGCGGCCCGACGGCGCGCCCGGCGAGATCTGGCACAGCCGGTTCCACCGCTGGCTACCGAGGAAGGTGCGCTCGAAAGGGGTGGCCGCCGAGTAGGTGGCGGTGCACGACAGCGGGTTGTCGGTGGGGTCCCCCGGCGTGGCGTCGGCCGTGTAGAGGTCGTAGGTGAACGCCTCGTCGCCGTCCTGTCGGAAGGTGTCGATGCCCGCTTCTCCTCCGGGCAGGGCGGCGTCCTCGTAGCGGGCGTCCCACAGCAACACGTCGATCGTGCTGGACCGACCCTCGGGCACGTCGATCGCGTACAGGTAGCCACCAGCGCGGTACTCGTCGTTGACCGAGCCCGAGCAGGTGCCACCGGACCAACCGGCCTGGTAGCGGTCGCCATTGACCTTGTCCGTGCAGAACGGGTTCACCGCCAGGAACGACCCCTCGGCGGGGTGACCGGCCACCCCGAGCGGGCCGAGCAGCCCGCCGGTGCCCAGGTAGTTGGTGCCGCGCCCCACGTCGAGCGGCAACGGTGCCGCGGCGGGCGGGCGCACCTGGGTGGCGACGATGACCACGTTGGGGTGGGGGTCGGTGGCCGGCTCGCTCCCCGCCGACCACACACCCACCACGTGGTTGGCCGGGCCCGAGGTGGTACCGGCCGTGGCCTCCAGGGTGAAGGGCAGGCTGGCACCGGGCCCGAGCGGATCGGTGAGGGTGCAGGTGATCTGCGCCCCGGACACCACCGCACAGGTGGCGCCCGGTCCGAGGTCCACCTCCTCGACCGTGACCAGCGCATCCACCGCGTACGAGAACGACACCCCGGCGGCGGCCGCGGACCCGTGGTTGGTCAGCGTCCCGGTCAAGGTGACCCCGGCCCCCTCCTCCACGATCGAGCTGGCCAGGGGATCAACGGTGACACCCAGGTCACGGCCATCGGGGGCCGGTGGCGGGTCGCATGCGGTGGCGGCCAGCACCGTGAGCGCAGCCACCGACACGGCGACCATCCGCCTGGCGCGTCGAGGGCGAGGGTGCACGGATTCCATGGGTTCTCCTGCTCGTGGGTCGCTGTGGGTCCAGCGCCCGGCGTCCGCCGAGCCGATACCTCGTGCCACGGTAGCCCGGCTCGTGGCTCCCCCGACGGCGGCCCACGGGTCGCTACTCGCCGATGAGCTCCTTGTCGAAGACCATGCCCCGGCCCTCGCACGTGGGGCACGGGCCCGAGAGCGACTCCATGAGACCCTCGCCGATGCGCTTGCGGGTCATCTCCACCAGGCCCAGCTCGGAGATGTCGAACACCTGGGTGCGGGTCTTGTCCCGCGCCAGGGCCTGACGGAAGGTCTGGATCACGGTCTCGCGGTTGGCCCTGATCTCCATGTCGATGAAGTCGATCACGATGATCCCGCCGATGTCGCGGAGCCGGAGTTGGTGGGCCACCGCCTCGGCCGCCTCCAGGTTGTTGCGGAACACCGTCTCCTCGAGGCTGGACTTGCCGACGTTCTTGCCGGTGTTCACGTCGATCACGGTGAGGGCCTCGGTGCGCTCGA
>DAIMFV010000213.1:0-6117 GCA_036724365.1 Acidimicrobiales bacterium | reverse complement strand
AGCTCGAAGGTGAAGCCCTGCTCGAAGCGGTAGCTGCGCTTCACGTCCCACAGGTCGATGCCGTTGAGGGATTCCTTGGCGGCGCGGATGACGGTGGGCGACTTGGCCGCGATCTGATCGGCCACCTCGAAGGCGGCGTCGCGCAGCTCGGCCTGGGGCACCACCCGCAGCACCGAGCCGAAGGCGTGCAGCTCCTGGGCGGTGGCGGTGGCCGACGTGTAGACCATGGCCCGCATCTTGTGCTGGGGCACCAGGCGGCTGAGGTGGGTGGCGGCACCCAGGGCCCCCCGATCCACCTCGGGGAGACCGAAGGTGGCGTCGTCGGCGGCCACGATCACGTCGGCGTTGCCGATGAGGCCGATGCCCCCGCCCACGCAGAACCCGTTCACGGCGGCGATCACCGGCACCTTGCAGTCGTACACGGCGGCGAAGGCCTCGTAGCAGCCCCGGTTGGCGCCGATCAGGGCCTGGTAGCCCTCGGTGGCCTGCATCTCCTTGATGTCGACACCGGCGTTGAAGCCCCGGCCCTCGGCCCGCAGCACCACCACGCGGACGGACTGGTCGTCTCCGAGCCGTCGGATGATGTGGGCCAACTCGAACCAGCCGGCCACGTTGAGGGCGTTCACCGGTGGGTTGTCCATCACCACCTCGGCGATGCCCCGCTCGTCGACGTGCGACGTGATCCCCATCGAGCCACTTTCTGATAGGTCGTCAGATTCGGCGGCCACCGTAGCCCACCCACCTCGTCCCGCTCCGAGCCTCCAGCCCACGCGCTCCGCACCATGGCGAGCTGTCGAGGGCGGAGGTGACACGGACCAACCGGACACCGAGGTCGATGGACCTCGAACCGACTGGTCGGACCGACTGGTCGGACCGAGCAACGGCGGGTACCCTTGCCCCATGACCACCGTCGGCGCCTACGAAGCCAAGACGCACCTGCCCCGGCTGCTCGACGAGGTCGAGCGCGGCCGCACCATCGTGATCACCCGTCATGGGCGTGAGGTCGCCCGGCTGGTACCCCCCTCCGAGGACCGCGCGCCGGTCGATGCCGTCATCGACGAACTGGTCCAGGCCCGCCGCGGCGTCCGTCGCGGCCGCTCCTCCGTCCGCTCCATGATCGACGAAGGTCGCCGTTGACCCGGGCCGGAGGGCCATTCGTCGTCGACACGTCGGTGGCCATGGCATGGGTCTTCGAGGACGAGGCCACCCCAGCGACCGACGCGCTCCTCGAACGGTTGCGGGACGGGTCCGCGGTCGTCCCGTCCCTCTGGAGGTTCGAGGTCGCCAACGTGTTGGCGGTGGCCGAACGTCGCGGCCGCATCACCGAGGCGCAATCGGTGCGGTTCAGCCGCCTCCTCGGTGCACTCCCGATCGACGTCGACGACGACCCCGCAACGTTGCAGGAGCTCGTCCACACCGCACGACACCATGGCCTCAGCGCCTACGATGCGTCCTACCTCCTGCTCGCACTCCGCCTGGGTGCGCCGCTGGCCACGCTCGACGGACGGTTGCGCGACGCCGCCAAGACCGCCGGCGTGGGCCTGGTGCCCTGACATCGGGCCACACCTCCCGGCAGGACGTGGTCCGAACGGCCGGTACGGTGCCGGGCCATGACGATCTCGATCGACCTGAGCGGGCGGGTGGCCCTGGTGACCGGTGGCGCCCGGGGCGTGGGGCGGGGCATCACCGACCGGCTACGTGACGCCGGCGCCACCGTGGTGGTGTGCGGACGCTCCACGCCCGAGCCCGGAACCCTTCCCAGCGACGTGGTGTTCCGCGCCGCTGACGTCACCGACCACGCATCGGTGAACGAACTGATCGACGGGATCGTGGCCGAGCGGGGCCGCCTCGACGTGGCGGTGAACAACGCCGGCGGCAGCCCCGGCACCGACGCGGCCACGGCGTCGCCCCGGTTCAGCGAGAAGATCATCGCCCTCAACCTCACCTCCGCGCTCCACGTGGCCCAGGCCGCCAACCGGGTGATGCAGGGCCAGGACACCGGCGGGTCGCGCGTGAACGTCACCCCCCTGGCGGGCATGCGGCCCTCCCCTGGCACCGCCGTGTACGGCGCGGCCAAGGCCGGGCTGATCAACCTCACCACCAGCCTGGCCATGGAGTGGGCGCCGAAGGTGCGCATCAACTGCGTGTCGGCCGGCATGGTGCGCACCGAGCTGTTCGACGACTACTACGGCGGGCCCGACGGCGCGGCAGCCGTGGCGGCCACCGTGCCGCTGGGCCGGGTGGCCGACCCGGCCGACGTGGGCAACGCCGTGGCCTGGCTGGCGAGCGACCTGGCCGGCTACGTCACCGGCACCAACCTGGTGGTGCACGGCGGCGGCGAACGGCTCAAGTTCTTCGACCACCAGCAGGGCTGACCGAGCCCGGATTCCGCTGGCCCCACCGGGGCCCAGACCCCACCGTCAGCGATGCAGGTGGAGGGTCACCGGTCGCCGTCGGCGAGGCCGCGGACCAGACGCTCGAGCCGCCGGGCGCGCGTGGTCTCGTTCGACGCCGTCATGAGCTGGACCAACACGTGGTAGCGCTCCTGGGCGTTCGACGCCTCGAACCGTCGCCTGGCCTCGGGCTCGGCGTCCAGCGCCGCGGCCAGATCGTCGGGAACGACTGCATCAGCGGAGCCCGCATAGGCCCGGTCCAGTCGGCCGTCGGCGGCAGCCCGGTCGACCTCACGTTGGCCGCGCGGGCGCATCCGGCCCTGCTCCACCAACCGGGCGACGTGGCCCACGTTGCGCTGGGACCAGATCGAACGGGCCCGCCGGGGGGTGAAGCGCTGGTGGAACGTGGTGGCGTCGAAGCTTCGGCGCTGCCCGTCGATCCACCCGCTGCACAGCGCCTCGTCCAATGCGTCGGCGTAGTTGAGTGACGTGGGGGTGACCGTGCCGCGCTTGGCGAGACGGAGCCACACCCCGTCGGACACGTCGTCGTTCACCACCAACCAGGCCCGCCACGCATCGACGTCGACGAGCACCAGTTCCTCACCGACGATCGACCCATCTGTTCCCATCGCCCCAGCATCGCAGTCGTCCGACGGACATCAGCCCGCGATCGCCGGGCCAGCCGCGCTGCTCCGACACCCGAACGTCACACCCCGCCGACCATCACGAGAATCACTGCCGACGAGTCGGATCAATCCACTAGTCTCAAACTATGAGATTAGAGGTTACGAGACGGACGGATCTCGCCACCCGGGCGCTGCTCACCCTTGCGGCATCCGGCGAGCGCCACAAGGCGTCGGAGCTGGCCGAGGCCCTCGATGCGTCCCCGGGGTTCGTCTCCCAGGCCATGACCCCGCTCGTGAACAAGGGGTGGGTGCGGTCCGAGCCGGGCCGCACCGGTGGCTACACCGCTGCGGTGTCGCTCGACGACCTCTCCGTGCTCGATGTGGTGGAGGCCGTCGAGGGCCCCACCGATGTGACCCGATGCGTCCTCGAGGACCGGTCGTGCGCCGCCGGAACCCGGTGCGCCCTGCACGATGCCTGGGCTCAGGCACGCGGGCACCTGCTGCGCGACCTGGCCGCGACCCCCCTCGGCGCCATCGCCCCGGCCCGGCGGTCACGATGAGCCACTCGACCGCTCCGCTCCCGGCCGTGGCCGACGACACCGCCGGGGTCGGCGACACCCACCAGGTCGACCACCCCGACGTGGTGTTGGTGCGAGCCCACCCAGGGCTGTGCGAAGGGTGGGGCAACTGCCACCGCTTCGCGGCCGCCGTCTACCCGCTCGACGCCGAGGGCTACCTGGACCTGCACCTCCTCGAGGTCCCGCCCGAACTGGCCACCGAGGCCCGACTCGGCGCCGACGTCTGCCCCGCCAAGGCGATCACCGTCATCAACCGACCGCGCACCGATCCAACGGCAGCCATCTGACCCGACCCCAGGAGGTCACCATGCCCACCGACCTGACCCTCGCCGCGATCGTCGACGCCAACCCCGACGCCGCCCGCATCCTCGAGCACCACCAGCTCGACTACTGCTGTGGCGGCCAACGCACCCTCGAGCAGGCCTGCGCCGAACGCGGCCTCGACCCCGCCGAGGTACGCGCCGACCTCGCCGCCGCACCCGCTGCGGGCGAGGGGGTGTGGACGGCCATGGGCCCGGCCCAGCTCGTCGACCACCTGGAAGCCACCCACCACCGCTACCTGCACGGGGAGCTGCCCCGCCTCGCCGCTCTGGCCCGCAAGGTCGAGGGCGTCCACGGTGACCGCCACCCCGAGCTGCGACGCGTGGCATCCACGTTCACCGAGCTGCACGCCGACCTCGAACCGCACCTCATGAAGGAGGAGCGGGTCCTGTTCCCCATGATCCGCGAGCTCGCCGGGGCCACGACCGCACCGTCGTTCCACTGCGGAAGCGTCGACAACCCGATCCGGATGATGTTGCTCGAACACGACCGGGCGGGCGAGCTGCTCCTCGAGCTGCGCGACCTCACCAACGGGTACCAGCCACCCGCCGACGGCTGCGCCAGCTACCAGGCGCTCTACCGGGGCCTCGAGGAGCTCGAGGCCGACACCCACCTGCACGTGCACAAGGAGAACAACGTCCTGTTCCCCGCCGTCCTCGCACTCGAAGCGGCCCTCGCCCCGGCGTCGCGCTGACCACGCTCCCTCCGGCCCGGCCGGGCCGCCATCCGCCGATCGGGGGAGGCGACGATCGGCGGATCGGCCGATGTGCGCACCGGGCGGGTCGTCGTACGTTCGCCACATGACCTGTTCCCGCATCATCCGCATGCTGGCGTTCGCCACGCTGTTGGGCGTCGGCGCCACCTTCGGCTTCCGTGATGGCATCGTCGCCGGCGTCATCGTGTTCGTGCTGGTGGTGCCGTTCGAGAAGCTGTTCCGACGCCACGACCAGCGACTGCGGAGGCCCGGCCTCGGCACCGATCTCGCCCACGTGGTGGCCCGGCCCGTCCTGGCACCCGTCGGGCTGGTGGTGGCCGTGGTCGTGGGTGCGCTGAGCTTCGCCTGGCTCCCCGGCCTCGCCCTGCGGCCAATCGTGGGTGCGCTGCCGGGGTGGGCGCGCGTCGCCGCCGGCGTCGCGCTCTTCGACCTCGCGGCCTACTGGGCCCACCGCTGGAGCCACGAGGTCCCGTTCCTGTGGCGCTTCCACAGCGTGCACCACTCGGCCGCCCACCTCGACTGGGTGAGCGGGTTCCGGGTGCACCCGGCCGACGGCGCCCTCCTCGCCCCACCGTTCGTCCTCCTCCTCGGAGCCGGCTTCACCCCTGCGACCGTCGGTGCCCTCGCCGTGGTCCAGGGCGTCGTGGGCCTGTTCCTCCACGCCAACGTCCGCTGGCGCCTGCGCCCGCTCCAGCGGGTCGTCGCCACCCCCGAGTTCCACCACTGGCACCACGCCAACGACCCCGACGCGTGGTGGACCAACTACTCGGGCCTGCTGCCGGTGTGGGACCAGGTGTTCGGCACCTATCGCGTGCCCGCCGATCGCCGCCCGCAGGTCTACGGGACCGACACCCCGGTGCCGGTCGACCTCGTCGGCCAGCTCACCTGGCCGCTGCGGGGCCTGCCTCGACCCGGTTGGGTCCTCCGCCATCCGGTGGCTACCGCCCGCCGTACCGCGACCGCGGCCCGGCGGGGTCTGGGGCAGGTGTGGCACTCGACCACCCGGCGGCGGCACCCCGTCCCCGTCCCCTTCTGATTCCGTCGTAGCGTTCCTGCCGTGGACGTGGCCGGGCGGTGGTCGAGGGATCGGGCCGCCCCCCTCGACGCCCTGGTGGTGGCCGCGCTCGTGGTGGCCGACCTCGCCGGCGCAGCCGCACCCGTGGAGGCGCCGGTCCCCGCCGACGGCCTGTCCCCGCTGGTGGTGCTCCTCTCGGTGGCCATGGCGGCGCCGTTCCGGTGGCGCCGACGGCGGCCGTTGCTCGTGTTGGGCCTGGCCGTCGTGGCGGCCGGTGTGGGCGCTGCCGCGGCGCCACCCGGATTGCTGTCACAGCGGACGGGCGCAACGGTGGCCCTGGCCGTCTATGCGGTCGGCTCGTGGAGCGGGCACCGGCGGTGGGCCACGGCGCTCCCGTCCGTGCTCGCCGTGGCGTTCATCGCCGGCGGCCTCGATGCCGCCAAGGTTTGGATCGCCGAGTCCCTCGCCC
>DAIMFV010000212.1:5808-6121 GCA_036724365.1 Acidimicrobiales bacterium | reverse complement strand
CGCTGTTCGTCGCCGCCTTCCGCCGGGCGGCCCGCCAGAACCTGCGGGCCCTCGCCGAGCTGGTCCACGCCGCGGCACCCGAGCCGGTGCCCGCCGGGTAGACGCCCGGACGCGGCGGAGCCGCAGGGCCACCGTGACCAGACGGTGGACCCTGCGGCTCCGGCACCGGTGTGGCCACCGGGTCGGGTCGGTTCAGCCCGAGCCGCCCGTTCAGCGGCGGGGGCGCCCCCCGCCGAGTACCCCAACGAAGGCGGGCATGTGCGGGTGGGCCCAGCCAACCCCAGCGGCCGAGGCAGCCGGCACGTCATCAGGG
>DAIMFV010000212.1:2081-5798 GCA_036724365.1 Acidimicrobiales bacterium | reverse complement strand
CCGCTCGGCGGCGGGCGAGCACCTCGCCGAGCACAACGATGAAGGTGGCGTCGTCGGCTGCGGCCCAGCGACGCCAGGCGGCCGAGATGGCCGCCAGTTCGTCGGTGTCGCTGTAGCCGTAGGCCACGGCCTGCTCGGCGAACGCCGAAGCCACCACCCGCTCGGCCCAGAGGTCACCCCACCAGGCCCGGGTGGTGGGGTCGGCGAAGGTCCAGGTGGACGACGTCATGGTGGCGTCGGTGAAGCCGGCCGACCGCACCCAGCCGAGCAGGAACCGGCCGGCGTCGGCCTCGGCGCCGTTGTGGGCGGTGATCTGGTGGTACAGCGCCAGCCAGCGGTCCAGCAAGGGGTCGCGCGGCGCCCACGCCTTGGCCGCGTAGTCGCTGTCGCGCACGGCCAGCACGCCGCCCGGCCGGAGGACGCGGCGGGCCTCCCGCAGCGCGGCCACCGGGTCGGTGAGGTGCTGCAGCACCTGGTGGGCGTGCACCACGTCGAAGGAGGCGTCGGCCGCATCCAGGGCGTAGGCGTCGCCCACCGCGAACGACACGTTGGCGGTGCCTCGGACCCGGGCGGCTTCCTGGGCGCCGGCGATCACCTCGGCCGAGGCGTCGAGGCCCAGCACCTCTCCCGGCGCGACCCGGTCGGCCAGGTCGAGGGTGATGGTGCCCGGGCCACAGCCCAGGTCGAGGAGCCGCTGGCCCGGGGCCAACGACCCCAGGAGGTACGCCGCGGAGTTCTCCGCGGTGCGCCAGGTGTGGCTGCGCAGCACCGAGGCGTGGTGACCGTGGGTGTAGGTGTCGCCCATGGCCGCAGTCCAGCCCATCGACGGCCCGGGGCCAAGTGGGTTGCCGCCCGGCCGACGTCGCCCCTCAGGCGGCACCCGTCAATCGAGCTGCGGCTCGACCTCGACCTCGACGGGGTCACCGGCGTCGATGCCCTCGGCCAGCCGCACCGCCTTCTTCACGGGCAGGAGGTAGGAGCCGGCCTCCTTGCTCGGGAAGAGCGACGTGGCCCAGCAGGTGGACCCGATGGTCACCGACACCCGAACCGACCCGAACCCCCGCCGGCTGGTGGAGGCAGCCTCCTCGATCTCGTCGGCCACCTCGGTGGGCAGCGTCACGAAGAACCACGACGCCTTCTCCGCGGGGTACTCCCAGAGCTCGGCCGTGAACCGGTACGTCACGCCCCGAACGCTACGGGCTCAGGGGGGACGGGCTCAGGAGGGACGGGTTGATCAGGGACGGTTGATCAGGCAGAGGGCGGGCGGAGGCGCGAAGCCGGCTGGTAGTTGGGCCCGGCCGTCTCGTCGACCCGCCGCAGCAACAGCTCGCACGGTGGCTCCAGCTCCTCGGCGAAGCGACGGCACCCGTCAGGACCCAGCAGCTCCCACGGCAGGGTGGTGAGGCGGTCGGTGTCGGCCTCGATGCGGCGGCGCAGCTCGACCCCCTCGGGGGTGACCAGGCCGTCGGCAGCCAGCCCCTTCGCCTCCAACGAGGCGAGCGCACCCTCGATCTCCTCGGGGCTGCTTCCCCGGGAGCGGGGCAGCCACCCCTCCTCGTACCCGAGCCAGGCGTTGTGGAGGATGGAGGCCTCGACCCCGGTGAGACCGGCGGCCACCACCAGGGCCCAGTGGCTGTCGCCCCGCCACCCCCGCAGGCAGTTCACGGCGTGCCACCCCGACAGGAGCGGATGCTCGGGTCGGGGCATGCGGAGGTGAGCGGCGAAGAAGGTGCGACCCACGGTGGGCAGGGCCGCCACGATGGGCCACAGCTCGGGACCCAGCCGGGTCAACGGCTCCACGATGTCGGGCGCGTGCTGCGCGAGGCCGGCCACCACGGCCTCGTCCCGTGCCACCCAGGCCGCGTCGAAGGAGGTGCCGAAGTGCGGCCCGATCTCAGCGATCGTGTCGAACGTGAAGCGGATGGCCGCCGGCGAGATCGAGCCGAAGGCGGCGATGACGGCGTCGGGGCCGGCCGGGGCGAGGGGCGCGGCCCGGGCGGCGATGTAGCCGACCGGTCCCGGCAGGCCCAGCTCGGCGTAGCGGCCCACCGCGCCGGGATCCCAGAAGATCCAGCCGATGGTGGTCTGGACCGACCGGGAGCACCGGATGGCGGCCTGGATCGGATCGGACAGGTCGGTCTCGGGCGCGGGCGTCGTCACGGGCCCCATCTTGACCCCCGCCCGGTCTCTCCCGCTGGCGCAGCGCCAACCCCACCAGCGCGGTCAGGAAGCAGGGGTGACCGCGTCGTGGACCGCCGCGAGGAGGGCGTCGATCCCGCCGTCGCCGAGGTCGCCGCCCATCATCGTCATCAGCCGCGGCAACGGGAACGAGGCGATGGTGCGGAGCTGTTCGGGGTTGGCGAACAACGGGGTGAGATCGCCACCCGGTGCTGCTCGCAGGGCCTCGAGCAGCACGTCACGCCCCACGGGGTGCTCCAGCCACTCGCCGATGCTGCTGTGACGATCGAGGGGCAGGGCGGGCGGCGCGCCTCCCAGCACCACCTCGGTACCGAGCCGGAGGTCGCCCGACGAGGCACCCACGTCCACCCGGTACCCGCCCGGCTCCAGCACCCAGCCACCGGCCCGCACGGACCACCGCGACAGATCCCGTTCGGTGAGGGTGAACGAGACCCGGGTGGACGCCGTCGGTTCCAGGGCCACCTTGGTGAACGCCCGGAGCTCGCGCACGGGGCGGGGTCCGATGCCGTCGGTGCGGCCCACGTAGAGCTGCACCACCTCCTTGCCCGCCCGCGGTCCCGTGTTGGTGACGGTGAGCGAGACCGTGATGCGGTCGGCCCCCCGCCAGCCCGAGTCGCTGTCGCCGTCGACGTCGCCGTCGGGATTGACGGCCGCCACCTCGAGGTCGGTGTGGGCGAAGGTGGTGTAGGAGAGCCCGTGGCCGAACGGGTAGCTCACCTCGCCGTCCACCGCGTCGTGGTGGCGGTAGCCCACGAACACGCCCTCGCCGTAGTGGACCTGCCGTTCCTCGCCGGGGAAGTGCAGGTGGGCGGGCGTGTCGGCCAGCCGCCGGGGGATCGTCTCGGTGAGGCGCCCGGCCGGGTTCACGGTGCCGAGCAGCACGTCGACCACACCCCCACCACCGGCCTGGCCGCCGAGCCAGGCCTCCAGGATCGCCGGGGCCCGGCGCTCCCAGCCGTGCACGGCCACCACCCCGCCGTTGGCGAGCACCACCACCACCCGCGGGTTCACCGCGGCCACCGCGTCGAGCACCGCGAGCTGGGTGGCAGGCAGGTCGATGTGGGTCCGGTCGAAGCCCTCGCTCTCCTCGCTGGCCGGCAACCCGAGGAACACGAGCACCGTGTCTGCGCCCCGGGCCGCCTCCACCGCCTCGGCCAGCAGCGCCGCGTCATCGACATCGGGATCGTCCACGCCGAACCCGGGCGCGAACGTCACCAACGCTGCCTCACCCACGGCGGTTCGGAGCTCGGTCAGCGCGTCGTCGACGCGGGTCGGGTTCACCTTGGAGCTACCCGCCCCCTGGTAGCGGGGGGCGCGGGCGAACTCGCCGATCACCGCGAGACGGCCGGCCCCCGGATCGAGGGGCAGCAGGTCGCCGTCGTTCTTCAGGAGCACCACCCCCTCGGCGGCGGCACGGCGGGCCAGGGTGTGGTGGGCGTCGGCGTCGAACCCCGGCGTGGCGGGTGACCCGTCATCGGCGCCCGACCCGCTGGTGGCCGGCTCGCACAACGCCCGCTC
>DAIMFV010000212.1:0-2071 GCA_036724365.1 Acidimicrobiales bacterium | reverse complement strand
TCCAGTTCGCCGGATCGCACGGCGTCCACGATCCGCCGGGCGCTCGCCCCCTTCGACGACGGCATCTCCAGGTCGAGCCCGGCCGCCACGGCGGCCACCGGATCGTCGACCGCACCCCAGTCGGACATGACCAGGCCGTCGAACCCCCACTCGCCCCGCAGCAGGTCGGTGAGCAGCCAGCGGTCCTGGGAGGCGTACACGCCGTTGATGCGGTTGTAGCTGCACATCACCGTCCACGGCCCGGCGTCGCGCACCACCCGCTCGAAGCCGGCCAGGTAGATCTCCCGCAACGTCCGCTCGTCCACCACCGCGCTCACCCGGAGGCGGTCGGTCTCCTGGTTGTTCACGGCGAAGTGCTTGAGCGAGGTGCCCACACCCCGGGACTGGATGCCCGAGACCAGGGCGGCGCCGATCACCCCGGAGATCACGGGGTCCTCGGAGAGGTACTCGAAGTTGCGGCCGCACAGCGGCGACCGCTTGATGTTGATCCCCGGTCCCAACACCACGCTCACGCCCTGGGCCCGGGCCTCGGTGGCGATGGCCTCGCCCACCTCCCGCACCAGGTCGACGTCCCAAGACGACCCCAGTGCGGCCGCAGTGGGAAAGCAGGTGGCGGGCACGCTGCGCCCCGCACCCACGTGATCACCCGGCCCCGGCTGCTTGCGCAGGCCGTGGGGCCCGTCGGCCACCATGATCGACGGCAGGTCGACCCGGCCGATGGCGCGGGTGTGCCAGAACCCCGACCCCGACACGAGGGCTGCCTTCTCCTCCAGCGTGAGCTCGTCGATCAACGAGGGCAGGTCGAAGCGGGGCATGGCACTCCTCGGCGGGTCAGGGCCCGGGACGGTGGCCGCCCGGCCGGCCAGTCTGACCCGGGATCGGCCGACGGGTCACCGGCGACAGCATGCGCTGCCCGATCGACGTCAGGGCGCGGGTCGGGCGGACTCCGTTGCCTCGGTCGCGTCGGTGGTTACGGTCAGCTTCGGGACGGCCACGACCACGCGGTCGCGGCCGGCGCGCTTGGCCGCGTACGCCGCCGCATCGGCCGTGGCCACCACCGCCGACGGACTCACGCCGGCGGTGAGCGGTGCCACCCCGGCGCTGATGGTGACCCGCTCACCCGATGCTGCCGTCCGGTCAGCGATCAGGGCTCGGGCCCGGTCCGCGGCACGGACCGCCGCGTCGGGATCCGCCCGGAGCACCGCGAGGAACTCGTCGCCGCCCCAACGGCCCACGTGCTCGACGCCCGGCAGCTCTCGGAGGGTGGACGCCACCACCTGCAGGACCCGGTCACCGTACGGGTGGCCCTGCCGGTCGTTCACGCCCTTGAAGTCGTCGAGGTCCACGACGACCACGCTCACCGCCTCTCCGTCGCCCTCGGCGACTGGTCCCACCTGGTCGAGGAACGCCTCCGAGGCCCGTCGGGACGATGCGCCCGAGACGGGGTCGACCGCGGCGTCGGCGCGGGCGGCGTCGCGCTGGGCGGCCAGCCGGGCGCTCACCAGGTCGATGTCCTCCAGCAGGGTCCCCAGTTCGTTGTCGGGGTAGGGACCGCCCACCTGCAGCTCACCCGAGGCGAGGAAGTGGTGGAGCCGATCCGTGGCGGTCTGGAGCGGGCCGAGCCACTTGGTCAGCACCAACAACAGCACGGTCGTGCCCAACAGGGTGGCCACGAGCACCAGGGCCACCATCGACAGCCGACTTGGCTGGGGCCAGAGGGCCAACGAGATGGCCAGCGTCACCAGGGGGACGTGGGTGGCCACGAAGGCCACGGCCATCACCCGCCACAGGAACGACCAGCGGCGGCTGGCCCCGGCCGACACCGATGGCGCCTGCGAATCGGCCATGTGGACGCCTCCCCTGACGTGTTGGCGGAGCCCACCCTGCGGCCTGATCGGCAGTGGGTCGGCCCCGATGCGCCAGTCTCCCACCCGATGGCGTCCCATGGGGGGTCGCCCCGGGATGGACGCCCCCGGGCGGTCGGGTCAGCCCGCCGGCGCCAGGGCCCGGTAGGCGTCGTGGTCGGGCCGGAGGGCGTGACCGGGGGTGAGGGCCTGGATGCACACGTGGT
>DAIMFV010000211.1:0-6144 GCA_036724365.1 Acidimicrobiales bacterium | reverse complement strand
GCCACCCCCACGTCGGCCACGCGGTCGCCGGTGGCGTCGACCACGCGGCCGCCCTTGATCACGAACGTCGGCTGGTCAGCCACGGGGGGTCTCCTCGGCGGGATCGGTGGTGGGGTGGGCGTTCGGCCCGGGATCGGGGGTGGGGTCGGGGGCCACGAGGCCGGCACCGGCTCCGAGCAGCAGGTACAGCACGGCCATGCGGACGGCCACGCCGTTGCGGACCTGGTCGAGGATCAGCGAGCACGGCAGGTCGGCCACCTCGGCGGCGATCTCCACGCCCCGGTTCATGGGGCCGGGGTGCATCACCACGGCGTCGGGCCGCAGCAGCTCGGCCCGCCGGTTGGTGAGGCCGTAGGTGGCGGTGTACTCGCGCAGCGAGGGCACGAGGGCCTCGGTCATGCGCTCGCGTTGCATGCGCAGCAGGTAGGCCACGTCGACCGTGGGGAGCACGGCGTCGAGGTCGTGGCTCACCTTCACCGGCCAGCCCTCCAGGCTCGGAGGCAGCAGGGTGGGCGGGGCCACCAGGGTGACCTCGGCGCCGAGGGCGGTGAAGGCCTCCACGTCGGAGCGGGCCACCCGGCTGTGCTTGATGTCGCCGATGATGGCGATGTGACGTCCATCGACGCCGCCGAGGTGCTGGCGGATCGTGTAGCAGTCGAGCAGCGCCTGGGTGGGGTGCTGGTGCCAGCCGTCGCCCGCGTTGATGACCGAGGCGTCGACCCACTCGGCGATGCGGTGGGGGGCACCGGCCGATGCGTGGCGCACCACGATGGCGTCGATCCCCATGGCCTCGATGGTGCGGGCCGTGTCGCGCAGCGACTCCCCCTTCTTCACCGACGACGAGTTCATGGTGTCGGCGGACAGGCGCTTGGCCGCCGTCTCGAACGACAGGCGGGTACGGGTGGAGTCCTCGTAGAAGAGCCAGGCCACGGTCTTGCCCCGGAGGGCCGGCACCTTGGGGATGGCCCGCTCGGACACCTCCACGAACGAATCGGTGAGGCGCATCACCTCGTCGATGCCCTCGGCTCCACCCAGGTCGTGGACCCCCAGCAGGTGCCGCCCGATCATCGGAGCATCTCCCCCAGGTCGACGCCGTCGTCGTGCACGTCGACCACCTCGTCTCGTCGGGTGGGCAGGTTCTTGCCCACGTAGTCGGGCCGGATCGGCAGCTCCCGGTGGCCGCGGTCGACCATCACGGCCAGCTGCACGGCGCGGGGCCGGCCGTAGTCGGCCAGGGCGTTGAGGGCGGCCCGGATGGTGCGACCGGTGAACAGCACGTCGTCGCAGAGCACCACGACCTTGCCGTCGAGGTTCCAGGGGATGTCGGTGACCGCCTCGGGCAGCACCGGGCGCAGGCCGATGTCGTCGCGGTAGAACGCCACGTCGATGCTGCCCACGTCGGTCGGCACGCCCCCGATGGAGGTGAGCGCCTCGGCCAGTGCGGCGGCGATCGGAACGCCGCCGGTCTGCAACCCGATCAGCACCACCTCGTGGGCGCCGTGGTTGGCCTCGATGACCTCGTGGGCCATCCGCCAGATCGCCCGCTGCAGGTCGTCACGGTCCATCACCCGGGTCCGGGCCCGGAACACCCCGCCGTAGGGCGGAGCCTGACGTCGCTCTCGTTCGGCCATCGGCCTCGCTTCCTGTCCGTACGAGCCTCACGGGACCCGTTTCACGGTCAGTGCCGGAGGCTACCAGCGCCGCCCCGATGGCACGAGCGTCGGCCCCGCCGACCGGAGCCGGACCCGAGGCGGACGTCGCGGTGGGATCGGCGGCAGGTGGGCCCGTTCAGAGGGGCGGGGGTTGGTCGGCCACCCAGACGACGGTGCCGTCGGGCAGCTCGCCGGCCCGCTGGAACCCGCAGCGCTCGACCACAGCGGCCGACCGGGGGTTCTCGGGGTGGATGCGGGCGAACACCCGCTTCACGCCGTGGTCGTTGAGGAGCCAGTCGGTGAAGGCGTCGACGGCCAGGGTGGCCCGGCCCTCGCCCCGGACGCCCGGGAAGAGCCAGAAGCCCAGCTCGCACCAGCGCTTGGCGGGCTCGGCCATCGTCACCCCGACCTCCCCCACGATCACCTCGGGCTGGCCCAGCTCCGTGACGGCCAGGTCGAGGGACGACCCGGTGTCGCGCCGGGACCCCTCGGTGGCGATCCACGCCACCGCCGCCTCGCGACCGTGGTCGTCGGGCACCTTGCAGAACCGGGCGATGTCGGCCTCGGCCCACGCCGCCGCCAGGAACTCGCTGTCCTTCGGGGTGGCACCCCAGGGCCGGAGGGCCACCCGGCCCCGGGACAGGGGCGGCCACGGCAACCGGAACGGCTCGACGGGCGGCGCTTCTTCGTCGGCGGAGCCGTTCGGGTCGGTGTCGATCGCGTCAGTCTGGCTGATCGTCGCGGACTTCGCGGGCCACGGCGGCCAGCATGCCGTTGACGAAGCGGTGAGAGTCGTCGGTGGAGTAGCGCTTGGCCAGTTCCACCGCCTCGGAGATGCACGCACCGACGGGAACGTCGGTGTGGGCCAGTTCGAAGGCGCCCATGCGCAGCAGGGCCCGGTCGATGGCCGGCATGCGCTCCAGGGGCCACGACGTGGACAGGCGCGAGAGCTGCAGGTCGAGCTCGGCCTGGTGGGCGGCCACCCCTTCGACCAGGGCCAGGGTGTAGGGATCGGGTGCGAGCGGGAGGGTCGCGAGGATCGCCGACAGCGGTTCCATGGCCCGCTGTTCAGCTTCGAAGAGCAGCGCCAGCGCCCGCTCGCGGGCCTCACGCCGGGTGCCGATGCCGTCGAAGCCCGAGCTGCGGACGGCGGTCTCCGCCGGCTCGTCGTGCTCGACGACCTCGAAGGCCTCTACGACGTCGTCGGCCTCGAGGCCGAGCTCGGGCGGCGGTGCGGGGTCGGACACGGAGCGCCTAGGCCCGGGTGATGTAGTCGCCGGAGCGGGTGTCGATCCGCAGCTTGTCGCCGATGTTGACGAAGAGCGGCACCTGCACCACCTTGCCGGTCTCGAGCGTGGCCGGCTTTCGGGCGCCCGACACGCGGTCGCCCTGGACGCCGGGCTCGGTCTCGGCGACGGTGAGCTCGACCGCCGGCGGCAGGTCGACGCCCACGATCTCGTCGCCGTACATCTGCAGCACCGCAGAGTCGGTCTCCCGCATGTAGTCGGCGGCCGACCCGAGCGACGCGGGCGTGACGTTGAGCTGCTCGTAGGTCTCGTTGTCCATGAAGACGTAGTCGGTGCCGTCTCGGTACAGGTACTGCATCTCGCGCTTGTCGATCATGGCCTGCTCGACCTTCTCGCCGGCCCGGAAGGTCTTGTCGAGCTGGTTGCCCGTGCGCACGTTGCGCAGGGTGGTGCGCACGAAGGCGCCGCCCTTGCCCGGCTTCACGTGCTGGAACTCCACCACCTGGTAGAGGCCTTCGGGCAGGTTGAGGCTCATGCCGTTCTTGAGGTCGTTGGTGGTGATGGCCATGACGGTTCCTTCGCAGCGGTGCGGGCAGGCGGGCGGGGCTGAGGCGTCGCCGCCCCGCAGGGCGACGGACCACGCTACCGGAGCCCGGGGTGCCGCTCCGAGCCCGGCGACGGGGCGGACGGCCGCGGGTTCAGACCAGGAGGTCCTTGGGGGCGTGGGTCAGCACCCGGCAACCGTCGCCGGTCACCACCACGGAATCCTCGATGCGCACCCCCCCGTGCTCGGGCAGGTACACCCCGGGTTCCACCGTGACCACCTGACCCTCCTCGAGGGCCACGCCCACCCCGTCGGCCACACTCGGGGCCTCGTGGATGTCGAGGCCCACGCCGTGGCCGGTGCTGTGCAGGAAGGCGCCGGCCCAGCCGGCGGTGGCGATGATCGACCGACAGGCCGCGTCCACCTCACCGGTGGGCACCCCGGCGCGCACGGTCGCCACGCCGGCCGCCTGGGCCTCCCGGACCACGTCGTACATGCGTTGCTGGGTGGCCGACGGCTCGCCCACCGCCACGGTGCGGGTCATGTCGGAGTGGTAGCCGTCGACCAGGGCCCCGAAGTCCAGCACCACCAGGTCACCCGGCGAGATCCGCCGCGTCGACGGGCGGTGGTGGGGCCGGGAGCCGTTGGGGCCGGACGCCACGATGGTCTCGAAGCTCACGTCGTCGGCACCCATGCGTCGCATGGCGGTGTCCAGCTCGAGCCCGAACTCGGCTTCGGTGGGCCCGTCGGCCAGGCGGTGGCGCACCTGGGCGAGGGCGGCGTCGGCGATGGCGGCCGCCGCTTCGATGCGGGCGACCTCTCCGGCGTCCTTCACCCGCCGGAGGTCCTCCACCAGGGAGGTGGTGGCGACGAGCCCACCGCCCACCGTGGCCGCCAGCTCGGCGTAGTTGCGCTGCGCGGCCCAGGTGACCGACGACGCCTCGAGCCCGATCCTGAGCCCGGTGGGGCCGCTCCGGAGCCGGCCGGTGAGCGAGTCGGTCTGGCCCTCGGCCCCGCCCACCTCGAGGTCAGCCGCCACCCCGGCTGCGGCCAACTGGGCCTCGGCCTGCTCGCCGTACCGGGCGTCGGTGAAGAGCACGAGCCGATCGGTGGTGACCAGCACCCGCCCGGCCGAGCCCGTGAACCCGGTGAGGTAGCGGACGTTCGTGAGGTTGGTGACGAGGAGGACGTCGACCCCGGCCTGGGCGAGCCGGTCCTGCAGCCGGGCCCCACGGCCAGTGATCTCCATGGCGGGCAGGGATCGGTCCATCCGCAGATCCTGGCAGGCGAGGCCCGACGTTCCACCCTGGTCGACCGTCACGAAATGAGCAGGGTGGCCACCGCGTCGATGGCCAGGTGGTAGCCGTGCCCGCCGAACCCGGCGATGGTGCCCGCCGCCACGGGGGCCACCACCGACGTGTGGCGCCAGGGTTCCCGGGCGTTCGGGTTGGAGAGGTGCACCTCCACCACCGGCCCGTCGAAGGCGGCCAGGGCGTCGTGGATCGACCAGGCGTAGTGGGTGAAGGCACCGGGGTTGATCACGATGGCCGCGGCGCGGCCCCGGGCGGCGTGGATGGCCTCGACCAGCTCGCCCTCGAAGTTGGTCTGCAGATGTTCCAGGGCCAGCCCGTGGCCCTCGGCCGCCGCGCTGGCGGTGGCCACGTGGTCGGCGAGGGTGGCGGTGCCGTACACGGCGGGCTCCCGCTGGCCGAGCAGGTTCAGGTTGGGACCCGACAACAGGAGCACGAGGGGCCGGTCGGTGGACGTGGCGGTCATCCATGCATCCTCCCCCATCGCCACCCGCCCGCACCGCACCCCTTTGCCGAACCGGCGTACCTCAAGCCCACCCCCCGGGCCTCACCTACGCCAGAACGACCCGACTGCGCCGCACCCGGTTGGCGACACGGCGTACCTCCAGCCCACCCCCCGGACCTCACCTACGCCAGAACGGCCGCGCCACAAACCCTCGCCGAAACGGCGTACCTCGAGCCCACCCCCCGGACCTCAGTTACGCCAGAACGCGTGGGGGGGGTTGCGGGGGTGCGGGGTCAGGTGACGTCGGTGAGGGCGTCGCGGAGGACCTGCGGGTCGGTGATGCGCACCGGCTCGACCCCGTCGGGCCCGTCGAGCACAAAGGTGATCCCGTCGACGGCCTTCTTGTCCCGGGCGAAGAGCGCGACCAGCTCGTCGGGATCGAGGCCGGGCGGCACGGTGAGCGGCAGGTCGTAGCCGGCCACGACCCGCCGGTGGTGGTCGACCCGGGCGGTGTCGATGCGGCCCAGGCGGCGGGCCAACTCGGCGGCGTAGACGAGGCCGATGGCCACGGCCTCGCCGTGTCGGAGGTCGTAGCGGCCGGCGGTCTCCAGGGCGTGGCCGAGGGTGTGGCCGTAGTTCAGGATCGCTCGCCGGCCGGCCTCTCGCTCGTCGGCGCCCACCACGTCGGCCTTGCAGCGCACGCAGGCCGCCACCGCCTCGTCGAGGGGAAGATCGGCGAGGTCGTCGACGCCGAGGAATGCGTACTTGGCCATCTCGCCCAGCCCGTTGCGGTACTCGCGGGGCGGCAGCG
Organism: Acidimicrobiales bacterium; assembly: GCA_036724365.1. Classification (GTDB taxonomy): domain Bacteria; phylum Actinomycetota; class Acidimicrobiia; order Acidimicrobiales; family Iamiaceae; genus Aquihabitans. Next base: position 135 of record DAIMFV010000211.1, on the reverse strand, counting down.
TGGCCAGCACCTCGGTGTCGCAGAGCACGGCCGAGGGCTGCCAGAAGGACCCCACCAGGTTCTTGCCCTCGGGCAGGTTCACGCCGGTCTTGCCGCCGATCGCCGCGTCGACCTGGGCGAGCAGCGTGGTGGCCA
>DAIMFV010000210.1:2929-6201 GCA_036724365.1 Acidimicrobiales bacterium | reverse complement strand
CGCCGGGCCTCGTGGCGACTCAAATCTGGTAAGATGTGAAAGCGGCCGCACCCGACCCGCGCCAATGCGAGGACTACTTCTACTCCAACATTCCGATCGGCCGACCGATCGAGCCGGTCGAGATCGGCGATGGTGGCCAGGCCCCATGCGTCGGCCGACGAGGTGATCTCGCTGCGGACCTGCTCGATGAGGGCCTCGGTGCTGCGGCGGCTGCGCTCGACCAGGTCGGTCACGAGGGCCTGGGCCTGCTCGGTCTGGACCTCTCCCGCCTTGACCAGTTCCTTCACCAGGGCCTCTGCCTTGGACTGCGTCATCTCGGTGAAGGACATGCCTGCATCGAGGAACCGCTTGAGGACGTTGCTCTGTGCCATGGGTGCAGCGTACGCCCGCCCGCAAGTGCTTGCAAAAGTTCGCACCCTACCCTGCCGTCGGGCGCAGGCTGGTCAGAGCCCGCCGACGTGGCCCGGCGGCCAGATCTTGAAGAACGCCCGCCCCACGATGAGGTCCTCGTCGACGGGGCCGAAGCATCGACCGTCGCCCGAGTTGACCCGGTTGTCGCCCAGCACGAACACGTGGTCCTCGGGCACCAGGAAGCCCTCCTCGGTGTAGAGCTGTTGGAGCTCCCCCGTGCTGCACCCGTTGTCGAGGGTCTCGAGCCCGTGCGTGTACGGCTCCTCCAGGGGCGCGCCGTCGATCCGGACGCCCCCGTCGAGGATCGACACCCGCTCCCCTTCCAGGCCGACCACCCGCTTGATGAGGTCGTTGATGGTGTTGTCGGCCGAGGTCTCAGACGGAGGACGGTGGAAGACCACCACGTCTCCCCGGCGTACGTCGTGCAGCCGGTAGGAGAGCTTGTTGACCACCACCCGGTCGTCCTTCACCAAGGTGGTGGCCATCGACGGCGACGGGATCCAGAAGGTCTGGAACACGAAGGCCCGGATGACCACCGCCACGGTGATGGCCCCACCGATGACCACCACCCACTCCACCAGGTTGCGCACCCCGGACTTGGCCTTGGCCGGACGTCGACGCGATGGTGCGGCGGACGGGGGCGGGTGGGCCGGGTCGGTCCGGCCGAGCTCGTCGAGCGGATCGGTCGGGGCCACCCAGAGGTCGTCGTCGGCCGCCACCGGTGTGGACGCGGCGGGATCGACGGGCGGCGAGGTCACGACCGGCGACGCTAGCGCGCCACCCCCGGGCCGACGACAGCGCCCGAGGGCACCGACGAGGCGTTCAGCGGTAGCGGGCCAGGATGCGTTCGGCCGCCTCGGTGGCCAGGTCCGGGCCGCCGAGGCGGTCGTCGATCCGGACGATGCGGGCCTCGGGGCCGACGCGCAGCAGCACCCGCTCGAGCCAGCTCGGACCGGTCACCGCGAGGGTCACCAGCAACCGGTCGCCCTCGTGGTGGACCGCCCGGACGGGATACGCCTCCACCACCCACGACGCCGAGGCCGGCAGATCCAGCTCCACGGTGGGTAGCTCGTCGTCGAGCTCGATGGACGCGGCGACCGACCGCGGCGGCGCGGCGCCGACCTCATCGGTGACCACGAGGTCGTGGATGCGGTCGAGCCGGAAGTGGCGGGTGCCGCCCCGGTCGACGTCGAGGCCCACCAGGTACCACTCGTCGTCCCGGCTGAACACCCGCCAGGGCTCGACCGATCGCTCCCCGACTGCGTCGCGTCCGAACGTCCAGTAGGTGAAGCGGACCCGGCGGCGGGCGCCCACGGCGTCGTCGAGGGCCCGGGCCAGCGGGCCCCCGTCGTGATCCAGGTCCACCTCGAAGGTCTCGCCGGGCGTCACGCCGAGCTGGGCCGCCAGCTTGTGCAGGGCCCTGGCCAGCGGGTCCCGGGGGTCGCCCGCGGGGTCCACCAGGGCCCCGGCGGCGGTCAGCAGCGCGAGTTGCTCGGCCCGGGTCATGCGCAACGGCTGGCGGAACGAGAGCAGGCTCACCTCCACCCGGTTCTCCTCGATGATCACCAGGAACGGCATGTCGTCGAAGTTGGTCGATCCGTCGCCGATCATCGACGCCATCTGCAGCTCGCCCAGCAGCTCGGCCCGCGCCATGTCGAAGCGCTCGCAGGCGGCCTCGATCTCGACGCCGTCGGGCGACGCCGCGATCCACTGGAGGATCGCCAGCAGGCGCTGGATCCGGGTGGCCACGGAGATGCGGCTCATCGCCGACCGTCCGCGTCGTCTCCACCGTCTCCACCGTCTCCACCGTCTCCGTCGTGTCCACGGCGTCCGCCCGCTCCCCCGTCGCCGGCGTGCTGCGATCCGGCTGCGACCACCGCGGTCAACCACTCGGCCATCAGGGTGCGCAGCTCGTCGGGCGCCCGGACCTCGGCCCGGTCGAGGAAGGAGAGCAGCCACGACCGGAAGCCCTCCCGGTGGTGCACCGCGAGCCGGACCACGAACCCGTCGGCATCGTCGGAGACCACCTCCGCCCCACCGAGCTCGTTGCGCACCCCTACGGCGGCGACCGGATCGAACCACACCTCGGCCGTCACCGGCGGATGTTCGCCGGGGAGGGCCCACGGGTCCAGGGTCAGCTCCTCGGGCGTGGTGCTCGGCGGATCCGAGGTACCCGGTTCGTCGGCGCGGACGGCGCCCTCGATGCGGCCCACGCGGTACCAGCGCACCGCGCCCCGGTGGTGGTCGAAGCCGCACAGGTACCACCGACCCCGGGCGAACTCGATCCGGTACGGATCGACCGACCGCTCCTCGCCCCGGTAGCGGAGGTGCAGCCGGCACCGGTCGACCACGGCCGAGAACACCGTGACCAGGTTCGGGTCATCGGCCACCTCGGCGCGCTGGTCCACCGCGGCGGCGACACCACCGAGCTTGAACATGGCTCGGCGGCCGAGCCCACCGGTGAAGCCGACCACCGCTGCGGCCAGGTTGAGGGCCTCGAGCTCGTCGGTCTCGAGGTCCGCCGCCGGCTGGGAGAAGTCCCGCCGGTCGATCCGGTACCCCATGAGCGGCGGGTCGGCCGCCGGCACCGGCTCGACCACGAGGGGTACCCCCATGTCGCGCAGCTCGTCCTTGTCCCGCTCGAACTGGCGGTGGAACGAGGCGTCGACGTCGGGGTAGCCGGGCACCCGGGCGCGGATCTCCTGGGCCGACAGCGGGCGCCTGGTGTCGTGCAGCAGGTTCATGAGCGACACGATGCGCTCGACGCGGCTGGCGGTCATGGGCGCGGGAGCCTACGGGACCGCCGGCCGGCCCGGGTCGACCGCGACGCCGTCGGCTGGAAGCGAGTCGGGTGGTCGCGC
>DAIMFV010000210.1:0-2829 GCA_036724365.1 Acidimicrobiales bacterium | reverse complement strand
GCGGCAAAGCGTCCGGCACTCGCCGCGGTGTCGAAGAAGGCCCGGTCGTCTCCGATCCCGCGGCCCATGGTCCGCACCTCCAGGCCGTGGCGGGCGAGGTGGTCGTGGATGGGGCCGGGGTCCACCTCCACCCACCGGTGGCGGGCGAGGTGGCCGGGCACGTGGGTACCGGGGGGCACCGGCACGTGGACCACCGAACGCACCGCCTCGAGGGCGGTGAGGGTGTGGTGGCTGATGCCCTGGTGACGGGCCCGGGCATCTCCCGACGACGCCCGGACACAGGCCACGGGACGGCCGCCGAGCCACGCGACGGCGTCGAGCGCGGGGGCCACCTCCAGGCCGGTGTAGCCGAGCCGGCTCCCCGTGCCCGCCACGCCCGGGCCCATGGCCACCACGATGGCGTCGGCGTGGAGCAGGTGGCGGGCCACGGTGAGGGCACTGGGCACGTTGAGGCACTCGTGGTCACCACCGAAGGCATGGCCGGCGGTGACGGTGCCCACCAACAGACCCCTGTCGGTGAGGTCGGCCACCGTGTCGCTCAGCGCGAGGGGCAGCGCCCCACCATCGGTCATCACGTAGGCCACCCGGATGCCGGGTCGGGCGGCAGCGAGGGCCACGGCCAGCACCGGCAGGTGGCTGTGGAGGCCGGCCACCACGACCGGCACCCCACCGAGGTCGGTCGGCAGGTCGGGGTGGTGCTCCTCGGCTGCGCCGGTGTCGACCTGGAGACTGGTGTAGCGCAGCTTCATGAGGTGGCCCGGCCCGGGGGTGGACCACGGTCCGGTGGTGAGGTTCCAGTGGACCACGTGCCAGCCACCGGTACCGAGGCCCAGACCGACCGCGGTGGTGTTCACCACCACCCTGTCGCCCACGGCCACCGACCCCGTCGTCTGGGTGACGGCGTAGGCGCGCTCGCCGGTGTCGAGGCGGACGCGGCAGATGCCCGCCCGTTCGCCGAGGACCTCGGCCACGGTGGCTTCGTCGAACGACGGCATCAGCGGGTGGGAGGCGCCGGCGGACGGAGGCGGGGGGCCCGGCGCCGAGCGGTCACGGGGGACACCGTGGTCACAGCGAGGCGATCAGCTTCTCGACCCGGTCGTCGTGGGCCTTGAACGGGTCCTTGCAGAGCACGGTGCGCTGGGCCTGGTCGTTGAGCTTCAGGTGGACCCAGTCGACCGTGTAGTCGCGCTTGCGCTCCTTGGCCCGCCGGATGAACTCGCCGCGGAGGCGGGCCCGGGTGGTCTGCGGGGGCTGGTCGGTGGCGACGTCGATCTCCTCGTCGTCGCAGATCCGGTCGACCAGGCCGCGGGCCTGCATCCGGTAGAAGAGCCCCCGGTCCCGGTTGATGTCGTGGTACTGCAGGTCGACCAGCGCCACCTGCGGATCCGACAGGCTGAGCCCGTGCCGCTCCCGGTAGTGCTCGATGAGGTTGTGCTTGATCACCCAGTCGCACCCGGTGTCCAGCGAGAGCGGGTCCTGTTCGATGGTGGTGATGGCGTGCTCCCACGCTTCGAGCGCCATCTTCTCCTCGGGGCTGAGGCCACGGGTCTCGGCGTACCGGAGGGCCCGCTGGAGGTACTCGCTCTGGATGTCCAGCGCCGACACCTCGCGCCCGTTGGCCAACCGCACCTTGCGGGTGCAGGTGATGTCGTGGCTGATCTCGCGGATGGCCCGGATCGGGTTCTCCAGCGTCATGTCGCGGAGCACCACGTTGGGCTCCTCCAACATGCGCAGGAGCAGGCTGGTGGCCCCCACCTTCAAGAAGGTGGCGTGCTCGCTCATGTTGGAGTCGCCCACGATCACGTGGAGGCGCCGGTACCGCTCGGCGTCGGCGTGGGGTTCGTCTCGCGTGTTGATGATGGGACGGGACCGGGTGGTGGCGCTGGAGACCCCCTCCCAGATGTGCTCGGCCCGCTGGCTGATCGAGAACATGGCACCCCGGGCGGTCTGGAGGACCTTGCCGGCGCCGGCGTAGATCTGGCGGCTGACCAGGAACGGGATGAGCACCTCGGCGTAGTGGCCGAAGTCGTCGCGCCGGCTGGTGAGGTAGTTCTCGTGGCAGCCGTAGGAGTTGCCGGCCGAGTCGGTGTTGTTCTTGAAGAGGTACACCGTGCCCCGGATGCCCTCTTCGTGCAGGCGCTGCTCGGCGCTCACCAGGAGCTGTTCGAGGATCCGCTCCCCCGCCTTGTCGTGGATGACCAACTCGCGGACCGAGTCGCACTCGGGCGTGGCGTACTCGGGGTGGCTGCCCACGTCGAGGTACAGCCGGGCGCCGTTCACCAGGAACACGTTGCTGCTGCGACCCCAGGACACGACCCGCCGGAACAGGTAGCGGGCCACCTCGTCGGGGCTGAGCCGACGCTGGCCGCGAGAGGTGCAGGTGACCCCGTACTCGTTCTCGAGACCGACGATCCTGCGTTCCACGACCTCACCGTACCGGCGCCGCCCCCCGCCCGGTCGCCACCCGGGCCGGTGCGCTCGATCGCGGGGCGCGGGCTAGGTGCGGCGCGGGTTGCGGACGGCGATCACCACCGAGGCACCGGTGGCCATCAGCACCAGGCCGAGGACCACCAGGTTGGAGGCGGGAACGCCCGTGCGTGGCAACGGCGTGGCGCCGCTGCCGGCCGTGCCCCCGGGGGGCGGCGTGGTGGACGTGGGCGACACCGATCCGCCGGGCGTGCTGGTGGACGGGCCGGGAGGACCGGGGGTGGTCGTGGTGGAGCCGCCGGGCGCGGTGGTTGACGTCGGTCCCGGCGTGGCCGTGGCGTCGGGGGTGGGCCCGGGGGTCTCCCCCGGGGTGGGGCTCGGCCCGGGCGTGGCGCTCGGTGT
>DAIMFV010000209.1:0-6241 GCA_036724365.1 Acidimicrobiales bacterium | reverse complement strand
GGGTGCGGTCGGCGGCCGTCGGGGCCCCGGGGGTCGCGGGGACCCACCCGCGGCGCCGGGGGGCGGCCCGGCACCGGGCCCATCGCCGGGACGGGGAGGCCGTCGAGGGCCGGACCGGGGCGGGGGCTGGGGACTCACCCGACCAGCGTAGGGACCCGGCGTGGAGCCGACGGATCACCCACCCGCCGACCTGCCGGTCCTCGGCGCGGAGGGCCCGACGTCACGGCCGGGGGGTACCCGTGATGGAATCGTGGGCCGCCGACAGGCGTTGCAACCTTGTTGGGCCCAACCGCCCCACCGTGTCTGCCCCCGCTTCCCCAGGACCCCCGATGTCGCGTTCCCGCTCCCGCTTCCTGCCCGCCCTGCTCACGGGCGTCGGTCTGGTGGTGGCGATCGTGGTGGCCCAGTCCCTCTCGCTCCTGCCCCGGTTCTCCAACCCGGTGAAGGAGAAGGAGGTCGACCGCACCGGTCCGGCGCTGATGCTGTCGCTCGAGAATCTCGCCGACCTGCACGCGTCGACGGGCAACCTGCAGGTGCTGGTGGACCGCGAGATCGACGTGAACTGGCTGCCGGGGATCCTGGCCGGCGAACGGCTCGTCTACCAGGCCGTCGGGTCGGTCGACGGCGTGGTCCGGCTGTCGGAGGTGACCTCGCGGATCACCGTCGACGAGCAGACGGGCGAGCGGGTGGTCACCTTCACGGTGCCGCCGGCCGAGCTGTCTGAGGTGCAGCTCGACCTCGAGCAGTCGAAGGTGGTGGAGAGCGACACCGGCCTCTTCAACCGGGTCGCCGACTTCTTCAGGGACAACCCGGGCGAGCTCCAGGAACTGCAGCGCATGGGCAGCGAGAAGATCGAGGCCGCCGCACTGGAGGCCGGTGTGCTCGACCGGGCCGAACAGAACGCCCGCGAGACCCTCACCGACCTGGCCCTGCGGGCCGGCGCCGACGCCGTGGTGGTCGAGTTCGTGGAGCCCGCCGAGGAGACCACCACCTCCCGTCCCGCCGCCTGACCCACGACGCCACCCGGGTCCGGATCGCTCTCCCCGCACCCCGCCGTTCTGGCGTACCTCAGGTCCGGGGGGTGGGGCCGGCCTCAAGTACGCCAGATCGGTGGGTGGGTCACGGAGCGGGGAGGCTCCAGTCGACGGGGTCGCGACCTGCCGCCACCAGCGCGGCGTTGGCTCGGGAGAACGGCCGGCTGCCGAAGAAGCCGTTGTGGGCCGACAACGGCGACGGGTGGGCCGACTCGATCACCACGTGACGGGACCGGTCCACCAACGCCCGCTTCTTGCGGGCGTGCGCGCCCCACAAGATGAACACCACGGTCTCGGGCTTGGCGGACACGGCGCGGATCACCTGGTCGGTGAACACCTCCCAGCCGTGGCCCTGGTGCGAGGCCGCGGCGCCGGCCCGCACCGTGAGGGTGGTGTTGAGGAGGAGCACGCCACGGCGGGCCCACGGCGTGAGATCGCCCGAACGCGGGATCGGCAGGCCCAGGTCGTCGTTGAGCTCGCGGTAGACGTTTCGTAGCGACGGCGGGAGAGGCACGCCCTCGGGCACCGAGAAGCACAGGCCGTGGGCCTGCCGGGGTCCGTGGTAGGGGTCCTGGCCCAGGATCACCACCTTGACCTGGGCGAGTGGCGTGAGGTGGAGGGCCGCGAAGACGTCGCCGGTGGCCGGGTACACCGGTCCGGCCTCGCGCTCCGCGGCCACGAACGACTGCAGCTCCTGCCAGTAGGGCTGGTCGAGCTCGTCGCGGAGCACCGGGTTCCAGTCGGTCGGCGCCATCACCGAGACGGTACCGAGCGGACGGGACCGGGGCGGGTACGGGCGGACGAACGTCGGTGAGGGTGTGACACGTTGTCGTGATCGGTGTGTGCGGCCGGTCCGCCGGCGGTGACCGAAAGGACCTCAAGCCCACCGACGAGCGCGACGATGGTTGCTGGGAGAAGTATTCCCCTCCCCCCCAGGCTCCCCCCATGCCCCCGTTCCCCCTGCTTCGACGCGCCCTGGTGGCGGGCGCGCTGACCATCACCGCGACCGCAACCGCCGGCACCGCCTTCGGCCCGGCTCGCCCGGTCACGGCCGCACCGGCGGTCCGCTCGGTGGCGCGATCAGCCACCCCGGCGCAGCGTGACTCGGTCCGTCGCCTCTACCGCGCCTACTTCCTCCGGGACCCCGATGCCGCCGGCCACGGGTACTGGGCCGGCGAGTACGCGTCGGGCCGCCGCACGCTGACCGCGATCTCGGAGTTCTTCTCGCGGTCCGGCGAGTTCATCGGTCGCTACGGGTCACTCGGCGACCCGCAGTTCGTCACCCTCGTGTACCGCAACGTGCTGGGCCGGCCTCCCGACCAGGCCGGCCAGGACCACTGGGCGGCGCGGCTGCGCGGGGGCATCGGTCGCGGCGCGGTCATGGTCGGGTTCAGTGAGTCACCCGAGTTCCAGCGGCGAACCGGGACCCGTCCACCTGGTCCGGCAACCCCGGCGTGGACCACCGAACTGCTCAGCCTGGTCAACGCCGAACGGGCACGACAGGGCCGCGGTCCCTTGCTCTGGTGCCCCCGGCTCGCCAGCGCCGCACAGGGCCACAGCGACCACCAGGCCCGGACGGAGACGATGACCCACGTCGGAGCGGGCGGCACCGACCACGGGGTGCGCATCAGCCAGGCCGGCTACCAGTGGACGTGGTCCGGTGAGAACGTGGCCCGGGGCGGTCCCGAGTTCGGCGTCGACGCGATCTTCCAGGCCTGGCTGGCGTCCAGCTCCCACCGGTCCAACGTCTTGCACCCGGCCTACGTGCACATGGGCGCGGCCCGCACCGCGGGTTCCAACGGCGACCTGTACTGGACCCAGGTGTTCGGGTCGGGCGGCGTCTGCTGACCCAGCCTCGGGCGGCGACGGAACCGGGCCGGTGGGGTCAGACCGCCAGGGTGATGGCTCCGTCGGCGTCGGCATCGACGGTCACCGTGGCCCCGTCGGTCACCTTGCCCTCCAGCACCTGCAGGGCGAGCCGGTCGCCGATCTCCCGCTGGATGACCCGCTTGAGGGGACGGGCACCGAAGGCCGGATCGAAGCCCTCGGCGGCCAACGCCCGCTCGGCGGCGTCGGTGACCACGAGGCTGATGCGCCGCTCGGCCAGGCGTTCCCGCAGGCCCTGCAGCTGGATGCCCACGATGTGGGACAGATCCGCTTCGTCGAGGGCCCGGAACCGCACGATCTCGTCGATGCGGTTCACGAACTCGGGCTTGAACAGGGTGAGCGGATCGCCGGGGTGGTTCGACGTCATGATCAGCACGGTGTTGGTGAAGTCGACCGTGCGACCCTGACCGTCGGTCAGCCGCCCGTCGTCGAGCACCTGCAGGAGGATGTTGAACACGCCGGGGTGGGCCTTCTCGATCTCGTCGAGCAGGATCACCGCGTAGGGACGCCGGCGCACGGCCTCGGTGAGCTGGCCGCCCTGGTCGTAGCCCACGTAGCCGGGGGGCGCACCCACCAACCGCGACACGGCGTGCTTCTCCATGTACTCGCTCATGTCGATGCGGACCATGGCCCGCTCGTCGTCGAAGAGGAAGTCGGCCAACGTGCGGGCCAGCTCGGTCTTGCCCACACCGGTGGGGCCGAGGAAGAGGAACGAGCCGATGGGCCGGTGCGGGTCGGACAGGCCGGCCCGACTGCGGCGGATGGCGTTGGCCACGGCCACCACGGCCTCGTGCTGGCCCACCACCCGCTCGTGGAGGACGTCTTCCATGCGGACGAGCTTGGCCATCTCGCCCTCCATGAGCCTGCTCACCGGGACGCCGGTCCACTTGGAGACGATCTCGGCCACGTCCTCCTCGTCGACCTCCTCCTTGAGCATCTGCTCGGTGCCCTGCAGCTCCGACAACCGGGCCGTGGCCTCGTCGACCTGGCGCTCGAGCTGGGGGATCTGGCCGTAGCGGATCTCGGCCGCCTTCTCGAGGTCGGCCTCGCGCTCCACCTCGCCGCGCTTGGCCTCGAGCTGCTCCTTGAGCTCGCGGATCTGGGCGATGGCGTCCTTCTCACCCTGCCAGTGGGCCTTCATGGCCATCGACTGCTCCTGCAGGTCGGCCAGCTCCTTGTCGAGCGCGGCCAGCCGCTCCACGGAGGCGTCGTCGGTCTCCTTGGCCAGCGCCACCCGCTCGATCTCCAGCTGACGGATGCGCCGTTCGACCACGTCGATCTCGGTGGGCAGCGAGTCGATCTCGATGCGGAGCTTGGAGCCGGCCTCGTCGACCAGGTCGATGGCCTTGTCGGGCAGGAACCGCCCGGTGATGTAGCGGTCCGACAGCACGGCCGCCGCCACCAGCGCGGCGTCCTGGATGCGCACGCCGTGGTGCACCTCGTAGCGCTCCTTGAGGCCGCGCAGGATGGCGATGGTGTCCTCGACGGTGGGCTGGCCCACGTAGACCTGCTGGAACCGACGCTCCAGCGCGGCGTCGGACTCGATGAACTTGCGGTACTCCTCGAGGGTGGTGGCCCCGATGAGGCGCAGCTCGCCCCGGGCGAGCATGGGCTTGATCATCTGGCCGGCGTCCATGGCGCCCTCGGCCTTGCCGGCCCCCACGATGGTGTGCAGCTCGTCGACGAAGGTGATCACCTCGCCCTCGGCGTCGGTGATCTCCTTGAGCACGGCCTTGAGCCGCTCCTCGAACTCGCCGCGGTACTTGGCGCCGGCCACCAGGCTGCCCATGTCGAGGCTGATGAGGCGCTTGTTCTTGAGCCCCTCGGGCACGTCGCCCTCGACGATGCGACGGGCCAGGCCCTCCACGATGGCGGTCTTGCCCACACCGGGCTCACCGATGAGCACCGGGTTGTTCTTGGAGCGGCGCGACAGCACCTGGATGGTGCGGCGGATCTCCTCGTCTCGCCCGATGACGGGGTCGAGCTTGCCGCGGCGCGCCGCCTCGGTGAGGTCACGTCCGTACTTCTCCAGGGCCTGGTACTGGTCCTCGGGGTTCTGGCTGGTGACCCGATGGCTGCCCCGCACGTCCCGCAGGGCGGTGAGGACCTGCTCGCGGGTGAGCCCGATGCGGTCGGCGAGGGCGAGGAGCAGGTGCTCGGTGGAGAGGTACTCGTCGGTGAGCTCGGCCCGGGCGGCGTCGGCGGCGTCGATCACCGCGGCGAGGTCGCGGGACAGGCGGGCTTCGGACCCGTAGGCCTTGGGCAGCTTGGCCAGGGCGTCCTCGGTGCGGTTGCGCAACGAGGTGGGCGACGAGCCCACCTTCTCGAGGATGGGCAGCACCACGCCCTCGGACTGTCCGAGCAGCGCGGCGAGGAGGTGGTCGGGGGTGACCTCGGGGTTGTTGTCGGCGGCGGCTCGCGACACGGCCGCGTTCACCGCCTCCTGGGTCTTGAGGGTCCAACGGTTCGGGTCCATCGCCATGGCTCCAGGCTACGACCGCTCGTCAAAGTTGACAACCATCGACTCAGGTTTCCTCAGCCCCTCGCCGCCGGAGGCTGCGGCTGTCGCCCGGTGCCACCGGGGCCGGCACGCGCTACCTTGACCGATCAGTCAAGCGGTTGATCGGTCACCGTCCGATCGGGCCAGCGCCGCCCGGGCCACCCGGGCACGAAGGGACGTCCGGGTACCCGGGCACGAAGGGACACGCCATGAGCGACCAGCCGACCGTCGAGGAGTTCGCCGAGGAGGCGCGGGCCTTCCTCGACGCCCACGCCGAACTCCGGGTCACCGACGCCAAGCCGTTCACCTGGGGCGACGGCGACGACGACCTCAGCCTGTTCGAGGAGGTCGACCGAGAAGCGGAGCAGGTCCAGATCGCCGAGGCCAAGCGCTGGCGGGCCGCTCGCTACGACGCCGGCTTCGGCTGGATCACCGGGCCCACCGAGTACGGCGGCCGGGGCCTGGGCAAGGGCCACGAGCGGGCCTACGCCTCGCTGGAGTCTCGGTACGTGCTGCCCAAGACCAACTTCTTCGGCATCGGCCTGGGCATGGTGGCGCCCACGATCCTGGCCCACGCCCAAGATCACGTGAAGGCCCGCTACCTGCCCAAGATGTACCGCGGCGACCTCATCGGCGCCCAGCTCTTCAGCGAGCCCGGGGCCGGGAGCGACCTGGCCAGCCTCACCACCAAGGCCGAGCGCGACGGCGACGAGTGGATCATCACCGGCCAGAAGGTCTGGACGTCGGGCGCCCACTACTCCGACATCGGCGAGGTGATCTGTCGCACCGACCCCGACCTGCCCAAGCACCGCGGCCTCAC
>DAIMFV010000208.1:1586-6268 GCA_036724365.1 Acidimicrobiales bacterium | reverse complement strand
GGCCAAGCTCCGTGACGAGGACTACATCGCCCACATCGTCACCACCACGGCCCACGCCTACCTGCTGTTCTTCTCGAACCTCGGACGCGTGTACCGCCTCAAGGCCCACGAGATCCCCATGAAGGACCGCACGGCCCGGGGCACCGCCATCGTCAACCTCCTGCCGTTGCAGCCCGACGAGCAGATCAAGGCGATCATCGACACGCGGGACTACGAGACCAACCAGTACCTGTTCTTCGCCACCCGCAACGGGCAGGTGAAGAAGACCCGCTTCAGCGAGTACGACTCGTCGCTGCGGGCCGGGCTGATCGCCATCAACCTGCGCGACGGCGACGAGTTGGTGAAGGTGATCCCGGTGAACGACGCCGATGAGATCTTCATGGTGAGCCGCAGCGGCATGACCATCCGGTTCACCCAGGACGACGTCCGGCCCATGGGCCGCTCCACGGCCGGGGTGCGGGGCATGAAGATGAAGGCGGGCGACGAAGTGGTCTCCTGCGACGTGGCCCGAGACGACACCGCCATCCTGATCGTGACCGACGGCGGCTACGGCAAGCGCACCCAGCTCGACAAGTTCAACATCCAGAACCGTGGTGGTCAGGGTGTGCGCGGCATCAAGCTCACCGCCAAGAAGGGCTTCGTGGTGTCGGCCTTCATGGTGAGCCTCGACGACGAGATCTTCGCCATCGCCTCCGACGGGGTGGTCACCCGCATGCCGGTGCGGGACATCTCCTCCCAGGGACGTGACGCCACCGGCGTGAAGGTCATGAACGTCAGCGGCGACCGCACCGTGGCGGCGGTGGCCCCGGTGCTCAGCGCCGACGAAGAAGACGACTGACCGATCCGCTCCGGGCCCTCCCGGAGCGTGCTCGGCGCCCGACCTTCCCCGCCCCAACCCTTCCCCGCTCCGCCCGCCCTGAGCGGCGCGCCCGAGGGGCGCGCGGAAGGGACCTGCCATGCTCCACCGACCCCTCCGACGCCGGCGCGCCGGGCACCACCAACGCACCGGCCCCACCGATCCGTCCCCACCGGCTCGGCGCCGGCGGGAACGGGGATCGGTCTCGTTGCTGTTGGCCACGGCGCTGGTCTTCGCCGCCCTGGCCGGGTACGGCGTGGCTCGCCTCGGTGCCCCCGCGGCCCGGGCGGCGGCGGCGCAGGCCGCGGCCGACGCCAGCGCCCTGGCCGGGGCCGAAGACGGCCGTCCGGGTGCCGAGGCGGTGGCGCGCCGCAACGGCGCCGAGCTGGTCTCCTTCCTCCAGGATCACCTCGACGTGCAGGTCACCGTGGTCCGCCAGGGGCACCGCGCCACGGCTCGGGCCCGGTGGTTGCCACGCGGCGTCACCGGCTGACCGCACCCCCAGCCCACCGCGGCAGCGATGCCCCGGGCCACCACGGCCCTTCCTAGACTGAGCGCGTGCCATCCGCCTCCGGTTCCGAACGGCCACGCGCCCGCGCGGCCCAGAGCGGTACGAAGGGGCCCAAGCGCACGCCGCGACCAGAACGTTCGGCCCGGTCCGGTCCCGGCTCGAACGGCGACGGGCATGCGCCGCTCGACCTCGACGACGAGTCGTCGGCGGCCGACGATCTCGTCCTGGGTGTGGCGGCTGCCGGGTCGGTCTCCTCAGGCGATGCCACGGTGGTCGAGCCCCTACGCCCACCCGAGGGCCCCCCGGTGGCCGATGCCGACACCACCGCGGTGCCGGCCGTGGCCCCAGTGGCCCCAGTGGCCGCGCCACCGGAGGGGAGGCGTCGGCGCCGCGAAGACGCCGATCCCGACCTGGTCAAGGTGGGCCGCCGCCAGGGTCGGCGGGTGCGCCGCATCGTCCGGCGGGTCGACCTCTGGTCGGTGCTCAAGCTGGCGGTGGTGCTGTACACCTGCCTCTACGCCGCGGTGATGGCCACCCTCGCCCTGTTGTGGGGGCTGGCGTACTCCAGCGGTCAGATCGAGAAGGTCCAGTCGTTCATGTCCGACGTGGGCCTGGACAACTACCGCTTCTACGGCGACCAGATGTGGCGGGCGTGCGCCATGATCGGGGCCATCGGCGTGCTGGCGGCCACCGTGGTCACCGTGCTCACCGCGGCCCTGGTGAACGTGATCAGCGAGACCACCGGCGGCATCCGCTTCGTGGTGATCGAGGAAGATCCCCGACCCCGACGGCGTCCGCCGACTCGCTGATCCCGCCGAGGCCGTCGGTCGACGACCCGGTTCCGCGACGGCCGGAACGGTTCGCATCACCAGGGGCCCAGCCGCTACCGTCGGCTCCCGCTCGGGGCTATAGCTCAGTTGGTTAGAGCGCACCCCTGATAAGGGTGAGGTCGCTGGTTCGATTCCAGCTAGCCCCACGAGGTCCGTCGCACCATCCCCGGGAGAACCCCACAGTGACCTTGATCCGCCGAGCGCTCGTGGCCCTGGGTGTCGGCGGGATCGTCGCGGCGGTGCTGCGGCTCCGGGGTACCGGTGGCACGCCGCCCCAGCGGGGCGGCTGGCGCGAGCTGGACCCGTCCGAGCTGCGCTGATGCGCATCGCGGTCATCGGTCTGGGGGCCGTGGGGACGCGGGCCGCGCGCCAGGTGGCGTCCACGGCCGAGGTGGAGTCGGTGGTGGTGGCCGACCCGAAGGCCGATCGGGTGGGCGAGGTGGTGGCCTCGCTGGGCACCAAGGCGGTGAGCCACTCGCTGAGCGCCGGCCTCCCGGAGGCCGACGTGGTGATCCTGGCGACCCCCCCGGGGCTGCAGGCGCCGCTGGCCGACACCCTGGTGGCGCGAGGCACCTCGGTGGTGTGCACCACCGACGGGGTCCACGAGACCCGCCAACTGCTGGACCTGGGCCCCGAGGCCGAAGCCCGGGGGGTGACGGTGGCGATCGGTGCCGGCTTCGCACCCGGGCTGAGCTGCGTGCTGGCCCGCTTCGCGGCCGACCGGTTCGACACCGTCGACGAGATCCACGTGGCTCGGCTGGGCACGGGTGGTCCGGCCTGCGCCCGCCAGCACCACGCCGCCCTGGGTGGCGAGGCCATCGACTGGCGCGATGGGGGCTGGCAGCGCCGCCCTGCGGGGTCGGGCCGGGAACTGGTGTGGTTCCCCGATCCCATCGGGGGCGCCGACTGCTACCGGGCCGAGCTGCCCGACGCCGTCTTGTTGGTGCCGGCCTTCCCCGGCGTGGGTCGGGTCACCGCCCGGCTGGCGGCCACCCGCCGCGACCGGCTCACGGCGCGCCTGCCCATGGTCCGTCGTCCCCACCCCGAAGGTGGGCTGGGCGCGATCCGGGTCGAGGTGCGGGGCCGGGGGCCCGAGGGCATCGACGTGCAGATCCTGGGGGCCATGGACCGCCCCGGGGTGGCCGGCGGCGCGGTGGCGGCCCTGGTGGCCGTCGACGTGGCCGCCGGGCGGACCCGTGGTCCGGGGGCGTCGGGACTGGCGGGCCTGGTCGACGCGCCGGCGTTCCTGGGGGCGCTCGCGCACCGGGGGGTGAAGGTGGCTCGCTTCGCCTGAGAGCGGGTGGCCGGCCGGTGATCGCGCCCGGTCGGGGTGGCAACTCCAGCAACCATTTCGACCACTGGGCGTGTTCACACCACTGCAGGGGTCGCGAAGGGTGGTACGCATACCACGACATGCTGCGAAAGGGCCGGAGAGCCGCTAACTGGCGCTAGCACACGCGTAGTGGTTGCGCCGACAGATTCCATAGGTCGTCCGACTCATTTCGGCCGCGACCTCTCGATTTTCCGAGCCGATTCGGGCAATTGTGCTCAAGTCTTCGGCCGGTTGGTCCGTAGTTCCGATGACCCACTGGACACGGGTTAGCTCGAGGGGAAGGGCGATACATGCAAGGAACCGGAGCCTCCTCCGTTCACGATCTGATCGAACAGCACCTTCCGCTGGTTCGACACGTGGTCTTCCAGGTGGCGGTGAACTTCCCCCGCCACGTCGACCGCGAGGAACTGGCCACGGCCGGTGCCCTCGGCCTGGTCGAGGCGGCCCGGCGCTACGACGAGTCTCGTGGCGTACCGTTCGACCGCTTCGCCGCCCAGCGCATCCGGGGCGCGATCCTCGACGCCGTGCGGGCGGCCGACTGGGCGCCCCGCTCCGTGCGCAACCTGGCCCGACGCCTCGAGTCCATCGAGCAGCGCCTGGCCACCCACCTCGGACGCATGCCGTCGTCGGAGGAGACCGCCCGGGCCCTGGGCGTCACACCCGAGGAGCTGCGCCGCCTCCAGGACAAGATGTTCCGCTCGGTGGTCCTGGCCCTCGAGTACGACGTCAACGACGGCGACGAGGACCTCACCCTGGTCGAGGTGCTCACCGACGACTCCACCCTGGAGCCGTCCGAGGAGCTGGAGAACCGTGAGCTCCACGCCTACCTGCGTGATGCCGTGCACCTCCTGCCGGAGCGCCACCGGATCGTGGTGGCGGGCTACTTCCTCGAGGGCCGCAAGTCTCAGGAGCTGGCCAGCCACCTCGGCGTGACCGAGTCCCGCATCTCCCAGCTTCGGTCCGAAGCCCTGGAGATGCTGCGTGAAGGCATCTCGGCCCAGTACGGCGCGGCCGCCCAGGAGGCCGCTGAGCGGCCCCAGGGTCGGGTGGCGCGGCGCAAGGCCGGCTACGCCAGTGCCATCGCCGAGGCGTCGCCCTGGCACGCCCGCATCGGCGACGAGGCCGCCACGGCCTGACGGGGTCCCAGCCGTT
>DAIMFV010000208.1:0-1576 GCA_036724365.1 Acidimicrobiales bacterium | reverse complement strand
GGGGGGGGGGGGCGGGGCGGGGCGGCCCCCGGCGGCCCCCGCGGCGGGGCGCCGCCCGGCCCCCCCCGGGGCGGCGAGGGGCCCGCCGGGGCCGGGGGGGGTCCCCCCCGTCCCGCCCGCCACAAACGGTCGGCGAATCCGGCGTGTTTGCCTCACCCCCCGTGGTGCGAGGCCGATGGAAGTGACGCATGGAGCGCATCAACGCCATCCTCGAACGTGAGGAAGAGGTTCTCGAGACGCTGCTCTTCAAGCTCGTGGCCACCCGGCTCCTGTTGGAGAACGGCGAGCTGCGCTTCCTGTCGCGTGCCACGCGCGAGGTGGAGCGGGCGCGCACCCGGGCCCGGGAGCTCGACCTGATGCGGGCCACCACGGTGTCCCAGCACCGCCCAGGGGTCACCCTCCGGGATCTGGCCACCGAGTCTCCCGAGCCGTGGCCGGGCATCTTCCGCGACCACCACGACCGCCTCACCACCCTGGTGGCCGAGATCGAGGTGACCGCGCACCGCAACTCCAACGAGGCCCGGCTGGGGCTCGAGTCGCTCCAACGGCCCAAGGTGGCCGCCGGCGGCCCCGACCCCGTCGCCGCCGGCGATGCCGAGCTGGCCCGCCTGGCCCAGGGCGCGTCGTTCGAGGCGGTGCTCGGCACCGCAAGCCGCCTGCGCATGCCCGACCTGCTCGACTTCCTGCGCTGAACGCCGCTCGTGCCGTGACCGGCAACCTGTGCGTGGCTTGGGAGTCATCTGCGCTGCACGCTGCCCACTTCTCGTGGACCGCCTTCGGCGGACGATTCCTGGTTCCGTCAGCCCGGTCCTCACTTCGTTGCGGCGGCTCGACGGCGTTTGCCCAGTGGCTCGCAAGCTCGCAACAGCGCAAACGTTCCTGAACAGAGCACTAGGTCGCTTCGCCGGCGGGCGGTGGCGCCCGTCCGCGGCGGGCGCGCGAGCGCGGGCCAAGCTGGCGGCGCGACCTGCGGGGGCGTTCGTGCGTGTGTGTCGCGAAGGGTCGGAGGCTGATGGTCGATTTCGTGGACATCGTCGAAGCCGAGAGCAGGAGCATCGTCGCGGCCGTGATCGCCATCGTGGGCGATCGGCACCGGGCCGAGGAGATCGCCCAGGATGCCTTCGAGCGCGGCTACCAGCGGTGGAACCGCGTGTCGAAGATGGACCGGCCCGGCGCCTGGGTGCGGCGGGTGGCGATCAACGAGGCCATCTCGGTGGCCCGCCGCCGGTCGAGCGAGCACCGGGCGGTGGAGCGGCTCGGCTCGTTGGCCTCGTGGTCGGCCGGCGTCGACGTCGACCCGCTGGCCGCCCTCGACGACGAGGGCGTGTGGGCGGCCGTCCGGGCCCTGCCCGCGGACCAGGCGGCGGCGATCGCCCTCCGCTACGGCGCCGACCTCGGGGTCGACGAGGTCGCCGACACGCTCGGGTGCACGGTGCCGGCGGCCCGGTCGCTCCTCCATCGGGGTCGGACCGCGCTCCGGGCCTCGCCCGTCATCCAGTCGTACGCCCCCTAGAGCCTCACGTGAGAGCAGGACAACGATGAACCACGACGATCCCACCTCTCCGTCCGACGGGCT
>DAIMFV010000207.1:5315-6279 GCA_036724365.1 Acidimicrobiales bacterium | reverse complement strand
GGGGGTGGCCATGGCGGCGTAGCCGGGGGCCACCGAGAACCCTTCGATGCGGGGGCGGCGAACGCCGCCGCCGCCGCAGCACCACCCAGCGCGGCCTTCATGGCGGCGCGGCGATCGATGGGAGCCACGCCTGGCGCATCGGAAGCGCCGTCGACCTCGGTGTGATCAGCCATGATCTGTTGTTGCCTCCACCTCGCCGTCCACGGCCGGACGACGCCGCAACGGTACCTGGTGGGCCGATGTGCGTACACCATCTCGCCTCGGCCGCGCCCAGAGGGTTGCCCCTACCATCGCCCATCGTGGACGAGTCGAACATCGGGGAGGGCGAGCTGGCACTGCGCCGCCTGGCGGGGTGGTTGCTTCCGGGAGCACCCGATGTCGGCAGCGTCCCCGTGGACCGGGCGGTTGAGGTGGTGGCCCGGGCCGGGTCGGCCCGGCTGCTGGGCCCACTGCTCGCGGCAGTCGATGCCGGCGTCCTCGAATTGCCTGCAGCAGCGGTCGACGAGGCTCGGGCGGGGCACGAGGACGCCATGCTGTGGTGCCTTCACCTCGAGGTGCGACTGCTCGAGGTCCACCATCGGCTCCGGGCGGTCGGGGTGGACCACCTGGTGGTCAAGGGACCGGCGGTGGCCCACCTCGATGAGGTCGACGCGTCGCTACGGGCGTTCTCCGACCTGGACCTGCTCGTGCGCGGCGAGCAGCTGGAGCAGGCGCTCGCAGTGCTAGGGGCAATGGGCGGCCGGCGAGGCTACGTGGAGCGTCGGCCCGGCTTCGACCGTCGTTTCGTGAAGTCGGTGACCCTCACCCTGCCCGATGCCGTGGAGCTCGACGTGCACCGCATGCTCAGCGATGGGACCCATGGCTTTCGCATCCCCATCGATCGGCTCTTCGATCAGGCCACCACCTTCGCGCTCGGCGGCGAACGCATCACTTGCGTCGGTCACGGTGTCGACGCCCACCGCTT
>DAIMFV010000207.1:0-5305 GCA_036724365.1 Acidimicrobiales bacterium | reverse complement strand
GCAAGCCGTGGGCCGGGCAGGCGCCGGCCGACGGCGAACGCATCCCCACGCTCGGCCTGACCCACCGGGCGCTGCATGCGGCCTACCACGGTGTCCTGGGTTCGGCCGATCCGCCGTTGCGCACCCTTCGCGACCTGGCTGCTCATCTCACATCGGGCGACCTTCCCCCGCAGGTCCTCGCCGCCGAAGCAGAGCGCTGGCGCGGTACGGCTGTGCTCGCCCAGGCCGTGCGGGAGACGTTCGCCACCCTGCAGTTCGAGGCCCCGGAGTGGGAACGATGGTTGGCCGACGTCGTCGTCGATCCGCGAGAGGCGGCGATCGTGGCTGCGCAACGGGCGGAGTCGGGGTCGTTCGGCATGGCGAAGGTGGCGGCCCTGCGGGAGTTGGCGTGGCGAGACCGCGTTGCCTACGGCGTGGCCGTCGTCTTCCCCACGTCGGCCCACCTCCGCTCCCGGGGCATCCGGCGCGGCGACCTGGTGCGGACGGCGGCGGCACGTGCCCGTCAGGGCATCACCGGCTGACGTTCCGCTCGGCGGGGGAGGGGTCACCCCGGACCCCTACCGGTCGGGCCGGTACCCCGGCCACCACGGTGAACGGGGCCACGTCACGATTCACGACCGCGCCCGCACCGACGACGGCCCCGCGTCCGATGGTGACGCCACCCAGCACGGTCGCGCCCGTCCCGACCCACACGTCGTCGCCGACGGACACGGGGAGCGGCTCGATCGGCTGACAGCGGACCGGAGTGAGGGGATCCGCGAAGACGTGGGTACTGGAGAGGATCGTGACCCGGGCCGCCATGCGGACGTCGTCGCCGATGCGGATCCCGCCCTCGCCGTTGATGATCCCGAACGGGTGGATCGACACGTCGCGGCCGATCTCGATCCAGCCCTGTTGGGTGTGGAGGATCGAGTACTCGTGGACGGCGGTGCCGTCGCCCAGGTGCAGGCGTCCGTTCGGGGTGTCCAACCGCAGCACGACCCCCCGGGCCAGGCGCACCCTGGCTCCCAACACCAGACCGCCCACGTTCCCCTTGATCTGCGTGCTCGGCTCCAGGCGCACGTGGGCACCGACCGTGGCGTGACGGCGGAGCTGGGCGAGGCGGGCGCGCACCAGCACCTGCGTCGCGGTGCCCAGCCCCCACGTGCGCATCCCGGCAGAGATGGCAGCCCGCCCGGCCGGCGCGGTTGCCGGCGCAGCTCCTGATGCGGTTTCGGGCGCGGCTGCTGGTGCGGTCGGCTCGGGGCTCCTGGCCCCGGAACGGGTGGGTACGGGCTCGGTCACCTGGAGTGGGTCCTCGCGGAGGTGCTGGGTGGATGCGGACCGGATCGTACTGTTGGACCCTGCGCCCCGTCCCGGGCCGCCTCCCGTCGATGGCCCCCAGTTGACCACTCCACCGCCCCGCGAGCTTCCCTCCCCTTCCGACCGCGGGCCCGGCCAGGTCCCGGACCGGCGGGGGAGCCAGGCCGCCGTGGCGGGGCTCGGGTGGTGGCCACCGCCCGGCCCGCTCCGTCAGGACCTGCTGGTCCTGCTCGGGGTCGCGATCCTCCTGTTGCTGGTGCTGCCCGATCGATCGGACTGGGCGTCGCACCTGGTCGCCGGGGGCGGCATCGTGCTCGCCGTGGCGGGCCTGCTCGGTCCGCGCCTCGGTGCGTGGGCGGCCACCCTCGGCGTGGTGCTGGTGCTGCCGGTGTCGGCCGCGGTCGACCTCACCCTCACCGGCCCGTTCGACCCCGCAGACGTGGCGTTCACTGTGCTGGGCGGCCTGCTCGTCACCGGTGAGATCGGGGTCGCGCCAGCCGGGACCACCGCTGTCGCCGCACCCGCCGCACCCGCCGCTCCCGTCGGGACCGTCGGGACCGTCGGGCCACCGGGATCGTCCCCCGCGCTGGTGGCGCGGTGGGGCGTGGCCCTGGCGGTGCTCGCGCTCGTCCACCGCTACGGGATCTTGCGGTGACGGACGTTCGGGTGGGCGGTCAAGGCCGCAACGCGGTCCGCGTGGCGCTCGCGCTCATCGTCGTACTGCTCATGGGCTGGGCCGGGCTGCGGTGGTCGATGATCACGATGGACGTCCACGACCGGGTGGCCGACGTGTACCCCGCCGAAGAGGGGCCCACGTTCCGCGTGCTCGTCCTGGAGGGTGGCGACCTGCTCACGGTCGACGACGAGCTGGTGCGGCGCATGGAGGCGGCCGGGCGCCTCCCGGGGGAACAGGTCGAGAAGCGGCGCTGGTCGCGCACGCTGGCGGTCGGTGGCCAGACGGTCCCCCTACGGTTCGCGACCCGGTCGTGGTGGCTGCTCGGCACGGTGGCCGGCCTGGCGCTCGTGGGCCTGCGCCGGTCGTGGGGCGGCCATCGAGACGCGGAACGGCCTGTGCCAGACTGACGGGAGCGGGGCCGGCGGCCTCGAGCGCCCACCTCCACCTGTCGAGCCGCACGTGACCGAATCGCTGAGCCCCACTCCCACCGACGGTCGCCCCGCGCCGTCCGGGGCGGCGGCCCAGGCGATCCCGCCACCGACCGCCCCGCCGTCGGATCGCAGCGATCCGTTCGCCGACGACCGCAGCATCTGGGCCGTCTACAGCAGCCTCGTCGCCGGCCATCGGACCTCCCTGGCGATCATGGCCGGGGCCTCCTTCGCGGCCGGCGCGGTGGAGGCCGTGCTGCTGGTGATGGTCGCCAACATCGCGCTCACCGTCGGCGACACCGCCGGTGCCGGCGAGGGGATCGCCGCCAACCTCGGGCCCCTCGACGACTACCACCTCACCGTCGGCACGTCACTCCTGGTCGCGCTGGTGCTCGGTCTCGTGCGCCTCCTGTGCCAACTCGTCTCGGCCTTCGTCTCGGCGCGCATGACCGCACGACTGATCACCGACATCCGCGCCGGCATGTTCCGCGACTACGCCAACGCGTCGTGGGCCGAACAGGCCCGCCGCAAGGAAGCAGACGTGCAGGACCTGCTGGTCCGCCACGTGAACCGGGCCACCAGCGCCATCGGCAACGTGTCCGCCCTGGTGAGCACCCTGTTCCTCGTCCTCGCGCTGGTCATCTCGGCGTTCGCCGTCGACCCGGTGGCCGCCGCCATGCTCGTGGTGTCGGGAGGCGGCCTGTTCCTGATCCTCCGGCCGGTGGGCCGCCGGGCCAAGCAGCTGTCCCGGGCCCAGCTCGCCGCCGGACGGGAGTACGGAGCCCGCGCCCTCGAGGCCCTGGGCATGAGCCAGGAGATCCGGGCCTTCGGCGTCACCCGTCAGGTGGTCGACCAGTTGGACACCGTGACGCGCGCCGAGGTGCAGCCGATCGAGCGGTCGCTGGTGCTGCGCCAGTCGGTCACCGCCGGGTACCAGCTCGCCACGATCCTGCTGCTCCTGGGCGGGTTGTTCGCGGTGCACAGCCTGGTGGACCGCCCCCTCGCATCGTTGGGCGCGATCGTGGTCATCCTGGTCCGCGCCCTCAACCAGACCAGCCTCGTGCAGGCCTACTACCACCAGCTCATCGAGGGCGCGCCGTTCATCCAGCGCCTCGACGACGAGCGGGCCCGCCTGCGCGCCAGCGTCCCCCGCTCCGGCGCCACGGTCCTGTCCGCCCCGCGCACCCTGCGGTTCGAGCGGGTTCGCTACAGCTACGACGGCGACCGGGTGGCCCTGGCCGACCTGGACTTCGAGGTCGGCCGGGGCGAGGCGATCGGCATCATCGGGCCGTCCGGGAGCGGCAAGTCCACGCTCATCCAGCTCCTGCTCCGGCTCCGCCAGCCCGACGCGGGTCGCTACCTCCTCGACGGCGTCGACGCCAACGACGTCGACGACGACTCCTGGTTCGACCAGGTGGCGTTCGTGCCCCAGGACGCCCGCCTGATCGACGACACCATCGCCGCCAACATCGCCTTCCACCGGCCCCAGGTGTCGCGTGACGAGATCGAGGAAGCAGCGCAGCGGGCCCACATCCACGACGAGATCCTCGCCATGCCACAGGGCTACGACACGCTCATCGGCAGCCGGGGCGGGGCGTTGTCGGGCGGGCAGCGACAGCGGATCTGCATCGCCCGCGCCCTGGTGCGGCGGCCGGCGATCCTGGTGCTCGACGAACCCACCAGTGCCCTCGACGTGCGCTCGGAGTCCCTGGTGCACGAGACGTTCACCCGGTTGCGGGGCGACGTCACGATCTTCGTCATCGCTCACCGCCTGTCCACCCTGAACACCTGTGACCGCATCATGGTGATGGGTGACGGTCGGCTCCAGGCCTTCGGGCCGCGCGCCGACCTGCAGCGAGACAGCGAGTTCTACCGGGACGCGGTGGAGCTCTCCCAGATCCGCCGATGACGTCGCCGGGCGGAGCACCACTTCCGGTGGACCTCCCGCGGGTGGTGATCGCCGGGCCGTGGAACCGGTCCATGGACTCCACCGTCCACCGCCGGGCTGCCGCCCACCTCGCCACCCAGGGCGTACCCGTCACCTACCTCGCCACCTCTCGTCCCGATCCGCGCGAGCCCGGAGACGAGCTCTTCGACCGGGAGGCCTGGCCCACCACCGGCTGCTCCACGGTGGGTGACCTGGTGTGGGTCCTGCGGCGGTTCCGCACCTCCATGGTCGCCGCCGCCCTCACCCGGGTGCCCGAGCGCGTGGTGGGCTACACCGCCCCCCTTGACGCCGCCGGTGGCGCTGCGGCGGCCGGCGACATGCCCGGCGACGTGCCCGGTGAGATGGCGCCGTGGCGCGTGCGGGTGGCGCTGCGCCAGGCCACCCGGCACTGGGCGTCGTCCGAGGAGCACGCCGCGGCGGTCCGGCACTGCTACGGGCTCGGGTCCCGCCCGGTGGAGGTCCACGGCCACACCGCTCCGCTGGTGGAGCCGGTGCCGGCGGGTGCGTGGGATCCGACCCTCGACCAACGGGCCGCCCTGCTCGCGTCGGACCTGCTCGCCTGCGTCCGACGGCGTGGCCGACCGGGTGGCCGACCAGGGAGGTCGCTAGGTGTCGGGTCTGTTGATCACCGCCGGCCCCGGGTTCCCCGCCACCGCGGTCCTTCCGGGGTCGGCGGTCACCACCGCGTTCGGCGTCGACGCCAGCGTCTCGCTGGCCCAGCAGCCCTCGGTGTTCCCGCTCGACCGGCCGGTGCTGGACGGCGATGCCGTGCACCTGCTGCGCGGCAGTGCCTGGGGCCCCGACGGGGTGCCGCCGAACGACGCAGCCGCCGAACGCCTGGTTCGGGCCATGGGGCGCCAACTCCTCACCGACGGGCACCTGTTCCCCGATGGCCACCGGTGGTCCGGTCTGTTCACCCTGTGCAGCGTCACCGCCGACGCCGTGCTGGTG
>DAIMFV010000206.1:4574-6360 GCA_036724365.1 Acidimicrobiales bacterium | reverse complement strand
CAGGGGTCGTGGGCGCGGCGGGACATGGGGCCTCCATCATCCTCCACGGGCACCACACCAGGTGCCGCGGCACGTCGTCCCGGCGGTCCCCAGCGGCTCAGGGGCCCGACCGGCGACCGGCCACCGTCGCCCGCCGGGACGCGGGGCGTCACCCGCGGGGGTGCGCGACGGCGGCCGGTAGGCTGGGCGGCCGCCGGCCGGCCCGACCGATCGCCGGACCGCCGCCGTCCGCCTCCCAGGAGATCAACCACCGGTGACCCTCCCGGCGCACCCGCTCCCGCTCGACGGGCCCTTCCAACTGCTGGCGCCCACCGTGGCGCACCGGGGCGGCCGGGCCACCGTCCGACTGCCGTACCGCCTGCAGGGCGCCCAGGGTCCGATCGAGCTGGTGGAGGAGGTGGAGCTGCCGGTGGCGCTGGCCGACACGCCGCGCGCCCGGGCCGCCATCCGGCTGCTGCACCTGGTGGCCGGGGTGTCGTACTACAAGTGCGTGGTCCCCACCGCCCTGGTGGTGCCCTCGTTGAGCCCGGCCGAGCGGGCGCTGGTGGTCGCGCTGTACGACCAGGGCCTGCGGGAGCTGGCCCACCGCAACGGGCTGGCCGTGCCGGTGCCCGTCGACCTCCGGGAGGACGCCGGCGACCTCACGGTGTGGTTCGGGCCCGCCCCCGACGGTCCCGATGGTCAGCACGACCCGGTCGCGGCCGTCGAGCCGGCCCCGGGCTCGGTCCCGCCCCTCGTGCCGGTGGGCGGGGGCAAGGACTCCGCCCTGGTGGCGTCGCTCGTCCCCGACGGGCTGCTGTTCACCGTGAACCCGGTGGGTGCCCAGGAGCACCTGGCCGCCGCGCTGGGGCGGCCGCTGCTGGGCGTGGCCCGTCGCCTGGACCCCGCCCTACGAGACCTGGTGGCCGCCGGCGCCACCAACGGCCACGTGCCGGTCACCGCCATCACCTCGGCGATCGCCGTGCTCACGGCGGTGGCCATCGGCTCGGCCGACGTGGTGATGGGCATCGAACGCTCCGCCGACGAGCCCAGCCTGGTCACGGCCGACGGGGTGCCGGTCAACCACCAGTACTCCAAGTCGTCCGAGGCCGAGCGCCTGCTGGCCGCGGCCTTCGCCCCCACCGGTGTCCGGTGGTTCTCGCTCCTGCGACCCCTCACCGAGCTCGCCATCGGCGCCGCGGTGGCGTCGCGGGGCCTGGCCCCCCACATCGTGTCGTGCAACCGGGTGTTCACGGTGTGGAACGAGAACGAGGCCAGCCGCACCCAACGGGCGTGTGGCGAGTGCGCCAAGTGCCTGTTCACCGCGTTGATGCTGGGGCCGGCGTCGTCGCCCGACGCCATCGCCGAGCAGTACGGCGGCGCGCTGTTGGACCGTCCCGACCACGTCGACGCGGTGCGGGACCTGTGGTCCGACGCCAAGCCGTTCGACTGCGTGGGCGAACGTCACGAGTCGGCGGCGGCGGTGGTGCTGCTGAGCGGGCGGCCGGGCTGGTCGGGCCAGGCCGTGATCCGCGCCCTGGCGCCCGAGGCCCGGTCGGTGCTGCAGGCCGACGGGCTCGACGCCTCCTCGTTCCTCGACGTGGGGGCGGTCGACGCCCTCCCGCCCGAGTACCGGGAACGGGTGGCGGCCCTGGGCGCCGACATCGCCCGGGCCATGGCCGCCATCCCCGGGGGCACCGGTGCGGCTGGCTGACCTGGCCGGTCGGCGGGTGGTGCTGCTCGGGCTGGGCGCCTTGAGCCTCGGCTCGCTCGGGCACTTCGAGCGCGACATGACCGCCGGCCGCGG
>DAIMFV010000206.1:1551-4564 GCA_036724365.1 Acidimicrobiales bacterium | reverse complement strand
CCCCGCCGTGCTGGGCGCCGGCCCGGCCGAGGTCCGGGTCGTGGTCGACGACCCACCGGCCGGGCTGGCACCCGGCCTCGCCGGTGCAGCGATCGTGTCCCTGGAGGAGGCGGCCGCCTGGGCGGAGGTCTTCGTGCGGTCGCCCGGGTTCCCCCGCTACCGACCGCCGCTCCCGGCCGCGGTCGAGGCCGGGGCCGCCGTCACCACCCCGCTCGACCTCTGGCTGGGCACCCACGGCGCCGGCCGCACCGTGGTGGGGATCACCGGCACCAAGGGCAAGTCCACGGTGAGCGACCTGGTGGGCCGGCTGGCGGCCGCCCACGGCCTGCGGGTGGGCGTGGCAGGCAACCTCGGGCCGCCCGTGTTCGGCGACACGTGGGACCACCAGGCCCCGGCGGTGGCGCTGGAGGTGTCCAGCTACCAGGCTGCCGACCTGCACCACGTGCCCGACATCGCCGTGGTCACCCACCTCGCCGAGGACCACCTGTCCTGGCACGGCGGTGTCGATCGCTACGTGGCCGACAAGCTCCGACTGCTCCGCAACGAGGGCGGTACGGCCGGCACGATCCTCGTGGCCGAGTCGTCCGCCGCGGCGCGGGAGGCCATCGCCGCCATGGGGCTGGATCCGGTCGTGGTGGCGGCTCCGCCGGCGCCGGACGAGCTCCCGGTGCACCGGGTGGCCAACGCCGCGCTCGCCGCGGAGGTGGTGCACCGTCTCGGTGGCCCGGCGCCCACCACGGCGTCGGTGGTCGACGCCGCCCGGAGCAGCCTGCCGGGACGGCTCGACCGATGCGAAGGGCCGCCCGGGGTGCTGTGCCTCGACGACGCGCTCGCCTCCAACCCGTCGGCCACCGCGGCCGCGCTGGCGTGGCTGCGCGGCCGGGATCTACCCACCGTGGTCCTGGTGGGCGGCACCGACCGCGGCGTCGACCTGGCCCCGTTGGTGGAGGAGGTGGGCAGGTGGCGGCCCGGGCGCCTGCACGCGGTGACCCTGCCCGACACGGGCACCGAACTGGCGGCGCGGTGCGGGTTGTCGGTCGTGGCGGTGGCCGATTCGGTCGAGTCCGCCACGCGGTCGGCGCTGGATGCGGTGGGATCCGGTGGGGTGGTGCTGCTCTCGCCGGCCGCGCCCACCCCGGCCCGCATCGGGAACTGGCAGACGAGGTCCGACCAGTTCCGCGCCGCCCTCAGCGCCCTCGCCCTCCCCACCGCCACCCCCACCCCACCCGACTGAGCCCGACTGATCGTCTGTGCACCAGGGCGGCTGGTGGCCCCCCTGTCGTCCACTCGATCGTCTGTGCACCTGGGCGGCTGGTGGCGGCCCCGGTGCCCAGGCGACGGCTGGCGGCGGGCGGTCGCGAGTCGTTTGTGTACCTGGGCGGCTGGTGGCGGCCCTGGTGCCCACGCGATGGCCGGGTCGTCGCGGGTCGTTCGTGCGTCGGGCCGACCGGTGTCCGGTCAGTTGGCGGGGACCTGGAACCGGAACGCCGGGTCGTAGGCGCCGTAGGCGCTGGAGGTGACCCCGTTGGCGGTGGAGCCCTCGAAGGAGTCGAGGCCGGCGATCACCTCGATGGTGACCTGGCCGCCCTCGGCCCGGTCGATCAGGCCGGCGTGCACGGCGGCCGTGCAGATCGACGAGTCGGCGGTGTACGTGCCCGTGCCCCAGACCGAACCCAGTTCGCCGCCGCCCGAGCAGGAGACCGCGCGGGACGAGCCGGCCGGGACGGACAGCGAGAGCGCGGTCTGAGCCCAGGACTCGGCCCCTGCCTCGAACGTGCCGGACCCGGGCGGGGCCTCGGGGAAGGTGAAGCTCCCCGGCCAGGACCCGTAGGGGCGGGATTCGACCTCGTTGGCGGCGCCCGCTTCGTACTGCTCCTGGCCCGGGGCGATCTCGATCTCCACCGTGCCGCCCTCGTCGAAGCCGATGAGCCCCACGTGCACCGCTGCCGTGCACACCGACGAGTCGTCGGTGTAGGTCTCGACGCCCCAGATGATGTCGGCCTCGCCGCCGGCCGGGCACTCGTACTCGAACGTCTCGCCCACGGCATCGCGGTGGGGCTGGGCGTCGGCGGTCCAGGGGTCGGCGGCGTCGGACCCGGTGGTGGTGGTCTCTTCGGCCTCGGTGGTGGTGGACCTGGCCTCGGTGGTGGTGGGGGCCTTCGTGGTGGTGGTGACGTCGGCCTCGTCGGAGCCGGAGGAGCCGCAGCCGGCCAGCAACAGGGCTCCCACGGCGAGGGCGGCCAGGCGGTTCCTGCGGGCGTGGTGCGTGTCGGTCATCATCACGTGCTCCTCGATCGGCTCGCCGGTCGCATGCGGGACCGTCCCGTCACCTCGTCGCCTCGGCCGATGGTAGCGAGCCGCATTCGGGCCGACCGGCCCGACCGGCCCGCGCTGCCGACCTCCGATCGGGGCACCGGTCGGAGGTCGTGCGCCCGGCCGGTCAGGGTTCGAGGGTGGCGGCGCGGAGCTTGTCGAGGGCGGTGCGGGCCGCGGTGGTGAGTGGGCCGGGCGCGGAGCGCAGGGGCTCGCCGTCGACCGACGAGATGGGTTGGACGCCCCGGGTGGTGGAGGTGAGGAACGCCTCGGGTGCCAGACGGAGGTCGTCGACGGTGAGGTCGTCCCGCTCGGCCACCTCGATCAGCTCTGTGACCAGCGCCCGGGTGACCCCGGGCAGGCAGCCGGTGGCCGGCCCCGGGGTGGAGAGCCGTCCGGCGACCACCAGGAACAGGTTGGATCCCGACCCCTCCACGAGCATGCCGCGGGTGTTGAGGAGGATCGCCTCGTCGGCCCCCCGGCTGCGGGCGTCGTCGTGGGCCAGCAGGTAGTCGAGGCGGGACGTGGTCTTGGCCCCCACGAGCGGGCTGCACTCGTTGACCGGCCAGGGGGAGACCACCACCGCGGCGTCGCCCTGGGGGAGCCGCGCCGGGGTGACGGCGACGAGCAGTGCGGGATCGCCGCCGTCGGGGCCGCCGGTGACGGTGATGCGCAACCGTCCGTCCACGGGGCCGGCCTG
>DAIMFV010000206.1:0-1541 GCA_036724365.1 Acidimicrobiales bacterium | reverse complement strand
TTGGCGAGGTTGTTGGCGATGGTGTCGAGGCTGGCCTGGCGGAGCAGGTCGTCGGACCACGGCACCGGGAGCCGGACGACCGCGGCGGACCGACGGAGCCGGGCGAGGTGGCGGCCCAGGGCGAACGGGGTCGACCCGTTCACCCGCACTGTCTCGAAGACGCCCTGGCCCACCAGCAGGGCCCGGTCGGTGGCGGCCACCTTCGCCCGTTCCGCCGGCATCACCCGCCCGTCGGTCCACACCCAGGTGTCGGTCACGATGGCCCCCTCATCCCCGTCCGCTGACCCGAAACCTAGGTCACCAAGGATCGGTGCGCGGATGGGGCTGGCGCCCGGACCAGGTTGCCCTGCTCCTCGGCTGGCGCCTCGGAACTGTCCACGCTCTCCTCCGCTCCTGCGGCATCGCCGCGGGTCGGTCGGGCCCGGAGCCTCAGCTAGCGGCTCGGCTCCGGATCGGCGGGGACGGTGCGATGGGTGCCGGCCGCCACCCGCAGCAGGTGACGGGCCTTCAGCTCGGTCTCGGCCCACTCGCCGCCGGGGTCGGAGTCCCACGTGATGCCGCCGCCGGTGCCGAAGCGGAGGTGGTCGCCGTCGAACCAGAACGTGCGGATGGCCACGTTGAGCGCACCCTGACGGGCATCGGCGTCCACCCAGCCCACGCCGCCGCAGTAGAGCTGGCGAGACTGCGGTTCCAGCGCGGCGATGTGGTCGAGGGCGGCGAGCTTGGGGGCGCCGGTGACCGAGCCCGGAGGGAAGGTGGCGTCGATGGTCTCGGCCCAGCCGAGTCCGGGTCGGAGTCGTCCCTCGACGGTGGAGACCAGGTGCACGAGACCGGGATGGGGTTCGACGGTGCACAACGTCGGCACCTGGACGCTGCCCCACTCGCACACCCGGCCGAGGTCGTTGCGCACCAGGTCCACGATCATCACGTTCTCGGCCCGGTCCTTGGGCAGGAACGTGTCGGCGCTGGCGGCGGTGCCCTTGATCGGAGACGACCAGATGCGGTCGCCGTCGCGCTCCAGGAAGCGCTCGGGCGACGCCGAGGCGACGTGCACGCCCTGACGGGGAAGCCGCACCACCGCGGAGAACGGTGCCGGGTTGCCCTCGGCGAGCGCCGCGCCCAGGGCCGCCACGTCGGCGCCGGGGGGCAGCGGCGCGCTGAGGACCCGGGTGAGGTTGACCTGGTAGACGTCGCCGCGCTCGATGGCCGCCCGGATCGCCCGCACCCCGGACTCGAACGCCGCCCGGTCGAGCGAAGAGGTCCACGAGGCGGGGTCGACCCCCACCCACGGGCGACCCCGCTCGGGCTAGGGTGGCCGCACGTGGTCGAAGCGGGCGCACAGCGGCTCCCCGTCGAACGGCAGCACCACGGCCCAGAAGCCGGACCCGTCGAGGGCGGCGAGGTCACTGGTGACGTCGCGCAGACCAGTGAGCAGTCGGTCGCCCACCACGGCCAGCGGTGGCGGTCGCTCGGCGCGGGAGGGCATCACCCGAGCGTACGAGGCCGGGTCGGGCCGGCCGACGTGGTGCGGTGGTGAGCTG
>DAIMFV010000205.1:0-6440 GCA_036724365.1 Acidimicrobiales bacterium | reverse complement strand
AGATCGAGGGGCACCAACAGGTAGGTGAGGCCCTTGTGTCGTTCGCTGGCCGGATCCGTCCGAAACAGGCCGAACAGGTGGGTGCAGAAGGCTCCCCTGGTGGTCCACGTCTTCTGTCCGTTGAGCACCCAGCCGCCACGGGCGTCGTCTCTGATGGCCCGGCTGGTCAGCGAGGCCAGGTCCGAGCCGGCGTTGGGTTCGCTCCACCCCTGGCACCAAAGGTCGTCTCCGGCCGCCATGCGGGGCAGGATGTGGGCCTGTTGTTCGGCGGTTCCGAACTCGAAGACGGTGGGGGCCAACAGGAAGATGTCGTTCTGGGTGACCCGTTGAGGCCCTCCGGCGCGGTAGTACTCCTCCTCGAAGATGAGCCACTCCCAGCGGCTGGCACCCCGACCGCCCACCTCGGTGGGCCACGACACCGCGGCGTAGCCGGCGTCGAACAGGGACCGCTCCCAGTCCAGGTGCTGGGCGAAGCCCTCGGTGGTGTCGCCCGAGAGGATCCGGTCGTCGTGGCGGCTCCGCCAGGCGGCCAGCTCGGTCTCCAGCCACGTCCGCACCTCGGCGCGGAACCGCTCTTCGTCGGCGCTCCAGGTCAGGTCCATACGAGCGCCGAGCGTATCTGACGCCCCGTCAGAACCCGGAACCTGAGCACCGCACGGCCACCCACCCGGCCGCGGGACCGGGTGGGTGGCCCGGACTCCGGCGAGTCAGGCCAGCGGGCTCAGCTCGTAGAGCAACTGGTAGGCGAACAACTGCGGACGCAGGGCGACCGCAGCCCGATCGAGGCGCCCGACGACCGAGGCCAGGCCGGCCGGCTCCGGGTGGCCGGCAGCCGCCGCAGGGTCGGCACCGCGCTCGGCCACCTCCAGCGGCAGTCCGGTGCCCCGCTGCTGCACCACGCGGTAGCCGGCCTCGGCGATCACGCGCTCGAAGCTCCGCTTGGTGAAGAACCGAACGTGGTCGCGGTCGAGGATGCCTCGACGGTCGTAGTCGAACCGTCCGACCGCCACGCGGGCGCGTGGGTACCAGTGACCGAAGTTCGGCACGCTCACCAGCACGCGGGTGGCCGGTCCGATGCGGGTCCGGAGCTCGGCGAGGAGGCCCAGGGGGTCCCTCGTGTGCTCGAGCACGTCGGCCAGCACGACGAGGTCGAACGGGCCCTCGATCTCCTCGGGCAGCCCCTGGTCGAGGTCGGCGGGCACGAAGTGATCGACCCGCTCCTTCACACCGTCGTGGGCCCGGAGGTCGACCCCGGTCACGTGGTGGCCGAGGGCTCGCAGCTCACCGGCCAGGTACCCGTCGGAACAGCCGACGTCGAGCACCCGACCGGGCGGCGAGGTCTGGAGCCAGCGCAGCAGGACCTGGTGTGACGAGTCCTCGCCGTGCTTCTCCTCGTACGCGTCCGAGGCGAAGGCCAGGTCTCCCGTGCCGAACCCCATCTTGTGGGCGCGGTACCGCACCACGTCACGGGTGATGTCCCGTGCGTAGGCCATGCCGTTGACGTGGCAGATCTCGTCGCCGTAGTAGGTGGGGATCGGGATCTCCACGATGCGCTTGCCGGCCTCGATCAACTGCACGATCACCTGGGTGTCGAAGTTGAAGCCGTCGTCGTTCACCTCGAGCGGCAGGTCACGCAGCGCCGCCACCGAGTAGGCCCGGTAACCCGAGTGCCACTCGGACAGGTGGGCACCGGCGATGGCGTTCTCGAGCCGGGTGAGGATCTTGTTGCCGACGTACTTGTAACGGGGCATGCCGCCCCGACGGGCCGCGCCGGGCTCCAGCATCCGGGACCCGAACACCGCGTCGGCCTCGCCCTGTTCGATCGGCGCCACCATGTCGGCCAGGATCTCGGGGGCGTACTGCCCGTCGCCGTGCAACAGGACCACGATGTCCAGGCCGTGGTCCATGGCCCACTGGTAGCCCGCCTTCTGGTTGCCGCCGTAGCCGAGGTTCTCGGGGTGGCGGACCACCTCGATGGGCAGGTCGGTGTTGATCTGCTGGTAGCCGAGCGCGACCAGGTGCGTGCTGTCCTGGCTGGCGTCGTCTCCCACCAGCACCTTGGCGATTCGAGGCCGGAAGTCGGCGGGTATGCGGTCGAGCACTCGCTCGAGCGTGGACGCCGCGTTGTAGGCGACCACCAGGATGCCGATCTTGGCCGACACGGGGCCTCCTCACGGTGGGCGACGGAACGACCCAGCGTACCCGTGGGCCGGGCGGTGGGCCCCGCCTTCCGGGACCGGTGCCCTTCCGGCACCGTTGCGTTCCGTTCAGGCAGGTGACAGGCGGGCGAGGGTCTGGCGAGCCTCGGCCTCGATGCGGTCGAGCAGCTCGGCCACGGTCGGGAGGTCGTCGATGACCCCGGCCACCTGGCCGGTGGGCAGCACCCCCACCGACGGGTCGCCGTCGACCAGGGCGGTCTTGATCAGCATGGGGGCGTTGGCGGCCATGGCGAGTTGGGGCCAGGTGAGGTCCTGGCTCTTGCGCATGGCGAGTCCCTCCCGCACCAGGTCCTTCAACGAGGTACCGGTCTGCTTGCGGAACTCGAACGCCCGCAGCGCGGCCTTCGGCAGGCGGGTGACGATGGACGCCTTCTCCAGCTCATCGATGAGGTCGGTGCGGATGACCCGCTGCGGGGCCCCGTCGAGTGCGGTGGTGACCACCGTGTCGAAGACCGAGGCGTCGGTGTAGTGGCCCTTGATGCTCTCGGGCACGCGGCTCTCGGCGGTGAGCAGGAACCGGGTCCCCATGGCCACGCCGTCGGCGCCGTAGGCCAGCGCCGCCACCAGGCCGCGTCCGGAGTGGAAGCCGCCCGCCCCCAGCACGGGGATCTGCTCCCCCACGGCGTCGACGACCTGGGGCAGCAACAGCGAGGTGGGCACCTCGCCGGTGTGGCCGCCGCCCTCGCCGCCCTGGGCGATCACGGCATCCACGCCCCACTCGAGCATCTTCTCGGCGTGTCGGCGGGCGCCGACGGTGGGCACGACCAGGGCGCCGGCGTCGTGGATGCGGGCGATTGCGTCCTTGGTGGGCGCACCGGCGAAGGAGAACACCCGCACACCCTGCTCGGCGGCCCACCCGATGCGCTCGGCCAGGTCGGGCTGGCCGGCCCGCAGGTTCACGCCGAAGGGCCGGTCGGTCTCGGCCTGCACCCGACGCACGGCGTCGCGAAACTGCTCGCCGGTCATGGTGATCGACGCCAGGATCCCCAGCCCCCCGGCGGCCGCGGTGGCGGCGGTCAGGTTGGCGCCCGACACCCACCCCATGCCGGTCTGCACGATGGGCAGCCGACAGCCCACCAGGTCACAGAACCGGGTGTGCAGCACATCGCTGTGAGGGAGCGCTGAGGAGCCAGTCGACATGGTGCACAGCGTAGGAGAGCGGTTCGGCCGAACTATCCTCCACCGGCCACGATGGCGCAGCACCTGCTGATCAGCCGAGCCGCCACATCACGTCGGCGGCTGCGGGTGCCGGCACCCGCGCCTGCTCGCAGGAACCCGGTGAAACTCGCACTCGGAAGCAACACGCTCGAACAACTGGACGGAGGACGGATGCCGAACCAACGTGCAAGCACCCGCCGCCGCGACGTTGCGGTTGCGGTCACGTTGGCCCTCCTCGGGGCGTGGGCGCGGTGGACCTCGATCCCGCGCCACGGCTTCTTCTTCGACGATGCGTGGGTGGTCGTCGGAGCGATCTCGCTGACCCCTGGGGACCTGCTCGTGGTGGGCTCAGCTCACCCTGGGTTCACGACCCTCCTCCATGTGGTCGGTCAGCTCGTCGGCCACTCCACCTGGGCCATGTCCGCACCGTCGTTGATCGTGGGCCTGCTCGGACCACCGATCGTCTACATCGGCCTCCGAGCGCTGCACCACTCACGTGTGGTCAGCGCAGTGACGGCGATCCCCCTGCTCGTGAACCCTGTCCACGTCGCCTACTCCGGGCGACCCAAGAGCTACGTCTTCGACTTCGCGGCGGTGATGCTCCTCGCGGCCATCATCCCCCGCATGGCCGACCGGAGGTGGCGCTGGTCGACCGGGCTGGCCTGGGCCGCAGCGATGATCGTGGTCGGCACGTTCAGCGGGTACCTCACCATCGCCACCGCGCTGGCCAGCGTGGTGCTCCTGGTCCACCCGAGATCGGACACGGCCGTTCGTCTCGCCGCCGTGGTCACGCAGGGGATCGTGCAGCTCGTGTTGTACCTGGCGTCCCGGAACACGGCCGACATGGACGGCATCCAGGAGTACCAGGAGGTGGTCCACGATGGGCACCTCACGTTCACCCTGAACCCGCTGGAGATGGGCCGCCAGCTCATCCGCCACCTCGGTCGGATCGCCGAGGTGTACCCAGGCGGTCCGACCAGGCTGATGCAGGTCGTGGGCGTCGCCACGGTCTCGATGTTGCTGGTGGCAGCGCTCGGGCGCGGCACCAGCCGTCACGAGACGGTCGCCTCCCGCTTCCTGATCGCGTTGATGGCTTTCGCCGCCGCTGCCGCGACGGCCGGCATGGTTCCCTTCGGCAACAGCACCAACGACTGGATCTCGGTCGGGGGATCACATGGCGGCCGCCACAGCCTCTGGCTGGTGCCGGCCATCGCCGTCGGCGGGGCCGGGCTGCTCCAGCGGTTCCGCAACCTCGTCGGCCGATTGGTCGAGCGGCGAAACCGGGCGACACCGGGACAACCGGGTCTCGTGGGCGTCCGTATCGCCGACGCGTGCCTGATCGGCTTGGCAGCCCTCGCCGTTCTCACCACCCCCGACCGGGTGCCCTATCCCCACCCCGGTTCCCAACACGTGGTGCGAGAAGCACTGGCACAGTGGGGCGACGATGGCATCTTGATCGTCGTCGGCGACCTCGCCTACATCTTGGCCGCCCATTCGGACCTGCCCCGCCACCTGGTTGCCACTCCGGACCAACAAGTCGGGTTCACACCGGAGTTCGACGACCCACTCATCCACGCCCTCGGCCCGTGGACCACCACGCCCATCGATCCGGCTGCGGTGGCAGACGCCGTTGGCTCAAACGATCGGGTGGTCGTGTTGGGCGTCTGGATCGGCCCGTCTCAAACCACCGTCATCGATGCAACCCTGCAGGAGCTGGGCTTCGTCCGGACATCGGGGCTCTTGCAGGACTACACCGTGACGGTCTGGGAGCGACCTGACCAGGAGTAGACCACCGACCCCTCCACCGAGCGGCGCTCGTTGGAACCGCTCTGGGGTTGCGCTCGGTCTGAGTGGACCCGGGTGCCAGGCCCCACGTGAGGACAGACGGCCTGTCCGTGGAGCGACCGTCAGAAGTGGAGGCCGAAGAGGATGTCGTTGCCGGGGCTGCGGCTGGCGCCGAAGTCGCTGTAGAGCTTGACGGCCTCTCGGTTGGACTCCGAGGTGATCACGAAGCCCCGGTCGATGCCCATGCGTCGGGCCTCGCCGGCGATGCCCTCGAGCAGCAGCGGGCCCACACCTTCTTTGCGATGGTCGATGTCGACGCCGATCTCGTACACGCACAGGTGCTCGAGCTTGGTGTGGCGGCGGTACAGGACGCAGCCGTACACGAACCCGGCGATGTGGTTGGTGGACATGTCGATGGCCACGACGCAGATCGTGCGCGGGTCGTTGACGAACTTCGACGCCTCCTCGCTCCCGAGCGGGGGCAGCCACTCCTGCTCGCTGCCGTCGCCGAAGCGGGCGTTGCCGCGGGCCAAGGTGCCGAGGACCCACTCATCTCCGGAGCGGAGTCGGTGCATGCGATAGCGATCACTAACCACGGCGGCGAGCGTAGGCGCGCCAGGCACGCCACGCGGGCACGTCCGCCACAGGGCGGCCCGACACCCCCCACCAGCGGCGCACCTCGACCGCGGTCGCCACCCTTCCGGCCCCCCTGTGACCTTCCCGTCGACGCCCTCGGATGCGCCCGTAGGCTCCTGGCGATGGAATCCACGCCACAGCCCGAGCCCCGGTGGGGGTGGTTGGCGCTGGCCGCACTCAGCGGGCTGCTCGCCCTGCTGGCCGTGTCGCTCGGGCTGTGGGCCTTCGGGCAGACGGTCCGCACCGGGTCGGGGTCACCGTTCCAGGTCCTCACCGGGACGGCGGGCGCCGGCGTGTTCTGGGGCTGGGTCGCCGGCGGGGCGTGGCGCCGAGCCCACCAGCCCGAGCCGGACCCGCTGGTGCCGGCACCCGTGCCCCGCCGGGTGGCCTTCGTGGTGGCCAACGTCGTGCTGGCCGTGGTGGTCACCGCCCTGCTCGCCGGGGGCATCTGGTTCGAGCTCACCTCGGCGCGCGAGGAAGCCCGCACCGACGTCATCCGCACCCGGGTCGAGGTGGCGGCCCGGGAGGCCCACCTCACCGTGGACGACCTACGCCGGCTGGCCCCCGAGTGGCGGGCGTGGCTGGCCCCGGCGGCGACCGGACACGGGGCCGCACCCGACCCCCCCGCCCCGGTGCCCCCCG
>DAIMFV010000204.1:0-6448 GCA_036724365.1 Acidimicrobiales bacterium | reverse complement strand
CCCGCCCAGCACCACCACCAGCACCACGAGCGGCAGCACCACGCCCACGGGTCCCAGCAAGGCCCTGGGACCGTTCGCCACCCCGAGCCAGCTGGTCACGCAGTCCTACCAGGACCTGCTCCGTCGGCGGCCCACCACCAACGAGCTCAACCTGGCCACCGCCGCCATCTCCGGGGGGCAGAAGGCCGAGGTCTTCCTGGCCAACCTGGTGACCGGGACGGAGATGGACGCCAACGTGCGCCAGACGATCCGCCTCTACCGCGCCTACTTCCTGCGCAACCCCGACCACCCGGGGCTCGAGTTCTGGGTCCAGAAGCGACGGGCGGGCTGGTCGCTCAACCGCATCTCCAACGAGTTCGCGGCCTCGACCGAGTTCAAGAACCGCTACGGCTCGCTCTCGGCGGCCCAGTTCGTGGACCTGGTGTACCGCAACGTCCTCGGTCGGCTGCCGGACGACGCCGGGCGCTCCTACTGGGAGGGACGGCTCCGGGGCGGCATGGCCCGCGGCCAGCTCATGACCGGTTTCTCGGAGTCCGCCGAGTACAAGGCCAAGACGTCGGCCGGCGTGACCGTCGTGGCCCTCTTCGACGGCATGATCCGCAGCAACATCCCCCAGGGCACCTACGACTACCTCGAGCCGCGGTTGCGCACCGGCGTCACCGACCCGTCCGGGGTGGCCCGCTACTTCATGGACAAGCCCGAGTACCACGGCCGCTTCGACTGACCGGCGGCCCTCGGGTCGCCCGAACCCCTTCGGGTCGCCAGCCCGGTCAGGCGGCCGAGGCCACGCCGATGCCGCCCACCAGGCAGCCGATGGCCAGGCCGATGCACAGGGCGAAGCCCAACGCCGGGCTCTGCCGGCGCAGCGCCGGCGCGGACAAGGCGAACCCGGCCGCCGCGCCGCCCAGCAGACCGCCCACGTGGCCGCCCACCGAGATGTTCGAGATGCCGAAGGTGATGAACAGGTTCAACACGAGCACGCCGATCAGCGGAGAGCCCCGGAACGGCAGCCCCTGGAGCCGTGGCGCCACCAGGATGAAGCCCTTCAGGCCGAACCCCCCGCCCGACGCGCCGGCGGTGAGGCTGTCGGGGCTGAGGACCAGCGCGCCGAGCGCCCCCGCCAGCACGGAGACCCCGTAGCCCGCCGCCAACCGGGCCCGGCCCGCGAGGTGCTCCACCGCCCCGCCCAGGATCCACAGGGCGTACATGTTGAACAGCAGGTGGATCACACCGAAGTGCAGGAAGCCCGAGGTGACCATGCGGTACCACTCGCCCTCGGCCACCCCGATGAGCTCGCCCCGGTAGAAGGCGCGGGCGATCAGCCCGAAGTCGATGTGCACGCTGCCGATGGATCCCTGAAGGGCGCCGCCGCCGTCGATCACGGCGGCCAGCACGAACACCGCCACGTTGGCGGCGATCAACACCTGGGTGAGCAACGGCCGGGTCTGCAGGGCCGCCGTCCCGCGGTACACCTTCTGGGCGCCGACCTTGGCGCACTCCGGGCAGTGGAAGCCCACCGACGCCTGGTTCATGCACCGCGGACAGATCGGCCGGTCGCATCGCTGGCAGATCACGCCCGCCGGTTGGTCGGGGTGCCGATAGCAG
The DNA here is from genome assembly GCA_036724365.1 of Acidimicrobiales bacterium. Lineage (GTDB taxonomy): Bacteria > Actinomycetota > Acidimicrobiia > Acidimicrobiales > Iamiaceae > Aquihabitans. Next base: position 4,843 of record DAIMFV010000204.1, on the reverse strand, counting down.
GTCTGCATCTGGTCGTACACGACCCCGCACGGTAGCGGCGCGCCCTGTCAGCCGTGCAGGCGGGGCAGCACCTCGGTGGCGAACAGCTCCAGGCTGGACCAGCCGAGCGCCGGATCGCACCCGGCCAGCAGGGGCTTCATCACCACGGGCTCGATCGGTCCGAGGGCGTCGACGAGCGCACGGCACTCCTCGGGGGTGAGCACCGGGAACTGGCCGTCGGGGGCCATGGCCGCCTCCACGTCGAGCTCCCGGTAGGCCTCGTTCACGGCCCCGATGGCGGCGTAGGACTCGATCTCGTGGCGGACGTGGGGGGCCAGTCGTGCCCGGTCGCGTTCGGGGTCGGTCGACACGAACACGCTCATGGGCCCCTCGGCCACCGGCGTGGGCGAGGCCGGGCGTCCGAGCCGGGCGCACTCCTCCTCGTAGATCCGAACCAGCTCCGGGTCGGCCACCGCGGGCGAGAAGCCGTCGGCGAGCCGGGCGGCCCGACGGGCTGCGGCGGCGCTGGCACCACCGATGAGCACGGCGGGCCGGCGCCCGAGCGGGCGGGGCGTGACCACCGTGCCGTGCTCGTCGAGGGGCTCGCCCGAGAGCGCGGCGACGTAGCGCTCGGTCTTCTCCTCCAGCAGGCGGAACCGGTCGTCGAGCTCCACGTCGAAGCCGGCGAACTCGGCCGGGGCGTACCCGGGCACCAGCGCCACCATGAGCCGCCCACCGGACAGGTTGTCGACCACCAGGGTGTCCTCGGCGGCGCGCACCGGGTCGTGCAACGGCAGCACCAGGGCGCGCACCGTGATGACGCAGCGGGTGGTGCGGGCCGCCAGCGCCCCGGCCATGACCAACGGCGAGGGCAGGTAGTGGTCCTCGGAGAAGTGGTGTTCGGGCACCACGATGGCCGCGCACCCCCGCTCGTCGGCCCAGGCCGCCATGTCGAGGGCGGCCCGGTACAGCTCACCCCGCGGGGCACCGAAGTCCGGCGCCCGCATGTCGAACATCAGCACCCAGACGGCCATGCCAGGCCCACCTTCAGAGGAGGTCGTCGCCCAACTCGTCGACGAGCGAGAACCAGTAGAAGCCGTACGGCGGCAGGGTGACGAAGTACGGCAGCTCGCCGATGGCCGGGAACAAGACCCGGCCGAACAGCTCCACCGGCTGCTTGCCGGCGAGCCGTCGGAGGTCGAGCTCCACCGGCTGGGCGACCTTCGACAGGTTGTTCACGCACAGCACGATGTCGTCGGCGCTGTCCTGGCGGTGCTGGGTGCGCAGGAACGCGAACACCGCCTCGTTGGCCACGTCGAGGGCCTCGAACTCGCCCATGCCGAACACCGGGTGGGCCTTGCGGGCCTGGATCATGCGCTGCACCCAGTGCAGGAACGACCCCGGGTTGCGGAGCTGGGACTCCACGTTGGTGGCCGAGAACCCGTACACCGGGTCCATGAGCGGCGGCAGGTAGAGCTGGGCGAAGTCGGCCTTGGAGAAGCCGCCGTTGCGATCGGGCGTCCACTGCATCGGCGTGCGCACGCCGTCGCGGTCGCCCAGGTAGATGTTGTCTCCCATGGCGATCTCGTCGCCGTAGTACATGACCGGGCTGCCGGGCATGGAGAACAGCAACCCGTGGAACAGCTCGGCGATGCGCCGGTCGTTGTCGATCAGCGGCGCCAGGCGGCGGGCGATCCCCACGTTGCGCTTCATCCGCGGGTCCTTGGCGTACTCCGCGTACATGTAGTCGCGCTCCTCGTCGGAGACCATCTCCAGCGTGAGCTCGTCGTGGTTGCGCAGGAAGATGCCCCACTGCGCGCCGTCGGGGATCGCCGGCGTCTGCGACAGGATCTCCTTGATGGGCTTGGCCTTCTCCTGGCGGGCGGCCATGAACATGCGGGGCATGAGCGGGAAGTTGAAGCACATGTGGCACTCGTCGGCATCGCCGAAGTAGTCGACGACGTCGGCCGGCCACTGGTTGGCCTCGGCCAGCAGCACCCGACCCGGGAACTCCCGGTCCACGACCTCGCGCACCCGCTTCAGGTAGTCGTGGGTCTCGGGCAGGTTCTCGCCGTTGGTGCCGTCGGCCTCGAACAGGTACGGCACGGCGTCGAGGCGGAACCCGTCGAGGCCCAGCCCCAGCCAGTACCGCACCACGTCGATCATGGCGTCGGCCACGTCGGGGTTGCGGAAGTTGAGGTCGGGCTGGTGGTGGAAGAACCGGTGCCAGTAGTACTGCTCGCGCTGGGTGTCCCACGACCAGTTCGACGGCTCGGTGTCCACGAAGATCACCCGGGCTTCGGCCCACCGGTCGTTGTCGTCGTTCCACACGTACCAGTCGGCCCGGGGGTTGGTACGGGACTGGCGCGACTCCTGGAACCAGGGGTGCTGGTCCGACGTGTGGTTCATCACCATGTCGGCGATGACCCGCATGCCCCGGCGGTGGGCCTCGTCGATCAGTTCGGCGGCGTCGCCCACCGTGCCGTAGTCGGGGTGCACGCTGAAGAAGTCGGAGATGTCGTACCCGCCGTCGGCCAGGGGCGACTCGTAGAACGGCAGCAGCCAGAGGCAGTCGATGCCCAGCCACTCCAGGTAGTCGAGCTTCTCGGTGACCCCTCGGAAGTCGCCGTTGCCGTCGCCCGAGGCGTCGAAGAACCCGCGGACGAGGACCTCGTAGAAGATCGACGAGCGGTACCACTCCGGATCGTCGACGTTCACGACCGCCGATCCTATGGTCGCCCCACCCGGTCGCTGTAAGCAGGCGTCGCTCAGGTGAGCCAGGTGATCTCGGGCGCGGGGCGGGTGGGGGCGGCCACCGCGCCGGTGGGGTGGCCCAGGTAGACGAGGGCCACGAAGTCGTGGCTGTCGTCGACACCGGCCACGGCCCGGGCCGGGGCGTGGAAGTGGTCCGAGATCGACGCCCAGTAGCTGGCCAGGCCGTTGGCGGTTGCGGCCAGCAGCAGGTTCTGCACGGCGGCCGCGGTGGCGTCGCGGTCCTCCCGCCGGCGCACCGGATCGGGATCGCCGGTGACCCACACCAGCACCACCACAGGGCTGCGGAGGTACTTCGTGCGCTGGCTGGCCACCTTCTGGGGGTCCATCGCCAGCACCTCGCCCACCGCGGCGAACGCCGAACCCAGCCGGGCCCGGGCGTCGCCGCTGAGGACCGTGAACCGCCACGGCCAGGTGCGCTTGTGGTTGGGGGCCCACGTGGCGGCGTCGATCACCCGGGCCACCAGGGCCGGTTCGACGGCACGCCCGGTGTCGACCAGCAGCGACGTGCGCCGGCTCCGGATGGCCTCCTCCACCGGGCTCGGACGGCCCTCCACGGCATCGTGCGGAACCGGGACATCGGCCATCGGGTCAGTCTGGCCCCTGTGACCAGCATGTGAACACCTGGTGCAGCCTGGGCGGGTCGGGCCGGTCGTGGCTACGGTCGCCCCATGCGCGCGCTGAAGAGCTTCACGGTCCGTCCCGAGCTGCCCGAGGCGCTGGCCCTGCTGGAACCGCTGGCCCTGAACCTGCGCTGGGCGTGGGACGACCGCACCCGCGACCTGTTCCGCTGGGTCGACCCCGAGGCCTGGGACGCCACCCGCCACGACCCGGTGGGCCTCCTCGGCACCGTGAGCCCCGAACGGCTCCGGGACCTGGCCCAGGACCAGGCGTTCCTCCGGTTCCTCCACGACGTCCACAACGACTTCACCCGCTACCTCGACGCCCCGCGCTGGTTCCAGGCCCGCGAGCACTCGCCGCTGCGGTCGGTGGCGTACTTCTCCCCCGAGTTCGGCATCGCCGAGGCCCTCCCCCAGTACTCCGGGGGGCTCGGCATCCTCGCCGGCGACCACCTCAAGTCGGCGAGCGACCTCGGCGTGCCCCTGGTGGGCGTCGGGCTCTTCTACCGGCACGGCTACTTCCGCCAGGCCCTGTCCGCGGCCGGTTGGCAGGAGGAGCGCTTCCCCGACCAGGACCCCTGGGCCATGGCCCTCACCCTCTGCGACGACATCCGGGTGCGGGTGGAGCTGGCCGGCACGCCCCTGGAAGCTCGGGTGTGGCGCGCCGACGTGGGTCGGGTGCCGCTGTACCTGCTCGACACCGACGTGGAGGAGAACCCGCTCGAGCTGCGGGGCATCACCGACCGCCTCTACGGCGGTGACACCGAGCACCGGCTCCGCCAGGAGATCCTGCTCGGCATCGGCGGCATCCGGGCCCTGGAGGCGCTGGGCATCGACGCCCAGGTCTTCCACACCAACGAGGGCCACGCCGGGTTCCTCGGTCTCGAACGGATCCGCCAGACCATCCACGAGCAGGGGCTCAGCTTCGCCGAGGCCCTGGAGTCGGTCCGGGCCGGGTCGATCTTCACCACGCACACCCCCGTGCCGGCCGGCATCGACCGGTTCCCGCGGGAGCTGATGGAGCGGTACTTCGGGGGCTGGGCCGCGGAGTGCGGGATCACCGTCGACGACCTCATGTTCCTCGGTCACCGCGCCATCGACGACGCCGACGATCCTTTCAACATGGCGGTGATGGGCCTGCGCCTCGCCGGGCGCTCCAACGCGGTGTCCGAGCTGCACGGCGCGGTCAGCCGAGACATGTTCGGCGACCTGTGGCCCCAGGTCCCCACCGACGAGGTGCCGATCGGGTCGGTCACCAACGGCGTGCACGCGGCCACGTGGGTGTCGGCCGACATGAGCGATCTGCTGTCCCGCACGGTCCTGCCCGACTGGGACGAAGCCGACGAGGCCAGTTGGGCCCGGATCTGCGACGCCCCCGACGACGAGCTGTGGCGGGTGCGGGGCCAGGCCCGGGCCGGGCTGGTGGCCCTGGTGCGCGGGCGGGTCCGTCGCCGGGCGCTGGCCACCGGCCC